>JAIRRB010000163.1 GCA_031256195.1 Treponema sp.
GAGATGAACGCTGCCGAAAACGCGGTTATCCGGGCCGAGAATGACGCGGACGCCGTCGCCTACGCGGGCAATACGCTTATCCGCGCCAGGGACGCCCTGACCCGGATGCATGAGGAAGCGGACGCCAAGCGCTACGACGCGGCCAAAAATTATGCTGCTGAGGCAATCAGCGCGGCCGCAAAAGCCGTTGAAGACGGAAAAACCGGCGCTGTCCGCGCAAGGGAAGAAGCCGTAAGCCTTCTGAACAGCCTGGGCGCTCCCCTGGCGGAAACCGCGGCTTCACTCGACGCCGCCCAGGGTGTGCCGAACATAACCCTCGATTTTGACTCGCTTTCGGATGAAATAGATCTGGCGCGCAGTACCTACGACGACGCCAGGCAGAGCTTTGCCGATGACGAATACCGGGATGCTGTGGCCAAGTGCCAGAATGTCCGTTCGCTCCTGGCTGATGTAAACGGCAAAATAACCCAGGCGGCCCAGGCCGCGTCACGAAAGCAATAGGCGTTACAGAGGAATTTAACCGCCAACCCTCACAAACGGTCACGAACGATTTTCTCACTTGACGCACGTATAATAAAAATATGACGGTTCGGGAAATAAGGTTCTTATGCGAAAATTGACGTATCTTGCGGTATTTGAAACTGACAAAAACCCCGGAATCAGCGTGTTTAACAACCGGAGGGAAAAAACAACTGTAACAATCCCCACTGGCTGAAAGCCGAAGCGGAAGGGCTTAATTACTCGCGGCTGCTGGAAACAGCATTGAAAGAAACGCTGGGTATTGCTTCCTGATCTGGTGTTTGCGGACACAGTCCAATGCGATGGCAGCCATTCTCCGTTTTTAGCCTTTTTTTCCTCCGCGTCCCCCGTGCGCTCCGTGAGAAAGATTGTTCATAAATGTACCATTACAGGGTGCCCATAATAGGCTATTATGGGGTATCGATAATTGGCTATTATGAGTTTCCATAATAGGACATTATAGGTTGTCCATAATAGGCCATTATAGGGTGCCTGTACTGTAGCAAAAACAAAATCCGGCTTTTGAGAAAAAGCTAACCGAATTTGTAATTTTTTTTTGAAATTCACTTGTATTTTTTGACTATTTAGATTATATTATAGGTAGTTGATGATCATTAATTACTAAAGGATACCATGGAACGTTGTTTCATGCCCTTATTAATTAACAGGACATTCCGGCCGGGGTGTCCTCATGGAGGTATTTATGGGTGCCATAAATACTACTGACAAGATTTTACACCATATTCGTGTAAAATTATATCCCAATGTTTTCAACCTGAGCAGTGAGAAAGGCGGTTATTTTGCCAGGACCGCCAATGATTCAAACCTGGGCGTCACCGAGATATGCACGTCCATGAGGGATCGGGGCGGTTTCAGCGGCAATCTTGAGGAAGCGATCGGCCATGTGCGGCAGTTTCTCAACGAGATGATCTGGCTTTTGTGCGACGGGTTCGCGGTGAATACCGGCTACTTTTCAATACACCCGAAAATTGGCGGTTTCTTTAAGTCGCCAAAAGACGCGCATGATCCTAAAAAGAACCCAATCAGCCTCAAGTACCGTACCCGCAAAGTTTTGCTTGAACTTATCAAGCAAATCGACGTTGAGGTTGATTCTGTCGCGGACACCAACGCATACATCGAAGAGTTCAATGATACCGAAAAAGATTCGTCAAACAGCGGATTTGTTCCGGGCAATATGTTCTGTATTACCGGCAGCAAGATCAAGATAGCGGGGGATCACCCTGACTGCGGCGTGTACTTCGTGCCGCTGGACGACCCCTCGAAAGCGGTTAAAGTGTCGCGCATCGCTGAAAACAACCCTTCCAGGATAATCGGCATCTGCCCTTATACGGATTCCAGCCGGAACAGGATAGAAATCCGCACCCAATTCACTGGTTCGACAACAATCTTCCTGAAGAATCTGCGGGTCATTACCGGTAACTTCATACTTGAAGCGATAAATGCGCCGTAAGCCCTTCATCCGGCCGGCAGGGCCGGCAACAATGTTGCCGTATACCCTGCCGGTAGTATCGCGTGTATTGCAAAACCGCGTCATGCTGTTGTTTTTTTTCCTGTTTGCCACGGGCTTTATTTTTGCCCGTGGGGCATCCGGTACCGGCGGAAGAACCTTAACAATCTACAGCCTTAAAGGTTCGCCCGGTGTGGGGATGCTCCGCCTCTTTGAAGAGCCGCCTGAGATTCGGGGCTTTAACGTAAAGGTTGAAGCCCTGGCCCAGGCGGACCTTATGGCCGCGCGCTTTATTTCAGGCGAAGCCAGGGTAGGGATACTCCCGCCGAATATGGCGGCAAAAATCGCCTCGTCTGGAATTGATGTAAGGGCCGCGGCGGTTGTCGGCACGGGCATGCTAAGCCTCCTCAGCGCTGACCCTGAACTGCGCGGCCTTCCTGATCTAAGGGGCAAGACCGTGGAAGTCGCGGGACAGGGCGCAACGCCCGACTATGTGTTCCGCAAAATACTTTCGGCACACGATCTTGTTCCTGAGATTGATGTTAAACTCGGCTATTCCCTGCCGCCGCCCGAGATTGCCCAGTCCCTCATTGCCGGAAAGATTTCTACCGCACTGCTTCCCGAACCCTTCGCGACAATGGCGCAGGCAGGCAGGCAGGGCCTCAGGCTTGTTGTAGATATCCAGGAAGAATGGGCGGCGCTGGGCCATAGCGGGAATTATCCCATGACCGTGCTGGTTATGGACGGGGGATTCGCGGACGCGAACTCAGAAGCGGCGGGAGATATTCTGAACGCGGTCAGGCAATCGATAGAATGGGTATGTTCGCGTCCAGTTGAAGCCGGAGCATTGGCGGAAAAGTACGATTTGGGTTTCAGGGCAGCTGTTGCCGCCGTATCGATTCCAAAAAGCGGCTATGTGTTTATACCGTCTTTTGAGGCGCGGCAATCCCTCGA
>JAIRRB010000241.1 GCA_031256195.1 Treponema sp.
GTGTCGGCGGAAGCCGTTCATATCCGCCTGGACAGCGAAGCCGCAGACCGCGATGAAGGCATTTACCCCCTGCGCAATTATATTTTGGGAAACCCCGGCCCCTGTCCGGTGTTTATTCATATTTCAGCTAACGGTGAAAAAATAATCCGCACCACTGCCGGTATAAGCTCGGAAGCGGAATTGAAAGACTGTGCGGGAGTTGTAGAAACATGGAAGGAACTATGCGTTTAATTATGGGGCTGTTGGCGGCGCTGACCGGACTGTTTTCCCTGCTGATTGGCATCAGGATAATACTTACCTGGTTTAGCAATACCCAGTACGGCAAACCGGCGTACATTCTCGCCTGCATTACCGATCCCTACCTTAACTGGTGGCGGCAAAGATTCAATCTGAAAGCTGGTATTCTGGACCTTTCCCCTATCGCAGCGCTGGCATCCCTTTCCATCGTGCAGACAATATGTTCCACCATTGCCGCTCAGGGCAAAATCAGCCTGGGAATAATTCTCGCCGTTTGCCTTTCCGCGGTGTGGTCGGCGGTCTCTTTTATTGTGGGTTTTTGTTTTGTCGTTCTTGTACTGCGCTTTATCGGGTATATCAGCAACAGCAATATGTACTCTGCCTTTTGGCAAATCATCGAATCCATCGCACGGCCCCTCATGTACCGCATCAACCGGATTATTTTTGGCAGGCGGCTGGTCAATTTTTCAACCGGCATTATCGTTTCCATTGCGGCATTGGCCGGAATCTGGATAATGGGGCGTGTCGCCGTAAAGTTTCTTATCGGCCTGCTGCTGAGGTCATTCGTGTAATATGCTGCTCCGTTCCATTACCGCGCCGTTAACCGCAATCCGCGGCATCGGTCCCGTACTGGTTCCGAAATTTGCGCGGCTGGGCATACAAAATACAGCGGACCTGCTCTGCCACTACCCCCGCGACTGGGAAGACCGGACGGTAATAGCCCCCATCAGTGAATTTCAGCGCAAACAGGTTTGTACCGAAGTGAGTGTAATAGCCCGCGACTGGATTGGTTTTGGCAGAACGCGGACGCCCAAGATATATGTTGAGGATGAAAGCGGCAGGGCGGCGCTGCTCTGTTTTAACCGTCCCTGGCTGGATAAACAGCTTGTGCAGGGCGGGCGCTTTCGTCTCTGGGGCCGTTTTTATTACAAGTACGGCGAAATTCAATCCAGTTCTTTTGAAATAGAATCACTTGCGGCGGCGCAAAGCGCAAACTTCGGGAATATACTTCCTGTTTATCCTCTCAGCGCCGGACTGAATCAAACAATGCTCCGCCGTTTTACCAGCTACGCCATTGAGCAGTATGCCGCCCAACTGGAAGACGAACTTCCCCCGGAAATTATTGAGCGGGATAAACTGCTGCCAAAGGCCGCCGCAATCAGGGCCATTCATTTTCCCGCAACAGAGGCGGAACGGGAATGTGCAAAAAAAACTTTAATTTATGAAGAATTGTTTTATCTTGAAGTGATGGTGGGTAAACGGGCAAGCGAAAGAAAGGGACTGGCGGTAGATAATACCCCCCCCCTCCCCTCCCCCCTGCAACAGCGGTTACTGGAACGGCTGCCTTTTTCGCTGACACCGGGGCAGCAGGAAGCAATCGCTGAAATTAATGCGGATATGGCCTGTAGTTCAAATCATTCCATGGCGCGGCTTTTGCAGGGCGATGTCGGCTCCGGTAAAACATTGGTGTCTTTTCTTGCGGCGCTGCGGGCGGCGGATGACGCGCTCCATAAAAATGGCGGCGGCCAAACGGCGCTCATGGCACCGACTGAACTGCTTGCCCGCCAGCATGCGGAAAATGCCGCCCGCCTGCTTGAACCCCTGGGACTGCGGATTGCGTATCTTACCGGAAACATAAAAGCGGCGGGCAGAAAAGATTTATTAAGGCATTTGGCCGCGGGTGAAATAGATATTGCCGTGGGAACCCATGCGCTTTTTTCCAAAGATGTCAGTTATAAAAACCTGCGTCTGGTAGTGGTAGACGAACAGCACCGCTTTGGCGTTACCCAGCGTTCCCTTATTATGGCCAAAGGTAACAATCCCCATTTATTAATGATGAGCGCAACGCCCATTCCCCGCACTCTTGCCCTGACGGTGTTTGGCGACATGGAGGTGTCAGTTATCCGCGATATGCCGCCGGGCAGAAAACCGGTCAAAACCCACCTGGCAAAAGAATCCAGCGAGGCCCGGGTGTACGACTTTGTGCGGAAAAAACTTGAGACCGGCTGTCAGGCGTATTTTGTATACCCGCTTATCGAAAACAGCGATGAGGCAAACTTAAAAGACGCCGCCATTAAGGACGCGGTTTCCATGGCCGAGCGGCTTGCGAAAAAAGTATTTCCCCGTTTTTCTGTAGCGTTGATTCATTCAAAACTCGATGATGAGGAAAAGCGGCAGACAATGGAATGTTTTCGCAGCGGTGAAATAAGCGTACTGGTTGCCACCAGCGTTGTCGAAGTGGGGGTAGATGTACCCAACGCAAACTGCATGGTGATAGAACACGCGGAACGTTTCGGCCTTTCCGCCCTGCACCAGCTCCGGGGCAGAGTTGGCCGGGGGCAGAATCAAGCGTACTGTTTTTTGGTTTACTCCGATGATTTAACCGAAGACGGCAAGGCGCGGCTCAAAGTAATGCTTGAAAACACTGACGGATTTATTATTGCCGAGGAAGATTTAAAACTGCGCGGGCCGGGCCAGATTGCCGGAACCGAACAATCCGGCTACCTTAATCTGGGAATCGCCAATCCTATCCGCGACATAGAAACCCTTGCCCGGGCCAGAACCGACGCCTTTTTTATCCTGAAAAACGACCCGGACCTTGTTCTGGACGGCCATCACATCATAGCCCGTGTTCTGAAAGAGGCTCCGCTTTTTGATGAAGTAGCGCTGTAAGCGCAATTTACCCTCGGTTATAAGTTCGCCGACGCTTGACAAAAGGAAAAACTTCCGTCAATGTTGAGGAATCACTGATTAACTTGACGTTCAACAGCGGTTTTTAAGGTTTTGCGGTCGTCGTATAACGGTATTACCCGAGCTTCCCAAGCTCGTGACGCGGGTTCGACTCCCGTCGACCGCTGAATATTAGGCTCCAGTATACGCCTGTCCGCACAACGGACAGACATACACTGAAAAGCCTTATGCCGCCCCATTACCGGGCGTATTCCGTTACTCTGGTCTCCCTGATGGTAGTTACCTTAATCCGGCCAGGATAACGCAAATCGTTTTCAATCTTCTTGGCGATTCCCCGCGCAAGTTCGCGGGAGCGGTCATCGTTGACCGTCTCGTTATTGACAATGACGCGAAGTTCCCGCCCCGCCTGAATTGCAAACGCGCTGGCAACGCCGTCAAAATCTTTGGCGACATTTTCAAGGTTTTCAAGCCGCTTGATATAGTTGTCAAGGGTTTCCTTGCGGGCGCCGGGCCGGGCCGCTGAAATGGCATCGGCTATCTGCACTAGCACCGATTCAATGCAGGTCGGCTCTATATCATTGTGGTGGCTGCCAATGGCATTGATAACCCGCGCGTCTTCGCCCATTTTGCGGGCCATATCCATGCCTATTTCCGCATGGTTAAGGTCAGAATCCGTGTCTATACCCTTGCCAATGTCATGCAACAAGGCGGCCCGTTTGGCCAGGTCCCGGTTACAGCCAACCTCGGCGGCAAGCATCCCCGCGAGAACGGCGACTTCCTTGGAATGGTTCAGCACATTCTGCCCGTAACTGGTACGGAAATACAGGCGGCCCAAAGCGCGAATCGCATCCTGTTTGATGTTGTGAATGCCCAGGTCAAAAAGAACCTTTTCCCCTTCTTCAAAAATTTTCTGGGAAATGTCCTTGCTGACTTTGGTAACAATTTCCTCAATACGCGCCGGATGAATCCGCCCGTCCAGAATGAGCTTTTCAAGCGCTACCTTGGCAATTTCCTTGCGAACCGGGTCAAAACAGGAAATAACCACCGCTTCGGGCGTATCATCAATAATGATGTCCACACCGGTCAATGTTTCCAGCGTGCGGATATTCCGCCCTTCCCGCCCGATAATCCGGCCCTTCATTTCATCGTTGGGCAGGGTAACCGTTGTCACGGTGACATCCCCGGTTACCTCGGAGGCAAAGCGCTGAATGGTAGCGACCAGTATCTCCCGCGCCTTTTTTTCCGCGGAAAGATTCGCTTCCTGCTCAATCTTGTTGATAAGGCCCTGAGCGTCATATTTGGCCTCATCTTCCATGTCCTTGATAATCAGAACCTTGGCTTCCTCGGCGCTCAGGCCGGAAATTCGTTCCAGTTCCGCCCGGTAACGTTCCTCCTCCTTGCTGAGGGTACTTTCCCGCTCCTGGCAGACTCGTTCCTTGTCGGCCAGCGCCTGTTCCGTCCGTTCAATCTGGGCAACTTTCTTATCCAGCGCGTCTTCTTTCTGCACTACACGGCGTTCAAGCCGCTGCAGCTCCGCTCTGCGTTCCCGGGTCTCTCTCTCCTGCTGGTTTCGTTCCTGGATAACTCTTTCTTTCGCCTCGAGGAGTATTTCTTTCCTTTTGGCTTCAGCTTCCTTTATCGCATCCTGTTTTATACGTTCGGCGCGTTGCTCCGATGCCGTAAGTTGAAATCTGGCATACAGCCATCTTATAATCCAGCC
>JAIRRB010000246.1 GCA_031256195.1 Treponema sp.
ACAGCGGTTATGCCGTCATGGGTGGTGATAAAAATGGGGACAACGGTATGGGGATACAATACCAGTTCGTGCAGGGGAAGCAGGGTAAATTCTTCTCTGATGAGCCTTCCTGCGCCTTCGGGAAACCAGTGCGCATTGCCCCGTTTAAGGCCGGAAAAAAATGAAAAAAAACCGGCTCTGGGGGGGATGCCGCCGCGTTTCACGGGCAGGCCCTACGCGCTCTTCTGGAGCAGTTGAATAACGGGCGCTTCGGATTTTTCGACGACATCCTCGGTAATAACCACCTGCTTGCCGCCCTTCATCGAAGGTATCTCGAACATTACATCGGTCATCAGTTTTTCAACAATGGCCCGCAGTCCGCGCGCTCCGGTTTTCCGCTTGATTGCGGTATCGGCAATGGCGTCAATGGCCCCCTCGGTAAATTCCAGCCTGACGTCATCGTAGGCAAGGGAGGCCTGATACTGTTTGACTATGGCGTTGTGCGGCTCGGTGATAATCCGCCTGAGGTCCTCGCGTTTAAGTTCTTCAAGACTGACGATAATGGGCAGCCTGCCGATAAATTCGGGAATCATGCCGAAGTGAATCAAATCGTCCGGATGCAGCGCGTCAAATAGTTCTTTCAGGCTCTTTTCCCCGGTACTGCTTTCGGTTCCAAAGCCCAGGGGATGCTGCACCACCCTGCGGGCAATAAATTTATCAAGGCCGACAAAGGCCCCCCCACATATAAACAGAATGTTGGTAGTGTCGATGCGAATCATTTCCTGATTGGGATGCTTGCGCCCGCCCTGGGGCGGCACCGAAGCGATAGTCCCCTCGATGATTTTAAGCAGCGCCTGCTGCACTCCTTCGCCGGATACGTCGCGGGTTATGGAAACATTTTCCCCTTTGCGGGCAATTTTGTCGATTTCGTCAATGTACACAATGCCCCGCTCGGCGGCGGCTATATTTCCGCCGGCGTTTTGAATCAGTTTAAGCAGAATATTTTCCACATCTTCGCCGACATAGCCCGCCTCGGTCAGGGTGGTCGCGTCAACAATGGCAAAGGGAACTTTAAGTTTTTTGGCAAGTATTTTGGCAAGCAGAGTCTTGCCCGTTCCCGTGGGGCCAATCAACAGAACGTTTGATTTTTCAATTTCGACATCCTGGGCGCCGCCTTTGCCGGGGTTGGCGATTCGTTTGTAATGGTTATACACCGCCACCGACAGGGCTTTTTTCGCCTCATCCTGACCAATCACAAACTGGTCAAGGTACAGTTTAATTTCACGCGGCGTGGGTATGTCCCCGGTAAACTGGCTGGTAAGTTCCTGGTCTTCATCGGTCAAAATCTTGCGGCATACTTCCACACATTCATCGCAGATAAAGACATCGTTCGGCCCGGCAATAAGCCGGCGGGCCATGTCGGCGCTCTTGCCGCAGAATGAGCAGATGCGCTCAACGCCCAAACCGGTATTACGAAGCCGCGCCATTTTGTTCCCTTGTTAAAATACGGTCCGCCACGCCGTAGGCGACAGCGTCTTCCGCCGCCATATAAAAATCCCGCTCCATATCGGCGGCGACTTTTTCAGGGTCTTTGCCGGTATGCCGGGCGAAATAATCAATCGTCATTTTTTTCAGGCGGACTATTTCCTTGGACTGAATGCCGATGTCGCGGGCCTGTCCCGACGCGCCTCCCCAGGGCTGATGAATGAGCATTCGCGACGAGGGAAGCACCATCCGTTTGCCCGGCGCTCCGGCGGCAACAATAAGCGCCGCCATGCTTGCCGCCTGGCCCAGACAGATTGTCTGCACATCGGACTTGACATACTGCATGGTATCGTAAATGGCAAGCCCCGCGGTCACCGAACCGCCGGGCGAATTGATATACAGGTTGATATCTTTTTCCGTGTCCTGCCCGTCCAGAAACAGAAGCTGGGCAACCACGAGGTCCGCCGTCACATCGTTGATTTCCCCGTCAATAAACACTATCCGGTCTTTCAAAAGCCGGGAATAAATATCGTAGGATCGCTCTCCGGCTCCGGTCTGTTCGACTACTATGGGAACCAGGCTGTTCATTTGTTCAGTCATATTATTAATCTACCCATTTTTTTCCATTAAGTCCAGATAATTCACCCGCGAACCGGTTTTTATGGTATTTCCCGCCACCAGCGCGTCAAAGAATTTGGCCTCACGGATAGTCTCGCGGATATATTCCCGCGCATTATCTTCTTCGTATTTCTTTTTGACTTCCTCAAGCGGCGTCCCCGTATCGGCGGCAATGTTTTCCAGTTCGCGCTCTACATCCGCGTCACTCGCCTCAATATGCTGTTCTTCCATGAGGGTTTCCACGATAAACCGTGAATGGAGGGCCTTTTCCGCCGATGAACGCCAATTTTGTTCGATTTCGTTGGGGTTTTCGCCGGTCATACCCATCATACGCACCACATTTTCAACATCGGTGTTAAAACGCCGCGCCAGATTGCGCAAACGTCCTTCAAGTTCCACCTTTATCATGGATTCGGGGAGGGTTACCGGCGTATTCTCCATGATTTTTTCAAGCAACTTGTTGATTTTCACATCTTTTATGCGGAGCGCCAGGCTTTTTTCCAGACGCTCTCGTATGCTTTTTTTCAAATCGTCCAGGGTTTTGAATTGTTCATCAACATCCTGGGCCAGTTCGTCATCCAAATCGGGGAGTTTTTTCTCTTTCATGGCCGTCAGCGTTACCCTGAATTTAACCGTCCTTCCCGCAAGAAATGAGTTAACGCCAGCGTTGGCGCTGTCGGCGCTATCACCGGCAGTATCCGCCTGCGGATAGGTTTTTGAAAATTCCTTCGTTTCGCCCTTTTTCATGCCGGTAATATCATCATCAAACTGGTACACTTGAGAGCGGCTTCCCAAGGTAAAAACAAAATCATCCCGCTGGGATTGGGCCAGGGCCTCGCCGCCCTCCCCCAGTTCACAGTAGTTTATGGTGACAATATCGCCCGATTGAGCCTGGGCATCCTCATCCCGGTCAAGGACAAAGGCATTGCGCTCCCTGACCTCTTCCAGTTCCCGGTCAATGTCTTCCCCGGTTATTTCCACCTGCGGAACTTCGACCTCCAGCCCCTTCCATTGGCCGATGCTAATGGCGGGCAGTACATCGTAAACCAGAGAGAAGCTTAAATCCTGATCAAGGTCAAGTTGCGGCTCATCCTGTATCACCGGCTGGGAATACGACAGGGGCCGCTCATTACGGGGAAGGTTTTCATCCTGAAAAACCTCGTCAACAGCCTTTTCGATAATCTTCCCTATGGCCGCCCCTTTCAGCGACTCGCCGAATTTCCGCAGCAAAACCTCTTGCGGCACTTTTCCCTTGCGGAAGCCGGGCATCTGGGCATTTTTGGTATATTCCCTCAGTACATCCTGATATTGGGCCTGTACTTCCTCTTTGGGGACAGTCAGGCTTAATTTGACATTTGATTTTTCAAGACGGGTAATTTCTTTGGTTACGGACACGGTACTTTCCTTACATTATTGTGCGAGAGATGGGACTTGAACCCATATGCTTATGGCACCAGATCCTAAGTCTGGCGTGTCTGCCAATTCCACCACTCTCGCCGGGGGGATTTTTGGCCCCTGTTATATCAAGTTTAACGTTCAGGGGAAGGAGTGTCAATGCGGGGTTGGGCGAACTATCTACTTTTCTGCTATATCAAAAAAACGCATTTTTTGCTTGCCACACAAGATATAGTGTGGTATATTTAATAGAGACGCTATAGGTGGGGCGCTATAAAAATAAGGCCCTACACCAGATATGGGGCGCTATATATAGGGTAAGGTATAAAGAGGTACACAATATGCGATGCCCCCATTGCGGCAGCATTGACGATAAGGTGGTTGAGTCACGAACCCTTGCCAATGGCGAGGCAATACGCCGGCGCAGGGAATGTGAGCGTTGCGGGTACCGTTTTACCAGTTATGAACGGACCGAAGACAGCCAGTTCATGGTTATCAAAAAGGATGGGAGGCGGGAACCGTTTGACCGGGGCAAAATTGAGCGGGGCATAACGCGGGCGCTGCAAAAGCGGCCGGTGTCCACGATGCAGATTGAAAGTCTGGTAAATGACATCGAGGACAAGACGGCGATTTTCAGCAAGGGCAGCCGTGAAATTGACGGCAAGGTCATTGGAGACCTGATTTTGGAGCAGTTGAGCGTTCTTGACAAGGTAGCGTATATACGCTTCGCCTCGGTGTACCGGCACTTTGAGAATTTGGACGAGTTTATTCAGGAAATTAACATATTGGGAGGGGAACAGGCATCCGGCACTCCTTGAGAATGTTTGAGGCACATTGCCGGGTTGGGGGGCTCCTGTAGTGTAATGCTATATAAGGAGAAAACCCGGCAATCCTGGGCCGTACAGGTATTCCCTGTACGGCTTTTTTTTGGCTTGACATTTACCCCCAAACCGTAATATACTTCTATATATCCCGCCGGTAGCGGGAAAATACGCGCTTGGCGCATATAAAAACAAGGCTCAAACCTTTGAGCCGCTGAGTGATTAAAATCACGGTGCGGTTTTACCCGCATTACCAAGGAGAACGCAATGCGTAAACTTTGTTCACTGCCCCCCCCGCCCCCCCCCCC
>JAIRRB010000006.1 GCA_031256195.1 Treponema sp.
TGCCGGGATTAGACGCGCTTACGAAATTGCCGTGCATAACGGACTGTTGCGCGCTGCCGCCTGAATCATCATCAAAATTAAATGTTACATTCCAGTGTGTGTTGGTAAAGTGCGCGTCGTCAAAGCTCATCTCAAAATTGCTGTCCAGCCCGGAATAAATATGCAGTAATTCGTACCACACCAGCGTCATGGGCCTGTTTGCGCTGTCCGTGCCTGCCAGATTGAAAACAACCGAATACAGGCCGGAAGCAAGCGTGCGATTTCCGTTGTTTTTTGCCCCTGTTGTAGTCAGATTTTCAACCGGGTTCTCTGTGATACCGCCTTTCATAATGGTCATGGTGGCGGAATCGACCGTAATAAACGAAGTGTCTATGCCTATTTCCCAATTAAATACCCCGGTTCCTTCGTCAAATAGAGCGTGCAGTGTTACCTTGGCGTTGGTATTTATTCCGGCGCTAATGATGATGTCGGTCAGCGTTCCCTGCGCCATAAGAATTGTTTTTGCCGAATCTTTATACGCCTTGACACTCAGGGTATATGTTCCTTCACGCAGAGTGATAGGGTTCGCTACGTTGTTAATATTCTTATCCACATTTAACGCCACGCCGACACCCGCAACAGGCGCAAAGTTCAGATTAAAGACGGCAAAATCGGCCAGGTATGGAGTATTGGGTAAAATCGTCCGCGCGGCGGAATTGTCAAGATTCAGGGTGAAGGAGCCGCAGCCGGGAGGAAGCCGCTTCTTCTGCAGCGGATGAGAATCAAACGGAGAAGGACAGCCGCTGGCAAAAACAGCGCAGACCGCGAGTATAACGAGTAATGGCTTGTGTATGCTGCGATTCTTAAAGTTACCCATTGTCCTCTCCGCGCTCCTCTAGTCAACCACGGTGAACGGTATGTTCACCATATAGGTCTTTCCGTCTTTTTCGACCGTTAATCGCACAACATGGCCGCCCAGGGTGTTGTACTTGTTATCATTCCCGCTAAGCATAAAGGACGGACCGTTGCCGGTCACCGTTTGACCAAAATATGCGCCCACGCCGTCTATTTCCCATTTAATTGAATCGTAACTTCCCGTAATCGTTATAGTGGCGGTAACATCAGCCGGCGATCCAGCGCCGCGGGAAATTTTTATGGGTGATAGCAATGATTCCCCCGCCGTTCCTTCCGTAATGGCTTCCATGCTCAAGGTTATGGTTACCGTTCCGTTTACCGCTTTCACGGTCAGCGTTCCCGCAATCAAGCCGGCTGCCGCGTTCCAGCCGTCGGCGGCAGAGACGTCAAAGGCCACGGTGTAGGTTCCGGCTGCTGTCGGAACATTGGGGCTGTTGTCGTAGCGGATGCTGCTTGCCGCAGGCGCGTCGCCTTTCGCCGTTATGGTTACGGCGCTGACGCTGCCCTCATCCTGGTTCAGGTTGCCGATGGTGTAATCGGCGGCGGCGGGGGTTCGATTGTTCACCGTCAGCTTATCGGTATCCGCGGTAAGGCTGCCCGCCGAAACTATCACCGGCTTTCCGTCATGAACGGAATGGGAAAGCGTTGCGCCATGCGCCGGATTTGTATAAATATTTTTTACGGCGAAATCGGCAAACGCCGCATCTTCGGTGGTATCGTCATCGTAAGTCAGGGTGACCGTCAGACCGGAAAGGTCGAGTGCGTCGCCGTGCGTGTAGGCCAATGTCGCGGGCTGTGATTTGACTGCCAGGGCGGTAATCCCCTTCCATTTGGCGTAAAGGGTAATATTTTCGGTAACCGGCCTTTCAAAATCATAGGGCGGCTCGTTCAGTGCCGCGTTATCGTACCAGTCCACAAAGCCAAACCCGGATTTACCCGGGTCATCGGGCCGCTTTGCCGTTCCCCCTTCCGATACGGCCTGGCTGCCAACGGCGCTGCCCCCGTTGGGCTCAAATCGTACCATGTATGTCGGCACCGGGCTGCTGAAGACAACGTTAAAATCCTGAACATAGTCCTTTTCATTAATCGTCGCCTTGGCGACTTTTGCCCGTATTACAACAGTACCATCCTTTGCGGTATGTAAAATATTCCTTTCGATACTTGCCTCGGTGCCCCCCTCGGATATTACCGACCACACAATGGAGCGGTTACTGGCAAAATCGGGATTAACCGTTCCGGTCAGGGTAAGCGGAATCCCTGTATCACCGGTTTCGGGAACGCCGTCAATAAACTCTACCGGTATAAAAAATGGGTCCAGGCCGCAGTTCGCCGCGAAAAGACCCGCGAAAACCGCCATGAATATGGACAGGATTTTCTTACCCATAATATAGTATCTATTTTACCACTTTTTGGGGAATTTGCCAAGAGCCAGTGTATTTACGGTTGACCGGACTTTTGAACGAAACATTCTCCGGGGGCCAAAACATGAAAGCGCTTCGCGGGACACAGGGTATACATTAAGTCAGCAAATCGTGCGGGATTTTCGCTATTATGGGCAATCAGGTCATAATGCGCGGGAAATACCAGGTCGATGGGCAGCGTCCGGGCGAGTTTTACCGCGTCCAGCGGACTCATGTTACCGATGCAATTTTCTTCTGTCCGTTCCCAATCAGTGCCGTTAATGGGCAGCATGGCTATATCAACAGGCCCCCAGGCCTTAAGCGCCCGAATCAGGGACGGCGTAACCCAGGTATCACCGGAATGGTATATCAAAAGCCCCTCCCCTTTCAGAATAAAACCAAGGCAGGTATAGTCCCCGTTTTCGTCCTTTTCGCCTTCATCCTGAACAATCCGGGTATGAACGGCGGGTACGGGGGCAAGAGTAATACCCCCGCCCAAAACCAGATTTTCCCCGGCTCTGGCCGCCAGAATACGGCCCTCCGTTATACCGGCCCCGGTGAGCAGGGATTTACAGGGGGCGGGAATCACCAACTGAGCATGAGGGTTGGCCCGCGCCAGCGGCAGCAGGGTTTCAAGGTTCAGGTGATCCAGGTGGTTATGGGTACACAGTACATAATCCACCCGCTGAATTTCATCCGGCGCAAAAGGAGGCGGATATACCCGCAGGCTTTGATTATCCGCGCCCGGCAGGTCATTAAGAATCACGTCAATATAAAAAACCGTCCCCCCCAGGTTGATAATAAACCCATGCTGGCCCATAAACCAAATATACGCCTCTCCCGGCCGGGGCCGCGAATTCGCAATTTCATCCAAAAGGGCCTTTCCGTATCGATACCACCGGTTCATGCCCTTCATTGTAACCTGTTTTTTTATCTTCACAACAGGTAGAATTAGGGTAGTTGATTTAATGACCAACGTTTTATATCAAGGAGAAAACCATGAAAGTATTTATTACCGGCGGAACAGGAAACATAGGACAGTACGTTACACTGGCAGTCACGGGAAACGGACATGAGGCGGTCGTATTGTCGCGTGATCCGGAAAAATACCCGTCGCTGGCGCAAAAAGCGCGGCTCGTTAAAGGTACCATAACCGATTACGGCCTTTTGGCGGATTATGTAAAAGGCTGCGATGCGGTAATACACATCGCTCTGGGCTGGGGCAATGAGCCGGTTTCAATGTTTACCAACGACACCGCCGCAACAGTCAATCTGCTCGAAATGGCTGAAAAAGCCGGCGTCAAAAAATTTATCTACACCAGCAGTACCGCCGCCATGGGGCGCAACAGGCAGAACATGGATGAAACCGTGGCAAATCTTCCGCTTGATCTTTACGGCAGCACCAAATCGGCTTCGGAAGCGTTTATACTGGGCTTTACCAAATATTACGGAAACGACACAAAAGTTTCCCTGCAGCGCAATATAATCCGCCCCGGTTACACCTATTCAAACCCGCCCTTCCCCGACGGTTCATCCCAGGCCGATACGCGATTCCGCGATATTGCCGACGCCGTTGTAAATTCAAAGCCGGTAACGCTGACCAAACATGACGGCACGCAGTTTATCTCCGCGCCTGAAATTGCCCAACTGTACCTGAAATTACTGGAAAGCGATAAAAATGAAGAAACCTATCTCGCTCTGGGAAATATATTCACCACATGGGAACGCATTGCGCAGATTGCGCTGGAATATTACCCCGAATCAAATTCTAAAATTACGCTTAACGATTTGGGTTGGGGCGCCGAACCGATGATGTATAACGTTAAAAAAATGGAAAGTGACTTCGGACTTTCTTTTGACAGCCAAAAAGATTTAAGAGACCACATTAAATGGAATATTGATCAGGCCGTTAAAAGAAAGGGATAATTTTTTATCACAGAGTACACGGAGAAATGAAGGGGGGCTACCGGTGCGTGACTCATTTAGCGCCCGGCACTCTGCGCCGCCTTCCCTGCGTTTTGCCTATTATTGGTGGTTTTTTAATTTGTTAGTAACATAAAAAAGTACCGCGCTGGTGATTAATAAAGCAACTGTTAAAATAATTTGCCATGCCATGAGATTACCCTCCTAACCATGTCTTAAGTATATCAATAACCGAAATTAAACCAAGTATTCCAGCCCCGGTAGCTGCGCCGTTTCCAAGCCTAACCAGTATAGACGGCTGTTTACTGGCAACTTCCAGCAGCGAAATAATTTTGTCCAGACGTTCCAACAGTAATTTTTCATCCATGCAAAATAATCATACTCCATTTTTGATGAAATGGCTACCCCGCCCTCTTGAATTGTTTGGCGGGTAACTGACCGGTGTCTTTCACCCTCGCCAGTCACTTACACTACCCATAGCGTATATGTTACGCCTAACGACACTACGAAATTCGGGTAGCTGCCATCATTGCGTGACTAATGAGAATAATACACTATATAAGAATACAGAAAAAGAAAATCTACCACGGAGAAATAACAGGGGGGTGTCCTGAAAAATTACTTTTTGGACACCCCCATTACTTTTAGAACGGCCGGTCTGCCAAATACTTATACTCTTTCCACACCCGCTCGGTCTGGGCTTTGGCCCGCGCAAGCAGAGAATCGGCGCGATCGGGACTGGCGGCTTTCAGGCTCTTGAAGCGGACTTCCTTGTACATAAAGTCCTCCAGGCTCGTGGTTGGGTCTTTGGAATCAAGCTGGAAGGGATTTTTTCCCTGATCTTTCAGCCGCGGGTCGTAGCGGTACAGGGGCCACAGGCCGCAGCTTACCACCGCCTTGCCCTGCTCCAGCCCTTTGCTCATGTCGATACCGTGGTTGATGCAGTGGGAATAGGCAATAATCAGCGAGGGGCCGTCAAAAGCTTCCGCTTCGCGGAAGGCTTTTATCGTCTGGGCCATGTTCGCCCCCAAAGAAATTTTGGCGACATACACATAACCGTAACTCATGGCCATTGCGCCGAGGTCTTTTTTGGTGATTTCCTTTCCGGCGGCGGCAAACTTGGCGATTGCGCCGACCGGCGTAGCTTTGGACATTTGCCCGCCGGTATTGGAGTAAACTTCGGTGTCCATGCAGAGCAGGTTCACATTTTTGCCCGATGCGATAACGTGGTCCAGGCCGCCGTAACCGATGTCGTAGCCCCAGCCGTCGCCACCCAGAATCCACACCGACCGTTTAACAAAATAATCGGCCAGTGAGAGCAGTAACTTTGCCGTGGACTTTGAGTCGTTTTTCAGGGCGGCTTTCAGTTCATCAACATTTTTCCGCTGTTCATCAATGGCCGCGTCATCGGCCTGGGTGTTGGCAAGTAACTTGTCGATAATGGCGGCGGCAATGCCTTCGCTTTTTGCCTTCGCGGCGATTTCACGGGCGTGTATCGCCAGTTTGTCGCTGGTCAGCCGGAAACCCATGCCGAATTCGGCGGCGTCTTCAAAGAGGCTGTTGGACCATACCGGCCCGCGGCCATCAGCCCGCTGGCAGTAGGGAGTGGTGGGCAGGTTGCCGCCATAAATCGAGGAACAACCGGTGGCGTTGGCAATAATCGCCCGGTCGCCAAAAAGCTGTGACATAAGTTTAACGTAGGGAGTTTCGCCGCAGCCGCCGCAGGCACCGGAGAATTCAAACAGGGGCCGCTTGTAGGCAAGGGACTTGGGCGTACCGAGTTCCGCCATGGGAGTTTCAGGCAGGCTGAGGAAGTAGTCCCACACCGCCACCTGCTCCGCATGGAAATCCAGATCATCGGAATAATTTTTCCACGCCAAAGCCGGCTGCTCCTGGCCTTTATTGGACATCGGGCAGATATTAAAACAGACGCCGCAGTCCATGCAGTCTTCGGCGGAAATAGCCAGTGTCGCCTTCTGGCCGTCTACCGGTTTGGGTTTAATGGCGGCGGCCTTGAAGCCCTGGGGCGCTTTACCCAGATCGGCATCGCTGACGTTTTTCATGCGGATACAGGCATGGGGACATACCACGGAACAGTTGCCGCACTGAATACACACATCGGGATTCCAGATGGGAACCCTTTCGGCAACGGAGCGTTTTTCGTACTGGGTAGTCGCCGTGGGGAACGTGCCGTCTTCGGGGATTTTGCTCACCGGCAAAGTGTCGCCTTCCTGTATCGACATGGTTCCCAGAGCTTCTCTGATCCAGTCGTCTTTGGCGGCGGCAAAAGGCTTCTTCATGTGGATATGCCCTTCGACAGTAGAAGGATACTTAACCTCTTCCACCGCGTTGAGGGATGCGTCCACGGTTTTGTAGTTATTTTCCACAACATCGGCACCCTTTTTGCCGTAGGATTTTTCGATAAATTTCTTCACATATTTTACCGCTTCATCCTGGGGCAGTACGCCGGAAATTTTGAAGTAGGCGGCCTGCATGACTGTGTTAATACGGTTACCCATGCCGGTGTTACGGGCAATTTCGGCGGCGTCAATCACATAAAATTTCACTTTTTTGTCGATGATCCGCTTCTGAGCCTCAACCGGTATATCCTTCCATACATCCGCCGCCTTGAATGGGCTGTTCAAAAGGAAGGTGCCGCCTTCCTTAATCTTGGACAATACATCGTAGGTTTCCATGTAGGAAAATTTATGGCAGGCAAGAAAATCCGCCTTGGTGATAAGGTAGGGCCGCCGTATCTTTCCCTTGCCGAAGCGGAGGTGGGAGACGGTAAAGCCGCCGGATTTTTTGGAATCGTAGGAGAAATACGCCTGCGCATTGAGTTCCGGCTTTGCGTCGCTGATGATTTTTATTGAATTCTTGTTTGCGCCGACCGTACCGTCAGAACCGAGACCGTAGAACAGCGCCTCGTTCATGCCTTCTTCGTCCAGTACAAAATGTTCATCGTAATCCAGGCTCAAGCCCAGTACGTCGTCTTTAATTCCCACGACAAAATTGGCGGTCTTTTTGCCGGAAAGATTTTCAAAAATCGCCTTAACCATAGCGGGGGTGAATTCTTTGGAACCGAGACCGTAACGCCCGCCCAGTATCAGCGGGCAATCCTTAAAGGAGGCTTTTCCCGCACTCACCATTTCGCAGATAGCGGTACGGACATCTTCGTACAGAGGCTCGCCGAGGCAGCCGGGTTCTTTGGTGCGGTCCAAAACGGCAATGGCCTTAACCGTGGCGGGCAGGGCCTGCACAAAAAGTTTTGCGTCAAAGGGCCGGAACAGCCGCACCTTTATCATGCCGACTTTTTCGCCTTTTGAAATAAGGTAATCAACGGTTTCTTCGCAGGTCTCCGCGCCGGAACCCATGACAATAAGAACTTTTTCCGCATCTTTCGCGCCATGATAATCAAAAA
>JAIRRB010000026.1 GCA_031256195.1 Treponema sp.
AACGGCATTGTGCTGGTCGATTACACCAACCTGCTGCGCAAGCGGGGCTATTCCCTGTACGACGCCTGCGTTGAAGCCGCCGGCAGCCGCCTGCGCCCCATTTTAATGACTACCCTTACCACGATTTTGGGCCTGGTGCCGATGGCATTCTTCCCCGGCGAAGGTTCGGAGCTGGTAGCACCCATCGGTAAAACGGTCCTCGGCGGCCTTTCCTTTGGCACATTGATGACCCTGTTCCTTATGCCCACGGTGTATGCGCTTATGAACAGACGTTCCGATGAACGGGCCGCCAGAGCCGAAGCGCGGCGTGAGAGAATAGCGGCAGGCGAAGGCCGTACCAAACAAAAAAAACCGGCGCATAGCCGGATTGCAGGTTCCAACATCGCCGTTATCGGTGATATTCTATTAAGTAATGTGGAGGACGGAAAATGATCCGTATTGAAATTATCGCCAACCATTCGGTTGAAGAAAATATCCTTGAAGCTCTTGCCAAAGAAGACGCCGGCAAGTATTACACCAAATACCCCAGCATTCTGGGGGTCGGTTCAGCCGGTCCCCGCATGGGGGACGCTATATGGCCGGAGGAAAATTTCGCTTTGGTAATCTGGTGCGAAGAAGAAGAGGCCCGCGCCATCCAGCGGGCCGTTGCCTCGGTAAAGGAAAAATTTCCCGGCGAAGGGATAAAGATTTTTGGAATTTAGGGAACGCCCCTGAGCACGACTATTTTCAGTTTAACTCGAAATCCATCTTGCCCTGTAAATTCTGTTGAACATACTTGCGAATTTTTGTACGGGCTTCCGGATCAATCCGCTGGGTAAAGAGAATTACATAAACGGTATCCGCCCCCTCCGTGCGGGAACCAAAAACAATGCCTTCCACTTTCAGAAGATTGGTCTGGAGTTTTATCTGTATGTCCTTGAGCAGGGCATTTTTGGATAAATCCGGATTGCCGTCAAGCGTACAGGATATACCCACGACACTGACATCCCGTATCTGACCATTGATAAAATTTCCGTTCACCGGCAGGTTGATGGTGGTATTGGTCTCTTTTTCGGTGGCCGCACGGATATACTTCCGGCGGCCTTTCGCGTTTACTGTCTGCAAAATGGACAAAAGGTTCGCCGTAGCTTTCTCCAGGTCAAATTTCACCACGGTATAGCCGCAGGGAAGCTTGAGCGCCTGAAGATACTTGCGCTGGATTTGCTCATCATCATTGGCAGTGACAATACCAAGAGAAACGCTTTTGGTATCGGCAGCCTCCATAAGCCCCGTTATCCAAAAATCCCACTCTTTTTCGGGCATATTCTCGTTTATGTCAATAAAAACAATAGAATCGGGGTATTTTTTTAGTACCCTTTTAAGCTTGTCTTTATTTTTGGCAATATATACCTCGTATTCCTGCTGGACAAGCTCAGAAACAACCCGATTCTGGACCGCCGCTGTTGGATACAGGAAAAATATCTTCCTTCCGAGAATATCGGCATTGTTGTTGACTTCACTCATAAGCCTATTATAGGCAAAATCACGCTCATAGGCAAGAGGACGGAAACGGGAGGTTTATGATATTGCGGATTAATCCACCATTCCCCGCGCCGCCTCGCGTCCAATGGATGTGGCCGGGCCGTGACCGGGATAAACCTGTATGCCGCTGTCCAGGGCGAACAGGCGTTTTAAGCTGGCAAAAATCTGCGCTTCATTGCCGCCGGGGAAATCGGTACGGCCATAAGCGCCGCAAAAAAGAGTGTCCCCGCTGAACAGAATTCCCGCCTTTTTGTCCCACAGGCCAATGCTGCCGGGGGTATGGCCGGGCAGATGCAGTACGGTAAAGGGGCCTATAGCGTCTCCTTCCGCAAGGACTATATCCGGCGGCGGCATACCTTCCCATTCCGTATCCGCCCCATGAATGGCAATTTTACATGCGCCCATCCGCCGCTTGCCGTATTCCGCGGCAAGGGCCGATACCGCGCCGATATGGTCAAAATGCCCGTGAGTAAGTAAAATGTATCGGGGGAAAAGTTTGAGCTGGTCAAGACGGGCGATTATACGGCTGCCTTCCTCGCCGGGGTCTATTACCGCGCACGCGCCGTCATTGTCCAGGGGGTATATCCAGCAGTTGGTGGCAATACTTCCGACTATAATATGATGTATCTTTTTTTCCTGCATGGAGGAATAATACCCTGAGAATATTTGATTTTCTAGTAATCGTCAGCATGGTAATTCTCTGGTATGGGCTGGTACCTGTGGCCGGGGCTTTGGTCAAACGCTATAAATGGCATACATTCAGGAAGCGTTTTGACGAACTGCGCCTTTGTCCCATTCTGGATTACAGCCAATATTCACAGGAAGGAAAGGAGACTCGCCTTTCCCACAAGGCTGATACTTTCCGTTTTGTCGGCGGTTTTGAATCGGTAACGGACGGACAAACCCTATGGATACGGAGCGAAGACCTTACCGTTCCTGTTTCCCTGCAAAACGCCGAAATTTATCTGCTGCCCATGCAAAAAGGCGATGGCATATCCGAGTTTGATCCGGGCGAAGAGACCCCGGAAAAAATCCGATGGGAAAGAGTTTCCGCCCTGACTGAAGGAGCGCGGGTTTTTGCCGGCGGTCTTTTGGTATGCCAGAACGGACGGCGGAGCTTTGTATCCGCCAAAAACAAGCCCCTTATGGTGATTTTTTACGACGGCCCTGACCAGTCCCTTGCGGCGCGGGCAATCCGCGCGGGCCGTCAGCGCGGCGAATACTGGAACAGTATTACTCCCTATTCATTGATTGTCGGCGCACTCTGTCAGATTCTGGTAGCTGTTGCGTTTCTTTCCCGTCCAGCATTTCGCCTAACAGTAATTGTTTCCCTTATTGCGCTGTTTGTCCCGTTGTACCCCATGATACCGCCGGGCCTGCTGTTCACCGTTATGTACCGCCGCCTTGCATGGAGGTCCAGGATACTGCGGGCCTACCGGGACCTTGCCCGGCTGCCCCTGCGCTATCTGTCACCGCAGAAAAACAAATTCCCGTGGGAGAATCTCGCGCCTCTGGTGAAAAGCCGCTTTCTCCCCAACGGCGAACAGTACGGTTTTACCTGCACCAAAGAACTGCCCTCCCGGGCGGAAGACGGCACAATTCCCCTGTTGCTGCCGGAATTAACAAAAGACAGAAAAGACGGCTTATGGTACATTTTTGGCGCGCTACACTCCGGCGAAGAACTGCCCGTACAGCCGGAAGATTCTTTCGCTACGTTCGGGATTCTTCCGGGCAGACCGGAAACAATCGCCCGGCGCTGTGAAATCCTGGCATACACACTGGAGTTGACCGCGTGGGTTGTTTTATTGGCGGGAATAGGACTAAATATTTTCTTCCTCAGAATGATACTGGTCCTGCTCTAGCGAACTATCGTCCGGCGGATCATTTTCGCTGTATGGGTCATTTTCATTTTCAGCATCGCCGTTTTCCCCGTCCCTGCGGGATTTGGCATAATTTACCGTAAGCGGCCTGCCCCGAAACATTGTTCCATTTAACGCTTCAATGATTTTTTCGGCAACAGTATCCCGTACCTGTACAAAGGAATAGTTATCAAGAATACGAATAGCGCCAATGTCTTCCCGTGGGATAGCCGTTTTGGTATTAATAAGCCCCAAAATCTCGCGGGGAAAAACCCGTCGGCTCCGCCCCGCGCTAAAGAACAGCCGTTTTGATTCTTCTTCCGCCAGCGGGTAGCGGGGGGTATCATTTTCCCTGACGGCGGCAGACGAGAAACGCCTGTCATTTCTTCGAGCAAAATCGCTTCGTCCAATAAAGCGAAGATTTTTTCCCTGATCGCACAGCATCAGCAGGTAGGCTGCAACTTTGGATCGATGAAATAATGAAACTTCTTTTTTGAAAAGGCTGCGGTACTCATCAAGCAGCCGGGTATCCGCCTCTGTTCTTATTTTGTCAAGAACAAGGGCAATTGATTCTTTTGTTTTTTTCCTGTCAATACGTGAAAGCATTTTTGAAAAATATCATAGATTACAGGTTTATTCAAGAGCCGATATATTGTAATTTTGTCTTTTTTTCAACAAAATAGAAACATGGAAAAACTGGATGTTTGGTCAGAAAGCTGTACCGTACGCTTCGGCGCTATCGACAAATCGGATTTAATGACTCTGGATGCGGTGTTTAATTTTTTTCAGGAGGCGGCAATAAGCCATGCGGAAAATTTGGGAGTTGGACGTGAGGCAATGGCGCGGACCAATCAACTGTGGATACTTTCGCGTATGTCGGTGCAGGTTAACCGGAGGCCCCAATACGGCGAAACCATAACGGTGCGTACCTGGCCCCGGGGCGGTGAAAAATTGTTTGCACTGCGTGATTTTGACATTCGCGACGCGGCGGACAATCCGGCAGTTCAGGCCCGAAGCTGCTGGCTGATTATCGACATGGAAAAACGCCGCCCCCTGCGCCCGCAGTCCGTAATGGACACCCTGCCCCAAAATGAGGGTATGAATGCGCTGCCTGCCATTGGCAGTCTTGCCCCCGGTCTTGAGGAACGCCCATCCCTGCAAAAAACAGCGGAACGGCGGGCGCTGTACAGTGATATGGATTACAACAGTCATGTAAACAATGTCAGTTATATACGCTGGCTCGAAGATGCCATTGATTCATCCCTGCTGGAACAGGCGCGGCAGATGAGGCTGGACATTAATTATCTCAATGAAATTTTACCCGGTGAAGTCACCGGTATTTGGTCATCAACAATCGATACGGCAGAGGAAACTCCCCCGCCCTCTCATGCTTTTGCTTTTGAAGGGAAAAAAGAACAGACACCGGAAAATCAGGCGGCATTTCGGGCGGAACTTCGCCTGTGGAACTGAAATTGTTACCAGCCAAATTTCAGGCCAAAATTAACGCCCAGTCCGGCGCCCCTAAAACTTTTTATAAAATCCTGTGACTGCATAGACAGGCCAAAGTCAAGTTCAAAAGCCCGGAGGTTAAGGACAAAATCAATGCTGTTTTTCCATTGATGGTCATTGTAATTTATGCCAGGAACAAGAATAAAAATATTGGCAAAATCAAAACAGGCGCTTAAGCCGCCTTCAAGGGAGAAGATTTGCGGATACAGCCAGTTAATGGAAAACCCCAGCGACGGGATAAGGGAAAAAACTCTGGTATCAAAAGGACGGTAGTTGGCATAAAACAACATCACAAATGGGCGGTAAATATTTTTGCCCTTTGAATCATAACCGGATTTGTACTCATAATTATAATCAAAAACATCTTCCATGTTCATTCCATCGTTTGTCAGATCGGCAAGATCAATAGAACTGGTATCAAGAACCGCTTTTCCGTTGATCTGCGAATAATGATTGAGTTTTGCCGCGGCAAAAGGAACCGGAATATTGACAATATCCACCCCCAGGTCAAGCCCGTAATCCAGGGGATATTCCATACCCAGTCTAAAATCATAGCCCATATTGTTTCGTGGAATATCCCAGGCATTGTCCTGCAGGCCCTTCAGTATGCCATCATTCAAATCAACAAGGGAATAGATACGCATATTATAATCAATTTTTAAATACGTTCCTTCCTTAACATTTTTGCCGGTGTAAATTACGTTAGGCTCGGCGTAAAGAATGGGTACATAGGCCGCTGGCCGCATTTTAATTTTTAATTCATTGACATGAAAGAAAACCGGAATGCCCACATCGGCAAATACCGCAGCGCCCACGCCGAATTTATCATCTTTTATTTTTTTCAGGCGCATCATGTTTCCCGAAAGGAACACATTTCCCATGACGCTAACATGGCCAATGTCGAGGCCAAAGCCCCATTTGTCATGCCGGTTAAAATTAAGTGAAAAAGGCATAACGACAGCGCCAAAATTAAATTTAAAACCGTTAAAAAAGTCATCAAGATCGATAACTATTTTATCCTGGTAAATAAGAACAGGGTCTTTTATGATGTCATTAATATTCCAGAGTAAATAAAAAGGATTCCTGAAGATATCCGCAGCCGCTATAAAACTATTGGAAATATCAACACTGATATTTGCTATGCTGAATTCTACCGTGCGGTTTTTCAGACGGAATTTTTTGGGAGGGGGCGGTTCTGTTTCATATTCTTCCATTTCCACATCTTCCGGTTCCCATATATCCGATAAAAAATCATCGGTGTCATCCTGCGCCCACAAAAACAGGGAAATAAAAATCATGAGAAGAAATACCGATAATCTTTTCACCCTTAAAGCTCTCCGACTTTGATAAGGCCTTTTATCTCCAGATTAATATTTACTATTCCCATGGTTTTGGGGATATTTACCGTTCCGCCATTGTCAATCTCTATTGCTATATTGGGAGAGATTAATTTTTCCTGAATTATCTTAAATTCCCTATCGGTAAAATTCAATGCTATCTTTTTACCGTTTAGTTTTATACCCTGGGGAAATAAGTCTCTGTCTTCATCAATGAATAAACGCCCTTTGGTGAAGATTTGGTCGGAAATATCTATAGTCATTCTGACATAGTTAATATCCACCCCGCTGAACAGGTCTCCGGGGCCTTCTCTGCCGAACAGGTCGCCATCCCCAAGTATATCAGGGAGAGAAACTATACTCCTGTCATCATCATTTCCTGCTGCGACTAAACTCATGGGCAGCATTATCATTATTGCTATAGAGATTCTGTTGTTCTCGTCGGAATCATTGATGTCACCGGAAAACATTTCAGGGGTTATGATCAAATCCTTGTCATCGCCCATTCTTATACTATATTTAAAAAATAAATCTTTAGGCATTATCCTGAAAATCTCCGCAATGGCATCGCCATTCATTTTACCGTCATGGTCAGATGATCCCGGCAGATGCCGCTCCCGGTAATATCCATTTTCATCAAGATAATCATTCGGATTTATTGGAACTGAATTTATAAATAAAATGTCATTATACAAATACAGTTCATCTTCGCTGTCACCGCATTGCGCTTCCAATATCAGATTTGCTTCCAGCATATTTACGGTTTCGGGATGAGGGCCGTTCATGTACACTTTAACTTCCAAATCATTGAAAGTGAAACCGCCATCAAGATAGTCATTGAGTCCGGATAAATCAAAAGACGAATCGGGAAATTTACCGGTAATGTCGTCCAGTTTGGCTGATGCTTTTATGGCCGCTGAAAGATCAATTCTGGCTTCTTCCCATTCATGGAAAAAAGACATTTCTCCTTCTATCTTAATCATATTTCCAGATACCAAACCGGAACCGGAAAGGTCTAACATATCCGGATCAGGCCCGCCTGACTGTAATATCACATCAAAATTTAATTTCTTGCTATCGTTTTTATATTCTGCAAGAGCAAGTATCAATTTTTCCTCGTTGCCGAATACATTATCGCCTTTCACAAGAGGTTTGGGATCGCTTGAGAATTTTAATGCATCGCACACCAAAACCATTTTAAGTCCGTCCGGTATTTCCGTAAAATGGAAATTTATCCCTATACCCGAATCAACGGTTCCTTCACATTTATTAAATGTCATGGATTTTACATATTGGGCGATTGCGGCAAGAGAAATAGGAGGAATGGTATCAACTATGTCGTTGATACCTTTAATGGGGATAGGAATTCCCAAATACGGTATTTGTACATCAATTCTTTTGGGTTCTGTATGTATACCATCGTTTATTTGCCGGTCTATTGTTTTCAGGAATTCGTTGGGATTAAGGTCCTCCGTCATTTCAATGGGTAAATAGATACAAAATGTCTGAACCGTCTGTCCTTTATAATCGACCGTATATACTTTGGAACCTTCCTGTATGCCGCCAGAAAAGGCATCATCAATTTTTTCGGCAAATAGGGAACTAAGATTGGTTGATCCTACCTTTACCGGCAAATTCAGCGTCCCTTTTATTTCTACCTTCTTCGGCAAAACAAGCTCTGAACAGGAGTAAATAAACAGGCTCATGTAGACGGCGCATACTGCCGGAATAAACCTTTTTCGCATTTTTTCCCTATATAAAACAATATAGCGTATTGGGGCATAAAAAACAAGCAAAACGATTTATTTTCTCCAATACACCGGATTGAACAGAATTAACATTGTCCAAATTTCCAGGCGGCCCGCAATCATCACGAATGAATACAGCCACTTGATATGATCCGGAAAGGAGCTGTAATTGTGAAAGGGGCTGGCCACGCCAAAGCCTACACCGATATTGCCCATAATCGAGAGGGAAACGCTGAATGATGAAAAAATATCCGTTCCCGACGCGGCGGTAATCAGGGTGGTTGCGGTGATAATGGCCATGTATACAAAAATAAAAGCCGCCGCACCGTATATGACATCTTTTCGTCCAACCCGCTTGTTAAGCTGTATGCTGAATATTCCCCGCGGGTAGACAACTTTACGCAGTTCGTTGCCTATCTGTTTCCAGAGAATAACATGGCGTATAACTTTTATCCCGCCGGCAGTGGAGCCGGAACAGCCGCCAATAAACATTAAACCGAACAGGACCATCCGGGCAAGGGCGGGCCATGTCTCATAATCGGCGATGGCCGCGCCGGTGGTAGAAAGCATTGATGCGCTCTGATATGCCGCATAACGCAGGGCTGAAGCAAAAGAACCGTACACCGGCAGCAGCGACAGGGTAATAATTCCGGCAGCGACGGCAAAAATAACAAGGTAGGCCCGCAGCTCGGTGTTGTTTTTTATGTCGCTGAATTTTCCCTGCAAAAGACGGTAATACAAACTGAAGTTGATGCCCGCCAGCAGCATAAAAACCGTAGCGACTGCCTCGATAAACGAGGAATTAAACGCGACAAGGCCCGCATTTTTGGTACTGACGCCGCCTGAGGCCATGGTGCTGAGCGCATGACACAGCGCGTCAAACCAGTTCATGCCGCCCAGCAGGTAAAGGCCGAACAGGACAAAAGTAAGCGCACAGTAGACAAGCCACAGTATTTTTGCGGTGGCGGCTACCCGCGGAGTAATTTTTTCTTTTTCCGGTCCCGGCGCTTCGGCTTTGACCAGTTGAAATCCGCCGACACCTAGCAGGGGCATCAGCGCGACCGAGATCAGTACAATGCCGATACCGCCGAACCAGTGGGCCAGACTGCGCCAGAGGAGCAGCGAAACGGGCATGGCTTCGATATTGCCGACGGTAGTGCCGCCGGTTGTGGCAAAAGTGCAGGCGCTTTCAAAAAAGGCGTCGGTGAAATTCAGGCCGGCAAGGTAAAAAGGAACAGCGCCGATAAAACTTGCCCATATCCATGTTCCGCATACCAGTAAAAAACCAAGTTTAGCGTTTAACAGGACTTTAATTTTTCGCAGTGAATTGAAACTGAACAGGGCCAGAATTGCGGTAATACCTGAAGGAATGGCAAAGCTCCCTATCATATACCGCTCGCCCGCGACAACAGCCATTATGAGCGGAGGAAGCATTATTACCGGAAAAAATCCCAATAACAACGCCCATAAGCGAAAAATAATTTGATGTTTTGCCGGTTCTGCCTGCCGCATTTTTTGTTCCTATAGTTTCCAAAAATCGCGGGTAAAAAATACCAGCACGACCCACAATTCCAAACGGCCAATAATCATTGTCAGGGCAAGACCCCATGTAACATACGCGGGAAAATGAGGGAGCGGATATAAAAAACCGATATTTCCCAGACAGGCCAGGGCTGTTTTTAACGAAGAAAAAATATCTTCCCCGGCGCTGCTCAGCAAAAGGGCGCATAGAAACAGTAACAAAAAATAGAGAAATACAAAACCCGCCACCCCGTACACTACCTCTTTTTTTCCGCTCTTGCCGTCAAGCCGGATGTTGTATACGCCGCGGGGATGGACAATTTTTTTCATTTCGTTTCCCGCCTGTTTTGCCAGAATAATATAACGGACAATTTTAACGCCTCCGGCAGCGGAAAGCGAACAGCCGCCGAAAAACATAAGAAAAAACAACAATCCCTGAACGAGAGTCGGCCATGCGCCGGTATCCGCGCAGGAAAAACCGGTCGTGCTGAGAATCGAAACAGTATTAAAAAAAGCATTTCGCCCCCCCCCTCCCGGGGGGTAATTACCAACAGGCACAATAACAATGGCGATAACGATACTTACCATGACAACTATCGTTGTATAAACCTTTGCCTCACTGTTACGTAAAACTTCGCTGAAATTCCCCCGGAACATCCGCCAAATCAACACATAGTTGAATCCCGCCAAAAACATGAATGCCGCCAAAACCCATTCAATTGACGGGGAACGGTAAAAGGCAACACCATCATTATGCAGACGGAAACCTCCGGTCGACATGGTCGAAAAAGCGTGTGTTACCGCATCAAACCAGTTCATGCCAAAACAACGCAGCAGAAGCGCTTCCGCCGCGGTCAGGCCCATATAAACCAGCAGGATGGAACGCGCGGAGCGGTTAATGCGGGGGGTAATTTTTTCGGTTCCGGGACCGGGCGCTTCGGCACTGAAAATCTGAAAGCCTCCGGTCCCCAGCGAAGGCAGCAGGACGGTAATGAACAATAAAACTCCCAGTCCTCCCAGCCATTGGGTTAACGCCCGCCAGAACAACAGGGGCCGCAGCGCTGATTCAATGTCACGTAACACAGTGAGGCCGGTAGTGGTAAAGCCGGAAACGCTTTCAAAAACCGCATCGGTAAACCGGGGAATGCAGCCGCTGAAGTAATAGGGAAGCGCCCCCAACAGGCAGACAAGCGCATATACAAAAAAAATCAACAAAAAGGCCGATGAATGCGCCGCAGGGCCCTTTGAACCCTTAATACTGGAAAAAAAATTACCGGTCAACGTCAAAATATTTTTCTATCTCCGTCCGGTTATCGGTTTTACACATAAGGAAGATGCGGTCCCCCCGGTAAAAAACATAATCGCCCCGCGGAATAAAAGAATCGCCGTCTCGCGTTACCAGCATCAAAAGACCGCCCCCCGAAAGCCTGAACTGGTTAATGGGCTTGCCCATAATAGGGGCTTTTTTCCCGATTTCAACTTCAATTATTTCTACACTGCCGTCTCCCAGATTGTGTACTTCCTTAACGCTGCTTCCCATCAGGTGGGAAAGAATCGAATCAACCACTACCGATTGAATCGGCATCACTACATCCACACCCAAATGCCGGGCCATGGCCGCATGACCGGAACCGGTAACCATTGCGATTGTCCGTTTAACGCCCCGTGATTTAAGATATACTGCGGTAATAATATTGAGCTCCTGATTGGAGGTAGTGGTCACCAGAAGATCAAGGGTATCAAGCTGTTCTTCGGTAATAAAACTTTCGTCAGAAATATCATTGTTCAGAATCAACGCATCGGGAAAACGGGCCGCCAGTTCTTTGCAAAGCCGGTAATCCTGTTCGATAATGATAACCTGACGGCGGTTCCGTGAAACCAATGTTTGCAATAAAGAGAAGATCGGCTTTTCGGAATCAAGTTCCGGATTACTGTTGAGCAAGCCTTCGGCCAAAAGAGAACCCACCTTGCCGCCGCCCACAATTCCTACCCTATGGATAGGTTTTTCCGCGCTTCCGGCAAGGTTGAAAATACGGGACAGACCGTTTTTATCCGCCAGAATGTAAACCCGATCTCCCCCGGCAAGCACGGTAGCGCCCGAAGGGAGCAGCACCCCGCCGTTTCGTTCAACCAGAGTGATTAAACTTTCTCCGGCTTTCAGGTTGTGGTAATCTTTGAGCGCCAGACCGTCAAAAGCGCTGCCCGCCGCCACATCAACCGACCCCAGCACATATTGGGTGCCGGGAAATGAAACAATATTACCAAGTGCGCCATGTTTTATGGCCTGCATTATCGAACGGGCCGCTTCCAGACTGGGATGAATAAAATGATCGATACCCAGAACTTTCTTGTCTCCGGACTGACTTAAATAGATATAGTCATCGTTTCTGACCCGCGCAATTTTCAGAAGACCATCTGCCCCCGACGCCAGCCCATATCGTGAAGCCGCAAGACCGCAGATAATCATATTTACTTCATCGGAACCGGTAACACAGACAAGGGCGTCCGCCTGGGCAATTCCCGCTTCTTCCAGCGCTTTTAGATTGTTTCCCTGCTCGTGAATCACCATGCAGTCAATACGGTTTGATGTGTGCCTGGCCCGTTCTTCATTTGCTTCGATCAGGGACACATCGTGTTTTTCACGAATGAGACCCTTTGCCAGTTGAGTACCCACCATGCCGGCGCCCACAACAATAATGCGCATAATTTACAATCACTCTAACAACCGTTACCCCCCGCGTCAACGGGTGGCCGCCGTGTATCCCGGCAGGATACACTCCCTGACCTGTTTTCCATTCCCCCCAAATTTTGTATACTGTAATAAAGGCGGTGTATTGTCATGAACAAAGAAACTGAATTGTCATCTCCCCCTGCCGTTTACTTTAACCGTGACCTGTCCTGGGTCGATTTTAACGAACGGGTGCTGGAAGAAGGACTGCGCAAGGATTTGCCCCTGTTTGAGCGCTTTCGCTTTTTATCGATTGTCTCTGCCAATTTTGACGAATTTTTCATGGTAAGGGTGGCGACCATTAAACGGGCGCAGAGGGCCGGGATTTCAGGCGATCCTTCCGGTCTTGGCCCGGCGGAACAGTTAAAAAGAATCTCCGAAAAGGTTCATTCGATAAACCGCCGCCTGTCCGCCTGTTTCACGGGTGAAATATTCCCCGGCCTTGCCGCCGGCGGCCTTGAACTGGTACGTCCCGATTCTTACACCGTCCCCCAAATGGACTACCTGGAATCTTTTTTCCTGGGGCAAATTTATCCGGTTCTCACTCCCCTGCGTATCGAAGAAGACAAACCCCTGCCCCTTTTTGAAAACCACTGCATAAACGCCGCTTTTCTGCTTGTCTCCGAAGAAACAGCCCCCGCCGGGGAAGACTCAGACGAACGTATCGTTATGGTGCAGCTTCCCCTTTCCCTTGACCGGATTATCTGGCTGCCGCCGGAAGAAAATAAACTTCGCTGGGCGTTGTTAGACGACATAATGCTTGTTTGGGGAGGCTATCTTTTTCCCGGTTACCATGTCCGGGAAAGCATGCTGTTTCAGGTAAACCGCGACGCGGATTTTTCCGTTGATGAACGGCGGGATGAAGATTTTATTGAGGCAATGGAAGAGGTTATCGAAGGCAGGGAAAAATCCGAAGTAGTGCGGATGGTCTATTCCCCCGGCAACAACAGGCTGCGGGATGAACTGGCAAAAAGATTTTCACTGGAAAGCGATGATCTGTATGAGCTTGAGGGGCCGTTCAATGCCATCAACCTTATGGAATTGTCCAGCGTTGCGGGCTTTGAGAAATTTCAGGAAAAGCCCTGGAAGATATATCCCGCGCCCGGCTTTACCGAAGATGTTTCAATGTGGGATTGCCTGAGTCAGGGCGATGTTATACTTCATTTTCCCTATCAATCGTTTGATCCGGTGGTGCGTTTTTTCCAGGAAGCCGCAGCAGACCCTCAGGTTATTTCAATCAAGACCGCCCTGTACCGTACCGGCGGCAATGCGGGAACCCCCCAGGCGATTTCGCCCATAGTGCGGGCGCTGGAACAGGCCGCCCTTAACGGCAAGCATGTGACCGCCCTGGTTGAACTCAAAGCCCGTTTTGATGAGGGGCGGAATATATCATGGGCGAACCGTCTGGAAAAAGCCGGGGTGATTGTGGTGTACGGACTTTCACAGCTTAAAGTACACGCAAAAATTACCATGGTATTGCGCCGTGAAAATGAACGAATCGCGCGTTATGTGCATCTTTCCACCGGTAACTACAACGACAAAACAGCGAAGGCTTATGAAGACCTTTGCCTGTTTACCTGCCGTGAGGAAATTGCCTACGACGCAAGCCTGTTGTTCAATATGATTACCGGTTATTCGCTGAGACAGACCATGCAGCGGCTGGTTATCGCCCCATACAGTCTCAAGCCCCGGCTGCTGGAACTGATTGAACGCGAGGCAAAGCGTTCCGATCAGAAGTACCCCAGCAAAATTATGATGAAGTGTAATTCCGTTACCGATACCGATATGATAAACGCCCTGTACAACGCTTCCCGCGCGGGAGTGAAAATTTTTCTGTGTGTCAGGGGGATATGCGCCCTGGTTCCCGGCGTTCCGGGACTTTCCGAAAATATTCAGGTGGTCAGCGTTATCGACCGTTATCTTGAACATTCAAGGATGTATTATTTTACCAACGGCGGGGCGGAAGAACTGTACCTTGCCAGCGCCGACCTGATGTCGCGTAACCTTGAACGCCGTATTGAAATTATGTTTCCCATTCAAGATGAAAAAATACAGGCGGAACTTTTTGAAACGCTTAACGCATACTTCCGTGACAACTGTCAGGCAAGAGTTCTGGATTCAAGCGGTACATGGAAACGGCTTAGTCCTTCTCCTGATGAAACGCCGTTCCGTGTTCAAAAGGATATGCTTTCCCGCGCCGCACGGGATTCGGATATTCCCGGCCCGGTAAAACAGGAATTTATTGTCCGCCGCAGCGCAGCCCAGTAATAGTGAACACCGCCTCATCCGGCTTGACTCTCGCTGTCAGACGCAGGCCTACCCCATACTCGCCATGACGATTTACGGGGTAATTCTGGAAAACAGGTAAATCGCCGCTTTTTTGCCGGAAAGCAAGATGGGAATTTGACGCGCGGTAAAGCGGTTTCCGGCGGCATGAAGCAATGTGTCTGTTCTCTCACCCAGGATTACCACCCGCCCATCCGCCTTGAGCAGCAGGTTAAAAATGCGGAACATATCTTCGTAAAGCTGCGCAGCGGAGATTTGCTGATAATTGCCCCAGGGCGGGTCGGTGATAATGGCATCTATGCTTTTTTCGGGCAGAACATCGGCCAAAGTACGGAAATCCGCTTTATGCAGAACAAAATTGGCGGGGCGGTTTTTGTGCCGGGCGGCGGTATAAGCAGCGGCCTTTTCATTTGAGTCGCAGGCGATACAGTGCGTTATGTGAAAATATTTAAGCGCCGCATGGGGAATTGAGCCATAGCCGCAGAAGGGGTCAAGAACTATATCACCATGCTTTAGGTTTCCCAAATGGCAGAGCATCCAGGCAAGAGGCGGCGGCAATTCTCCCGGATGGAGGGATTTTTCCCATGAGGGGCGCATGGTCAGCCGCTTCATAAAAACCGAGAATTGCCGCTCCGGTACTTTGTTTTCCGGCATACAATCAACAACCCCGCCCTGAAGGGACGGGGTATGTACCCCTCGCGTACAATCATGGCGGTACAGAAACCAGAATTCCGCATCGGGCCTGGCGCGGTCTACCTTGAGGCCGGAAAGCTGCGCAATGTACTGTTCCGCCCCAAGCCGCAGTTTTTCATCTATCGCCGCGGGCGTATTTTCCCGCGAAATAACAATCCTGAATGTGCGGAATTTTTTGCTGTTATGTGCTATTATTTGTTCCGCGGCAGGTAAAAGCCCGTTTCGTATAACGGTATTTATATGCGCTTCCAGCGCTCCTGTTCCGTCCGCGGCGGTATGTTCCATTAAACCGGCAACTGCGAAAATATTGTTAAAACACAAAAAATTAAGCCTGTCATACGCGAGGGAAGTTTCAAAAAGGATTGCCCCGTCAAGCAGCCGGTGAATTATGACATCATCAAGGCGTTTTTGTACTATTTCCGCAGCAAGTTCCTGTAAACCGGGAATAAAACCCGCATAATACAAGAATCCCATCGGGGGCTTCTTTAAGAACAACCCGTTGTGCCGCCGCAGGTATTGCATTTCATGCAGGTTCCGCTCCGTACCAGGGTAAAGGAACCGCAGGAAGGACAAGGGTCGCCTTCATAGCCTTTGATGCGCGCCTGGGCGATTTTTACCACTTCACTTTGTTCAGGCAGCGGCTGGCTTGCCAACGCAGGCTGGTCAAGTACCTGAACCGTCGGCGCTGCTGTTGGCTGCACCGCTGTCTGCGCAGAACCTGAACCACCGGAATAAGGATTATTTCCGGGCGCTCCTCCCGCCAGCGCTTTAACCGTTCCCTTGTCGCCTGCGGATGATTGTCCTGAGGACGAGTGTCCCAAAAGGCCGGCTGATTTTTGTCCGCTTGATAAAGCGCCGCCTGATAAAGCGCCGCCCGGCGAAGAGCCGCCTGATGCCGCGTTAGGGGGATTATTGGGTTTGAAGCCGACACTCTGTTTTCCGCCAAAACGCTGTTTTGCCTCGCCGCCGTCCAATTCACCTTTTGTGCCGGTGGTCAGCAGGTCTTCCGGCTTCACCTGGCCCAGATCGTTACGCTTAAGATAACTTATTGCCAAATCACGGAAAATATAATCAATGACACTGGTTGCCATTTTCACATAATCGTGGCCCTGAACCATACCGTTCGGCTCAAAGCGGCTGAAAGTAAAAGCGTCAACATATTCTTCCAGCGGAACGCCGTATTGCAGGCCCAATGAAACGGTAATGGCAAAACTGTTGAGGAGGCTGCGGAAAGCGGCGCCTTCCTTGTGCATGTCAAGAAAAATTTCGCCGAGGTTGCCGTCTTCGTATTCGCCGGTACGGATAAAAATTGAGTGACCGCCGATTTTTGCTTTTTGAGTATAGCCCATTCTGCGGTTGGGCAGAGGCTTGCGGATTCCCCGGACGGCGGGCTTGCGGGGGTCGGCAGTCAGAGACTGCAAATCAAGGCCCCGCTCAACCTTGAGTATGGTGTCGGCAAGGGGATCGGTTCCCGGAGCAAGCGATGAAAGCGGCTGTGAAAGTTTTGAACCGTCACGGTACAGGGCCACCGCTTTCAGGGCGTTTTTCCATGAAAGCATATAAGCGCCCTTGACATCTTCATAGTTCACCGCATTGGGCATATTGATCGTTTTGGAAATCGCCCCGGAAATAAAGGGCTGTACCGCCGCCATCATGCCGATATGGGCAGTCCATGAAATAGAACGTCTGCCGTTTTTGCCGGACGGCGTGGCGGTATCAAAAACCGCATAATGTTCCGTATTAAGACCCGGCGCGTCTTCAAGACCCATTGTTCCGCAGGCATAGAGTTCCGCTTCGGCAATATCTTCGGAGCTAAAGTCAAGATGCCTGAGTAAACTGAATCCCTGCAATGACCAGGTTGATTCAGGGATATGGAGAATTTTTTCAACAAAATCCCTGCCCAGTATCCAGGGATTAAAAACTCCTTCCAGGCCAAGGGCTGTTTTAACGGCATCCTCGGCGGCGGCTATCGCTTCCTGAGTAAAGCCTTTTACTTTCAAAGTTTCGGGATTTATTGCCGGCGCGCCGTTCAGCGTTTTGCGGCCGGTGGCATAGGCTACAATTTCTTCGATTGTTTGCGGCGAATAGCCCAGCGCCTCCAGCGCGGGCGGCACTGACTGGTTGATGATTTTGAAATAGCCGCCACCGGCAAGTTTTTTGAATTTAACCAGGGCAAAATCCGGCTCAACGCCGGTTGTATCGCAATCCATCAAAAGGCCGATAGTGCCGGTGGGGGCAATGGCGCTGACCTGGGCATTGCGGTAACCGTGGGCCTTGCCGAGGTCCAGAGCGCGATCCCATGCGGCCTTTGCCGCATCCAAAAGATACGGCGGGCAATAGGCGGGGTCTATTCCGCAGGGAACAGTGTGCAGTCCTTCATATTCGGATTCACCTTCGTTGTATGCCGCCCGCCGGTGATTGCGTATAACACGCAGCATATTGGCCTCATTTTCCCGGTAACGGAAGAAAGGCCCCATTTCGGCGGCCATGCGGGCGGACTGGGAGTATGCCTCGCCGGAAAGCAGGGCCGAAAGCGCCCCTGCCACTGCCCTCCCCTCTCCGGAATCGTAGGCCAAGCCCATCAGCATAAGAAGGGTTCCCAAATTGGCATAACCCAGACCCAATGTGCGGTACTGGTAGGAAAGTTCCGCAATACGGGGCGCGGGGAATTGGGCCATCACCACCGAAATTTCAAGAATCGTAGTCCAGATTCCAATGGCGTGGAGGTAGCCCTGAACATCAAATGTTTTTGATTGCCGGTCATACAGCGCCGCCAGATTTATTGACGCAAGGTTGCAGGCGGTGTCATCCAGAAACATATATTCGGAACAGGGATTCGATGCGCGGATTTCCCCGCCCGCCGGACAGGTATGCCAGTCGTTGATGGTGGTATGGTACTGTAGTCCCGGATCAGCGCACTGCCAGCTGCTGCGGGCAATTTCCGTCCACAGTTTTCGGGCCTTAATTGTTTTAACCGCTTTGCCGCTGGTGCGGTTGGTAAGATTCCAGTCCGCATCGTTCAGCACTGCCCGCATAAATTCATCGCTGACCCGCAGGCTGTTATTGGAGCTTTGGCCGGAAACGGTATTGTAAGCCTCATCATCCCAGGCGGTGGAAAAAACCTGTGCGCCTATATCATCATCCCCCTGCTCAATCCGCCTGAGGTGCTGATACAAATAAGAAGCGGGAATCTTATCGCCTAACGCGGCGCGGAGAACCGCAGCAAGCTCATGATTCTTTTCAACATTAAATTTATCGCCTTCCGGCCCCCGAAAACCGGCCTGCGCCTTTTTGATTCCTTCAAGATGTTTTTTTACAATAGCCGAACCGGTTACCATAGAAGCGACTTTATGCTCCTCGCCGGCTTTCCATGAAATATATTTTTCCACATCGGGGTGATCCACATCCAGCGTTACCATTTTGGCGGCCCGACGGGTAGTGCCGCCGGACTTTATCGCTGAAGCGGAACGGTCCCCGATTTTCAAAAATGAAATCAGGCCGGAAGAAACGCCGCCGCCGGAGAGCGGCTCGTTCACGCTGCGGATATTGGAAAAATTGGAGCCTGTACCGGAACCGTATTTGAACAGCCGCGCCTCCCGTGTTACCAGGTCCATGATGCCGCCCTCGTTGACGAGGTTGTCTTCGATGGAAAGAATGAAACAGGCGTGAGGCTGGGGACGTTTGTAGGCGCTGTCTGATTTTACCAGTTCTTTTTTTTCAGGGTCAAAATAATAATGCCCCTGAGCCGGGCCGTCGATTCCGTATACCGCATACAGTCCCGTATTGAACCATTGGGGGCTGTTGGGCGCGGCAAGCTGGTGGGCAAGCATATAGCAGGTCTCATCATAAAAAGCCTGTGCATCTTCCTCACTGTCAAAATACTTGTTCTGCCGCCCCCAATCCATCCAGGTAAAGGCCAGCCGGTGAAACACCTGCCGGGCGTCATGTTCCGCGCCGTCTTCGGGCAGAATACTCACATCATCCCTGTCCGCCGGAACATCCACAGAGGGCGCCGCCCATTTTTTCCATTCGTACATTTTGTCCGCCGGAACCCCGGCTTTGCGGAAATACTTTTGAGCGATAATATCTGCGGCTATTTGACCCCAAAAAGAAGGTACAATGACGGTATCTTCGGAAAAAATCGCCTTACCATCGGGATTGCGGATTTCACTTTTCCGCTTTTCCCATACTATATTGTTATACGGCCCGGTTTTCCGGTCCGTAAAAAACCGTTTAATTTTCATTGTCTGTGTTCTACCCCCCCATATATAGTGTCGGCCTAGAGAGTATACACCATATGGAGCGGGAATGGCAATAGTTACCTATCTATTTTCATTCGGGGGCCTTTATGGTATAATAAACTCTAGTATGTCTTTTCCGCCGCATTTGCCCGATCAAGTATATGAATTTGCCGTCGGCGTTAAGACCGCCCTGAGCGACTTTTTCTACAAAATGATAGAAAAAGCGGCGGAATTGGGCAAACCGCTGGTGGAAAAACTGCCGCCGGAAAAGCGACGGCCGGTTTTGATGGTTTCAGCCGGGGCTTTTGCGGTTCTCGCGCTGGTTTTTGCCGGGATACCGGTGCTCACGCGAGGTAAATCCGAAGAACAGAAACCGGCGTCGGCATCTGTGGCGGGAAATGTACCGGCGCGGCAGGGGATTATTCCTCCTGATGAAGTGTTTTTGCCCGATGAACCGGATTTTGTTCCCGGAGTGATGCTCGAACGGGAACGGCGTACCAGGTGGACTGATGCTGATGCCGCTCCCCTGTGGCAGGACCCACTGAAAAACGGCGAAGAACCGTGGCGAAATCGCATTGAAAAGACCATAGATGAAATCATGGAGAGTGTTCCGTGAAAAAAGTGTACCTATTTAACATTCCGCTGCTTATTATAATGACAATATTCGCTTCCTGTTCCAGCGCACCCAAAAATCAGGGAACTCCTGCTCCGGAAGCGCCCCAGAGCGCAGAGCGGCCGGAGCGTATGCCAGTTTCCGAAGAAGTGGTTGAGGCTGATAGTGTAGACACCCCGGTTACCGAAATAGAAGAAGTCAAAAGAGAAGAAATCGCAGAAGTTATAGAAGAAATCGAAGAAATGGTTGATGAAGAACCTGTTCTGGCGGATGCGGAAGAGGAGCCCCCGGTAGAAATTGTTGAGCCGGAGCCTCCGGTACTGGCCATTGTTCCGGAACCGGAGCCGCCGCAAGCGCCGCCGCGGGCAATCGAACCGCCGCCGCCGGCAAGACCTGTTCCCGCTCCCAGGCCGGAGACGCCACGGGTAACCGTTCCTCCTCCTCCGGCAGCGCCTCCCCCTCCTCCTGTCTTGCCGCCCGTTGAAGAAGAAAAGCCGTCGGCAGCGGAAGAACCTCCTGTCATAGTCCAGGAACCGCCGCCGCGCATTATACCCGAACTGCCCAATCCCACGCCGGGTATCAGCAGCCGGCAGGATGCAATATTGCCTATGGTTTTTTCCCGTATGGTGCGCGCCACCGTGGGGCAGTTGGTTGAAGTTCCTTTCCGGGGAACCGGCTGGGTGTATTTGGGTGAGGCAGGCGCACAGCGGGGTATTGTTTACGATTCCCGCAGGCTCGAACCTGAGGGGCAGAGTTTTATTTTCAGAACCGAGCGGACAGGCGAATATGCGCTGAAATTCTACCGGCAGGATTTTATCCGTGATTTTATTATCAATGATTATGTACAGGTGATTGTCGGCGCGCCTTCCGAAACTGCCGGGACAGGCTGGTTCAACCCGCCGGTTGACCGGGGCCGGGTAATTGCTGAACCGCGCTGGCCCAGTCCGCTTGCGGAAGCCCAGGCCATCAGAGCGGATAATCGTCTGACCCAGCCAGACGTACCGGCAGCCATCGGCAAACCAGAAGGCACTACCGCGGACGCTCCGGTATCCGCAGCGCCGGTAAGACCATCGGTAGCCCCGCCGGTTCAGCAGCCGCCGGCCTCGCCGCCAACTGTGCCGCCAGCCTCGCTGCCGACTCCATCAGCAGTTCCACCGGCATCTTCGCCTCCGGCTTTACCAAATACATCTCAAAACGCTGCTCCGGAATCGCCGGTGTACCTTGATCCCGCAGTATATCTGGAAAAGGCACAAGAGGAATTTGAAGCAGGCCGTGTAGCCTCAGCGATTTCCTTCCTCGACCAGTTTTGTGAACATTACCCTTCGGGAACTGATGAAGTGTGGTGGCTCTACGGCCAGTTCTACGAGGCGAACAGCCCCAGCCGGAACATCCTTGCCGCCCTGAACTCCTACCGCCGTCTGGTACAGGAATATCCCCAGAGCAGTCGCTTTGACGACGCCCGCAAAAGAATTGCCTATTTGCAAAGGTATTACATAAATATTAATTAACAATGCCCCCTGCCGATACATCTCCATTTTACCCTTGAAAAATGTAGATATTACTCCATTTTACCCTTGAAAAATGTAGAGGCTACTGTTAAAATATACCTATGAAGCGCATTGTCTACCACGATTTATTGGTTTGGAAGGTCTCATCAAACAGAAAACCCCTGCTGTTGCTGGGCGCCCGGCAGGTTGGCAAAACCTGGCTTATGGAAGAATTTGGCAAGAATGAATATAAAAATGTTGTATATCTCAATTTTGAAAAGCAGCCCATGTTATCAACCTATTTTGATGATGATTTAAGTCCTGTAAATATTCTTAAAAGTCTGGAACAGCATTTTAACACAACAATAGAAGCGGATAACACTCTTCTTATTTTTGATGAAGTGCAGGAGTCCGGACATGCGTTAAATTCGCTCAAATATTTTTGTGAGGAGGCGCCGCAATACCACATTATGGCGGCGGGCAGTTTTCTGGGCGTTTCCATGCACGGTAGTTTCCCTGTCGGCAAAGTTGACCGCATTACCCTTTATCCTTTTTCTTTTTACGAGTTTTTGGAAGGTATTGGTAAAGAACGTTATGTAGAAGCGATTAAAAGGCAAGACTTTAACTTAATTCGCGCTACATCGGGCGATTATCAAAAATTCCTTAAAACATATTTTTTTGCCGGCGGTATGCCAAGGGCGGTTGCCGCTTATGCCGAGCGGGAAAATTTGAGGGAAGTCAGGGCAATACAAAACGATATTTTGGCAGATTACCGGGATGATTTTTCAAAACATATAACAGCGGTGAACATACCAAAAGTGGAAATGATTTGGAATGCCATTCCCCGCCACCTCTCCAAAGAAAAAAAGAAATTCGTATACAAGGAGCTTAAATCAGGCGCACGGGCATACGCATACGAGGATGCGATGAATTGGCTGTTTAATACGCGCCTTGTCTACAAAATTGTCCGTACGGAAGAAAACAAATTACCGTTGGCAAGCTATGCGAACGAAGGGGTTTTTAAGTTATATATGCTGGACATAGGGCTTTTAGGCGCAAAAGCAGAGCTTGATGTAACCACGGCGCTTGAGTCCAATAATGAACTTTTTGGCATTTTCAACGGCGCCATGATGGAACAATATGTTATGCAGGAACTTAAAGCCGCCGGTTTTACACCTTATTACTGGGGCAGGGAAAAAGGCGCCGCGGAGGTGGATTTTGTTGTGCAATGGCGCAATGAGATTGTCCCTGTAGAAGTCAAGGCAGGACTCCGCACAAAATCCAAAAGCCTTGATGTGTACAGGGGTTTGTATCATCCCGCACATACTGTCCGCACCACATTAAAAAATTTCGGTATAAATGATGGTGTATATTCAGTGCCTCTTTATATGATAGCTGATTTTTCTGATTTGATGCACGTCAATTAATTTCGGGGGTGTCCTATAAAGAATTTTTACCACCGTTTCTCAAATTGAGCATTGAGTTTTATGGACAGAATATGGTTGATATACTGCACTCAATTCGTTTACCATAACCTTAGTGAAACAAACAAAAATCCGTTGTTTTTCATTGCTTCTGTTAATGCTGGCTGCGCGTTCCGGAGCGCAGGAATACAATTCAGTTCCCCTGGATCATGCCGCCTACGATGTTATCGCAATGGGGGTCATACGGGGGATAATTCTTGCGCCGCCTGCGGCAAAACCCTGGCCGCTCTGTACGGTTAAAGAAAAACTCTGGGCGATAATTGACGATCCCGCACAAATATTGACTTCGGAAGAATCAGAAACGGTATTTAATGTTCTTGATTCCTTTGAACGGAAAACAGGACTTGTTCTTCAGGATGGAAGATACCGGGCGGAAGGCGGCGGTTTTACTTTTGAAACGGGCATTGGCTGGAAGAGCGATTTTTTTATCAGGGCTCCCAACGCATCGTTTGCCAATACCAACATGCTGGAGCTGTATCTGGGCGGCGACATGGTTGATTTAGCCTCATGGAACATTAACCCTCAGGCTTATGCCGGCTGGCCGGATGACCCTGCCTTTAACTACGGGCTGGAAGCCGAACTGAACGGCGCTTTCTATGACCGGCGTTTGATGCTTCGCCTGGGACGTATTCATCGCGGCTGGGGGCATGACTCAGGCGAAGCTTCACTGTTTATCAATGCCCATTCCCGTCCCTTTACCGCGCTTGAAGGTACCTTTGCACCCTTGTCATGGCTGAATATTTCCTTTCTGGGCGGCGCCCTTGAGCGTTTTGGGGAAGAAGTCCTATGGCCCAACGACATCCCTTTTACCAATGTACTTTCAGCCGCTCAAATTGAGTTTAATCCGTTTATGTTTATTCACCTGAGTATTGGCGGCGCCGCTGTTCTACTCAAGCAGCCCAATATGGCATTTTTTACTGACCTTGAACTGCGGCTGCCCGGTATGTTTACCCTGTGGGGGAGTCTGTTTGTTGACCGCTTAAATTCATCTACTGAAAATTTCTTTTCCATGAGCGGCAACAGTTATGCTTATCAGGCAGGGATAAAGACCATTGTCCACTGGCTGCCCCTTGCGGCCTTTACCCTTCGCTACACCAGGGTCGAACCGTATTGCTATACCGGGGGAAAAAATCATCCGGATTCCGCTTTTATCAACGGAGGAGATTCGCTGGGTTATCTGCCGCCCAACAGCGATGAATTGCTGCTGCGTTTTGAATCCATGCTGCTGTCCTCCCTTAAAGCCCATGTTCAGTTTCAGATGATTCGCCACGGCGTTGATTATGGATACGGAGCCGTTAGCGGGTCTTCCCTGTATGATACATTGGATGATGACCATGCCGTCAAGAATTTTTTGGTGGATGGCGTATACCAATGGGACAGTACCATCAAATTGGGCGGTTCATGCAGTTTCAGGGCAGGCGGCATACCGTTTTCAATTTATACAGAAACGGGACTGGTGATAACCAATTTTACCATCGGTGCTGACAATAAAGCGGATAACAAGCCGTTGAGCGACTCGGTATACCGGCCCGATACTTATTTTGTTTTTTCTGTCGGATTTCGGATATTTTCATGAGAAAATCCAATTACCATAAAACCGGCGGCGCCTATGCTGTATTCATCCTGTTCTTCCCATGAAGCGAAAATAGTGTCCCCGCACAGGCCAATTCCGGTATAGACAAAACCTTTGGGCAGGGAAGGCAGGGAAAAATGACGAATAACAGACGAGGCTGTTTTTACATACCGGGCATCGCCGCGGGGAAAGGCCGCCAGCAGAAAGGCGTTTTCCGGCCTGCCTGAATAAAATCCAAAAATAGCGGTCTTTTCCCGGTCTGCGGCAAAGACGCGGGTTGTTTGAAATTCCGGGGAAACCACCGCCGCCAGGCCGCAGCCGCTTTCGGCAAATACGGCGGCAAGCATTTCCCGCAGCGCAGGCGGCGCGGCGGAAAGCGGTTCCGGCAGGGCGGCGTTTTGAAATGCGCCAAGGGAGATTTTCTCGCCCTCCTGCATCAGATCGCCTGAACGGAGCATACGAATTTCCGGCCGCTCCGCCGTTTTTTTTACCGCCCGGAAATACCAATAAGCATCGCCGCCCCGGCGGAGGGTGTCTATGTCCCAGCCATCTTCCGGCGCAAAGGCATTCAGCGAAGGCATTGTCAAGGCTTGTGGCCCGCCTGAACGAAGGTCAAAAGTCCACAAACGGGGAGCGGGGAGAGAAACCGCCAAATCAAAAAATCTATCGTCACGGTACAGCAGCGCTGCGGGCTTTTCATCGAACAGGACAAAGGCTCCCACGGTATACTGCCGCCACCATTCACCGCCGGAAAAACGGTACAATCCAACACGCCCATCTCCCCGCGGGGAAAAGCAGATAAAGCCGTCGCCATTAACCGCCATTGACAGGTTTTCTCCCTGCGCCAGCATAAAACGGACATGAGGCGCAAGGGGCCAGGGAATCAGCGCGGCGGAAAAACAGGCATCCTCAATCGTTTCAATCAGGACCGGCCCATCGGCGCTGAACTGAAACCAAAGGGGGTATTCCCCCGCCTGTACAACCGCCGATGGCGAAAGCGCCGGTGTAACGATGGGGGCAGCCTCGGCGGCGGAATTTTTGTTTCCGGACCGGGCGCATGAAAGCACAAGGCACAGCAGCAGAACGGCAGCACAGCAAAAACAGCGCATAATATATTGTACATAAACTTTATGATAGTTACTACCATGTTACCTTTTTTGCGTTAAATTTGTTAAACTTATAGGGATGAGGAAATCAAATATACGGCAAAAAACGGCGTTTGCATTGTGGGTATTGACCGCTGTTTTGTCCACTGCCTGTTCCGGCAAAAAATCGGGTGTGTCTTACGAGTTTACCAATATACGCCGCGGTACGCTGGAACGTACCGTCTCGTCTTCGGGCAAAATCAACCCTGTTTCCACGGTCAGGGTACTGCCCCAGATGAGCGGCAAAGTAGAAAAAATTTTTGTTGATTATAACGATCCAATCCGCAAGGGTGATATTCTTGCGGAACTAAATACCGATGTACTTAAACTTAAACGGGAACAGCAGTACGCCGCGGTTATCAAGGCGCGGGCCAATTACGAATTACAGCAGATTAACTACCGCAACCAGCAGGTTCTTGCCGAGAAAAATTTAATTTCCGAGTATGAACTTAAAACCAGCAAAACCACGCTGGACAGCCAGGCGGCTGACCTTGCTGTCGCCGAGGCAAATTATAAAGAAATAGAAACCGAGATAAACCAGTACGCCTATATCAAATCGCCCATTGACGGTATTGTGCTTGACCGGAATATCAATGTAGGCGATACGGTTGTGGACAGCTCCAGCAATAATTCATCCAGTATTTTTACCGTGGCGGAAAATCTGCGGGAAATGCAGATTGAAGCGATGGTGGGCGAACTTGACGTGGTTTCCATACGAAAAGGACAGATAGTGCGTTTTTCGCTGGAAAGCCTGCCGGGACGCAATTTTTCAGGCGAGGTAGAAAGCCTCAGAATGGTTCCTGTAGTGTCGAATAACGTTGTTTCCTATACGGTAATTGTCAAGGTGGAGAATCAGGACGGCGCTTTGCTGCCGGGAATGACCTGCGCGGTTGATTTTATCGTGGAACGCAGTGAAAACGTCCTTATGGTTTCCAATGCGGCCCTGCGCTACCAGCCTACGAACCTGAGTGCAGAAAAAATTGCCGATATGGTTTTTAACGCGGGCCTTGAAGGCATGAATGATGAACAGCGGGAAGCGGCGCTGGAAGCGGCGCAAAAAGCGAGGGCGCAGACAAGGGCGCAGAATGCCGGGCAAAATCAGGGAGCGGGTTTAACCAATTTAATGATGGGCGGCGGACAGCAGGGGCGAATGATGGGCGGAGGTTCCGGCGGCGGCAGGCAGACTTTTACCCAAAGGCAGGGACAGGGCCCAGGACAGGGGGCAAGGCGGGGCGAGGGCGCGGCAATTGTTATGCGTAATATTTGGTACGTCAGCGATGAAGGGAAACTCGAAGTGATGCGGGTACGGGCCGGTATCTCCAGCGGCTCATTTACTGAAATTCATTCCAGGGAGGATGTGGAAGGGAAACAGGTAATTCTCAGGGAAAAAATATAATGCCGGTTATTGAACTGCGGGGAATCAAGCGGGAATACCGGATGGAAGGCAAGGGTTCTTCGTCATCAAAAAATGGAGCGTCATCAACAGAAGTCGTAGTGGTACGGGCCCTGCGCGGCGTGGATTTTTCCGCCGAAGCCGGTGAGTTTGTTTCCGTTATGGGGCCTTCCGGTTCCGGCAAATCAACCCTGATGAATATTCTTGGCTGTCTGGACAAACCCACCGAAGGAACCTACACCCTTGACGGCATTGAAACCTCCACATCCGATTCGGATACTTTCGCCTACATCAGAAACCGGAAAATCGGCTTTGTATTTCAATCCTTCAATCTGCTGGCCCGAACCACCGCGCTGGAAAATGTCGAGCTTCCCCTGTTTTACCGCCGCCGCCTGTTAAACGAAAAAAAACAAACCGCCCAAACCCGTAAAGAGCGGGCAACGGCGGCCCTGCGTGAAGTGGGGCTCGACAGGCGCATGGATCATTTTCCTTCCCAGCTTTCAGGCGGACAGCAGCAGCGGGTCGCCATAGCGCGGGCGATGGTCAACGATCCCGCGTTTATTCTGGCCGATGAGCCGACCGGCAACCTCGACACGGGAATGACCCTAGAAATTATGGGGCTTTTTCAGGAACTCAACCGGCAGGGAAAAACAATCATCATGGTAACCCACGAGCCGGAACTGGCCGCCTACACGCGGCGCATCATTACCCTGCGTGACGGGGAACTGGTCTCCGACAAACAGGTAAACAAAAAACGCAATGCGCTGAACGATCTTGCCAAATGGAAAAAAGAGCATGTCCTTCTTGCCGGGGCGGCATCATGAATCTTGCCCAGCTATTGCAAACCTGTTTCCGCTCCATTCTTCGCAACCGTATGCGCAGCCTGCTTACATCATTGGGTGTCATTATCGGAGTTGGTTCGGTGATTATAATGGTTGCGTTAGGTGAAGGCTCACAGCGGGCGATTGAGTCAAGAATAACCGCGCTGGGAACCAATCTATTGCAGATTATACCGCGGCGGCAGGCAAGCCGCAGCGGGCAGAATGTATTTATGCGGATGAACGCTTTTACCAAAAAGGACATTCAAAAACTGCGGGATGAATCGAGTTTTGCCACGGCAATTTCAGGCGTTGTTAACAGTAACGCCAGTGTGTCGGGCGGCGAGGGAAATGTTCAGGTTTCCATTCTTGGCGTTGAACCGGATTTCGGCCTTGCCCGCAATTATAATGTCAACGAAGGAATTTTTTTTGAAGAAGAAGACATGATACTGCGGAGCAGAGTGGCGGTTCTGGGCCGTACCACGGCAAAAAATCTGTTTGGTGACGAAGGAAGCGCCCTGTCCCGGCAGATACGCATCGGAACCACATACTTTACCGTTATTGGCCTTTTGGAAAGCAAGGGCGCGGGTTTTGGCGGCAACGATCAGGACGATGTTGTCATAGTTCCCCTGGATACGGCAATGACGCGGCGCAACAATTCACGCAATATCAACATGATTGTAATGAGCGTAAAAAGCAAGGAATACATGGACGCCGCCCAGAAGGAAACCAGGTTGATTCTCTGCGAATCGCGGGGAATTGCCGATGAGGCGAATGCTGATTTTGACATTATGAATCAGGCGGACATGATTGACATGGCTTCGGCAACATCAAAAACATTAACAACATTGTTAGCCGCAATCGCCGGCGTATCGCTGCTGGTCGGCGGCATCGGCATCATGAACATTATGCTGGTTTCCGTTACCGAGCGCACCCGCGAAATCGGCATCAGAATGGCGGTTGGGGGCCGCAAACGGGACATACTCTTTCAGTTTCTTGCCGAATCGGTAATACTGAGCCTTATGGGGGGCATTTTGGGAATCGGCCTGGCTTTTCTGGTCTGCCGCATACTGTCAATGACGGGTATTCCCACGGCGATTAATCCGCTGATTGTGGCCGCTTCCGCCCTGTTCGCCGCGCTGGTGGGAGTGATTTTTGGATATTACCCCGCGTTAAAAGCGGCCCGCCTGTATCCGATTGACGCGTTGAGGTATGAATAATCAGGGAATGGTGTTACCGATGAAAAAAAAATTATTTTTTTGCGTATTCATAATAACTGGTTTTGGGATTTTTGCCCAAACGCTAAACCTTGAACAGGCGCGGGCGCTGGCACTGGCAAATTCGCGCAGCCTTGCAAAGTATAATTTTTCAATAGAGAACAGCGTGCGGGATGAAAAAAGCCACTTCTACACCATGCTGCCCTCGCTTTCGGCGGAATACAGCGCTTCAATGAACTATCTGGACAGGGATTGGGGTTTTGTTAATCCCGTTGACACCTTTAATTCCGGGGTAAATTTTGCCGTAACGCAAAAGATTTTTGAAGGGGGAAAGAGTTTTATTCAAAAAGCCATTAATGCAATCGCGACGGAAAGCGTCCGAAAAGAGGCCTTAGCTGAATATTTCAACGTTCTTGACGCTGCGGACAATGCCTACTATGCGGCGCTGGAAGCGGCGGCAACGCTGGAAGCCGAAGAATCCTCGCTGCAAACGGCGCTTGCGGGCCTTTCCATAGCCGAAATACGGCAGGCAAGCGGCATGATAAATCAGGGCGATTACCTGAAAGCGCAGGCCGAAAAAGAATCACGGGAAAATTCCCGCAATCAGGCGCGGAGAAACCTTGCCCTGAACATGACAAAACTTAAAGCCATTACCGGTTTGGGGGAAAAGGCCCAACCTGAGCAGATAGACATCAGCGCTTATGAGGATATTATACAGGTTCTTGCGGGAATTTCCGATGAGGAAGCCGATGCGTTATACGACAGATTTTGGAAAATACTGGCGGCGGCAAATCCCTCGCTGGCAAGGGCCGCATTGAACAGCCAGCGGGCGGAAAAAAATCTTTCCATCGCGAGGCGGGATTTTTCCCCAGTATTGAGCGCCACTGTTTTTTCGGCAAGCATCGGCTATTCAACCGCCAATGGGTTCGGCAATTCGGCGGGAGGGGGAATTTCCATCCGGGGTAGCATCCCGCTGGATTATTGGGTTATGAGCAACAGAATTGAAAAAAGCAAAAACGCGCGGGATTCGGCAGCGCTGGATTACATAAGCGCGGAAATTTCGCTGGAAACCGACTTGCAAAGCGCCCTTTTAAATACCTTCGCCTATTCAGGTTCGGTTCTTTCTTCCCGCCGGTCCCTTGACTATGCTGAAAAACATTTTGAATATATAATGGAACGATACCGGCTTTCACAAAGTTCGGTCTCTGATCTGGGGGAGGCTTCTTCGCTGCTCATCAACAGCCGCAACAGCCACATCAGGGCACAATACGGGTTTTTGCAAAGCCTTTCAAAACTCCGTTCCCTGGGGGCGGTAGATGATGAAGAAAAGCTGGTAAAAATTTTGATAGGAAATGAGTAGCCATTATGCTTCAGCTTGTTGTTTTTCTGGGAAATCCCGGCGCCGAATATAAACATAACCGCCACAATGCCGGCTGGATGCTTGCCGAAGCCCTGCCGTTTTATCCTGTCCTTGGCTGGCAGAAAAAGTACAAAGGTCTATACGCCAATATGGACAATGAGCAAATTTCCGTTCCCGTTCAGCCGCCCCCCGGCCTGCCGGGAAAATTGCATTTTATCAAACCGCAGACCTATATGAACCTTTCCGGTGAATCGGTACAGGCCGCCGCATCATTTTTCAAAATCAAACTTGATGAAATTATTGTTGTCCACGATGAAATTGAACTTCCCTTTGGAATCCTGTCACTGAAATTTTCAGGCGGCCTCGGCGGACATAACGGACTCCGCTCAATGAAAACCAGTTTGGGCAGCGCTGATTTTTGGCGGCTGCGTATCGGCATCGGCAGACCGGACGATAGAATCCCCGGCAGGGGCGGCAACATGGAAAGCAGCCGTACCGCCGACATCGCCGACTGGGTGTTATCTGATTTTTCCGCCGCCGAAATCGATGCTCTTGTTCCGGTTTTTAACGCCGGAGCGGGCTTACTGACACAGGCTTTGGCCGCTGGCCCGGAACGCCTGCTCCCCGAATGGGCAAAGAAAAACGGCCTGGTACAGGCATGATGCCGCTATTGTAAAAATATACATTCTCCTGCTATACTGCATTATTATGAAAGAATTTCGCGGCGCATTTACGGCGCTCATTACCCCCATGAAGGATTCCGGTGAGGTTGATTACGAAGGCTTTCGCCGCATTATTGAATTCCAGATAGCGGAAGGCATTGACGGCATTGTCCCGCTGGGAACAACCGGGGAAACCCCCACCCTGGACGAGGATGAAGAAGAACGGCTGATTGGGATTGCGGTTGAAACCGTTAAAGGCAGAGTCCCCATCATTATCGGGACTGGTTCAAATGACACTAAACACATGGTCTTGTATACCGAGCGGGCCAAACGCGCGGGGGCGGACGCGGCGCTGGTCGTAACCCCCTACTACAACAAACCCAATGACGATGGCCTGTTCCGGCATTTTGAGGCCGCCGCCGCTGTCGGCATTCCGGTAATCGTATATAATATCGCCTCACGCACCGGAAGAAATATCCCTACGCCGCTGATGGAAAAAATTTCCCGTATACCCGGCATAATCGGGGTAAAGGAATCATCAGGCGACATCAGCCAGATGGGCGATGTAATCCGTGAAATTGCCATTCCCCGCAGGGCGCAAGGAAACCCCTTTTATGTGCTGTCAGGCGATGACGCCTTTACTCTGCCCCTGGCGGCGCTGGGCGGAGACGGCGTTATCTCGGTTATTTCCAACGTAGTGCCGGCAAAGATAAAAGCCCTGGTTTCGGCCTGTCTTGCAGGCGATTATGACAAGGCCCGCAGCATCCATTTTGAACTGCTTCCCTTCATCAAAGCCGCCTTTATCGAAACCAACCCCATTCCCGTCAAGCAGGCTGTTACCTGGCTTGGTCTTCCCGGCGGCCCGACGCGGCTGCCCCTGGGCAAACTTTCGGCGGCAAGCGAAGCGGTCTTGAAAAAGGCAATGGCGGATTTGGGAATAGGCAGCTTTAAACCATAAAAACATCGTCCTATGCGGCGTTTTTGGCATGGTTTTTTACTATAATTGCCCCGGTTTGGAAAAAGTCTGTTTTGACTATTGCAAACAAAGCGCGCTTGTTTTAGACTTAGAGCAGCACTGAGGAGTACTTTTTTGCAGCAAATCAAGACATTTTTTCTAAATTGCGGTTATTTTTGCCAGAAGCGGGCGGTAGTGCGCCTTGCTGTTGTTTTTTGCCTGTGCGGAGCGTTTGCTGCGCACTTTTTCCTGCCTTTTGCACAGCCGGAAACTGTTTCGGCGGCAAAAACGCAGGGGCCTGGAACGGCGCAAACCGGCGTAGGCGGGGGCGGTTACCCTGAAAAAACCGCCCTTGAGGGGCAGCAAGAGACCGATTTATCTCTGGAAGCAGGGGTACTGGAGCCCGAATCCTTCTCCAAGCCCCAAATGTTGCTGTACAACTCCTATGCCATACAAAAAAACGATATGATTGGTGATTTGGCCATCAATTTTGGTCTTAACGAAGATACCCTTATTTCGATAAATAACATAAAAAACACTCGGCTCATACAAATAGGTCAGGTTTTGCGCATACCCAACCAGGACGGTATCTTTTACACGGTCAAAAATAACGATACCCTGGAGACAATCGCCCAAAAATATAAATCGGACGCTACCGCCATTCAGCTTGCCAATGAGCTTTTTTCCGACACGGCCCATTCCGGTACAGTGTTGTTTATTCCCGGCGGGCGGCTCGATTGGACGGAACGGCAGGAAATAAACGGCGATCTGTTTATTTGGCCGGTTGCCGGATATATCACCTCACCCTATGGTTACCGCCGGTGGCCTTTCGGCGGCAATGCCCGTCAGTTCCACTCCGGCCTGGATATTGGATCCCCCACGGGGACTCCGGTACGCGCCGCTATGTCCGGCAGGGTCAGTTCTGTGGGATGGGACGACGTGCTGGGGAATTTTGCCGTTATCAGCCACCATTCCGGCTATCGAACCATGTACGGCCACATGAGTACAGTAAGAGTAAAATCCGGGGCCTATGTGGGAACCGGCGAGCGCATCGGCGATGTCGGCAGCACCGGCCTCAGTACCGGCCCCCACCTGCATTTTACGGTCTACAAAAACGGCATTACGGTTAACCCCCGAACCCTGATGAAGTAATGTAAAAGAAGAAGAATTCACCACGAAGGGGCTACTCCGCGGCGCTTTTGTTAACCAGCCATTTCCTGAACCACAAGGAAATCCCGTAACCGCCGAACACAACGATAATCCGGTCGGCGATATTGATGGGTATGCGGGATAAAATAGTGGTTGCCATAAGCGGCACATTATTCTGCAAAAGACCCAGCTTAAAACTATCTTCGGGAGAAAATGTCCGCGGCGTTTGACGAACAATCAGCACAAAGTCAATTATGCCGCCTGTTATGCTGACAGCAACACAATCAATCATGGCAAGAACCAGCAAAAACGCGCCCACACCGGTAAAAGAATTCAGACTGGGCTTTTCTAAAAAAACAGCCTCCTGCTTTTTCATTCTTTTATAAAAGAACCAGATTATTAGAATTTCAACGGCGACGCATATAAGCCATACGTTTAGCAGGGAAATTTCAAGCGGAAGCCCATCATAATATCTGAGTACAAAAAAAGCCGCTATAGGGAAAAGCAGTATTCCGGTAACTAAAGCGGCAAAAAGCCCAGCGCTGAAAACTATTGCCGCATTAAATACAGTATCCAGATACAGGGGAACGCCGGAGAAAAGGTGGCTGACAACGACGTTGGCAAAAGCGGATACCAGACACAGAACGCAGATTTTCCAAAATTGTTTATACTTCATTGTTTCTTAATTATAGCATATTATCGAATAGTGAAACAGTCATATACGAGAGTCTGCGCTGTCGCGGTAATGGTATGTATGACAGCCTGCGCTGGTCAAAACGTAAATCCGTCAATATCCGCCATTTTTAGCGCATGGCTCAAATTAAGGGCAGAGATACTAAACACAAACCTGCCGGAGTCCGGTTTTGACGGCAAAATCGAAGACTTCCGCCGTAGCCTTAACCTGTTTTCCTCCTCGCCCATCGGTTCGATATACACAATTCAACGTCCTGAACATTTACAGTACCTTGCGGATATTGACGCCGCCGCGCAAAGGCTGTCTGAACAGCAGATGTCCGCA
>JAIRRB010000029.1 GCA_031256195.1 Treponema sp.
TTGTCGGATAAACTACCGGCAATCCTGGAACACGGAAGCGAGATGACCGAATCCCTTGCGGTGATTCTGGACATGGCAAAACTGACCCACATTTCTTCCGGCGCAGTCAAACACCTCAAGCAGGCCATTGAGGACACTGCCTGGGAAAAACGAAAACTTACCATGCGGAATGTCTCGCCGGATATACAGGCGGCCTTACAGGAAAATGGTCTGGGAGAAATATTCTAACGCACCAGCAGCAGTTTTTCCAGTTCATCCACCAGGCGGGCAAAATAGCGGCAGGCTGCCCGTACCGGTTCCGGCGTGCCCATATCGACACCGGCGACTTTCAGCGATTCGATGGGGAAGCGGGAGCCGCCTGATTTTAAGAAAGCGAAATAATCTTCCCGCTCCTGCCTGCCGCCGGAAACGACCCGCTGTGCCAGAGCAAAGGACGCGGAAATGCCGGTGGCGTATTTGTAGACATAAAAGGCCCGGTAAAAGTGGGGAATCCTCAAGCCTTCCAAATCGCTGGCGCTTTCAAGTATCATTTCGGGGCCAAAGTATTTTTCCAGCAGTGTGCGGTATTCGGCGCGCAGGACTTCCAGTGTCAGCGGTGTGCCGCCTTCCTCAAGCCGGTGGCTTATCATCTCGAATTCGGCGAACATCGTCTGGCGGTACAGGGTGGCAAGCAGTTCATCGGCGCGCTTGTTCACCAGATACAAGCGCATTTCCGCGTTGTCAGCGTTTTTTTCAAGATGGCGGAACAGCAAATCCTCGTTAAAGGTGCTGGCGACTTCGGCTTCAAAAATCGTGTAGTTGTAGTGCATAAAGGGATTGGAACGGGCCGAGTACCAGGAATGCATCGAATGGCCGCCTTCATGGGCAAGGGTAAACACATCGCGAATGCTGTCTTCTTTATAGTTCATCAAAATATAGGGATCGCCTGAAAAACTTCCCGCGGAAAAAGCGCCGGAACGTTTGCCTTTATTCTCATAACGGTCCGCCCATCGGCCCAAAAGCCCGGTGCGCAATGTGGAGACATATTCATCGCCCAGAGGCGCAAGCGCCGCGGAAATCACATCAACCGCTTCATTCCAGTTTGTTGTTCGTTTAACCGATTGCACCAGCGGCGTGTATACGTCATAGTGCCGCAAATCGGGCAGTTTAAGCGCCCGCTTGCGTAATTGATAATAGCGGTGCAGCGCGTCAAGATTTTCGCCCACCGTAGCGACCAGGTTGTCATACACCGCCTCGCTGACATTGTCGGGGAACAGCGCCGCCGCCCGCGCCGAATCAAAGCCGCGTATCCGCGCTTTAATGACATCCTGCTTGACCGAACCGAAATAGAGGCTTGCCAAAGTGGTTTTATGGGATTCAAAATGATGATAAAACGCCTCGTATGCCCGGCGGCGTAAATCGCGGTCAGGTTTTTCCATAAACACCGACCATGTGGACTGGGAAAGGGGCCGCTGTCCTTCGGGGGTGTCAATCATGCCGAAATCAAAATCAACATTGGTCAATACCGAAAAGGCATCGCTCGGCGTTTCTTCTCCCTCGGCATGGAGGGCAATAATCCGCTCTTCCCGGTCGCTTAAAATATGGGTGCGGTAGCGTAAAGTCCGTTGCAGGTAAATCCGGTAATCGGCAATGCGGGGATGGGCAAGAAATTGATTCATGTCCTGTTCGGGAATGGCAAGAATCTCCGGCCCTTCCCATGCGCCGGCGGCTTGCGCCTTTGCCGCGGCCATCGTAATTTTTCCGCACATGGTTCTCGCCTCACCGCAGCCTTCATCTTCGGTCTGCCTGAGGTCGGCATAGTAGTACAAACGCTCGCCCAATATGCCCAAGTCCCGGCTAAAATCCAGATAAGCGGCCAGGCTTTCGGCGGATTGAGCCAGTGTTCCCCGAAAAGACGGAATCTTTTCCGCCATTTTTTCATAAACGGCCAGCGATTCATTCCACGCCGCATCATTGGCAAACAATTTTGAAAGGTCCCAGGTATCCGCCTGCGCAATTTCCTGCCGGCCGGGAATACGGATTGCTTCACTCATGGTTCACTATTGAAGAAAAAGAGATGGATGTCAATGGTATGACGCCGCCTTAATTCAGGCTCAACTTGACCCACAATCAAAATAAATTGCGGCAGGGGGAAGCGTTGCGGGGTACGAAAAAAAGAAGAAGAATTCACCACGGAGTACCACGGAGGGAAAGAAAGTTTTCGTACCATCCCCCTGTTTTTTCTTCGTGTACTCCGTGGTAATTTTTTTCCCCTTTTTCTCGCTACCCTACCCATCCTAAATTCCCGCCTAAAAAGTTAACCTACAGTATGGAGGTTGTCATAGAAAGGCTAAAATAGCTCTACAAACAGCATTAGTAACTCTTTTTACCGTGTTTCCTCCTTAATTTTATACTTTTTCAAATTTTCTTATTGACAAGATTTGTAATGTAGGTTAATAATAATTAACCTACTAGGAGGGAATAATAATGGCGTCAATTACCAAACAAACCGTCGGCAATAAT
>JAIRRB010000041.1 GCA_031256195.1 Treponema sp.
AACCTATTACAAGCGGTATTAACCGCTATCGTATCAACAATCTGTTGGGTAGCATAACTGCTTGTCCCATACGAAGTTCTACCTTTGTTTGCCTTGTCTATCATTTTGAGTAAATATTCGCAATTTGCTACTCGGTTTTCTGTTCCGGGAACTGTACCAAGACATTTCCCCCAACGCCTATGTATTGCGGAACTTACATATTGGCAATTCGCTATTTGTCCCATTTCATCACCTGTCTGCCCCAAGTAGGAATCGCTGTCTATTTCGCCTACTCTGATAATTAACTCGTTGTAAATCTCTCCGAACCAAAAGGCGGGGTCTACCGGGTCGATTGGTTCTATCGGTTCGATAGGGATTATTGGGTTTGTCGGGATTGTTGGGTCTGCCGGACAAGCAATAAAAAGAACTGCGAGAATCAAAATAATACTTATCTTTCGCATAAAAAATCCTCCTAAGATTTTTTTTCTTGCAAATAACATTTGCTATTCTGTTTGATAAATCAATAACCATAAAAACCTCTACTGATTTATCTTTGTTTTTTTATTCAGCAATTCCTACAGATTTTTTCGATTTTATGATGCACCTTCTTGAAGTATATCTCCACCTGGTTCAGGGGTGGGTTCAACAATTACTTCTTCATCATCGTTGGGTTCTACACTAGCGTTTATCAAGTTTATTTCTTTCATTGTCATCTTCAAACCTCCAAATATTTTTACAGAGATATACGCCTCTGTTTTTCACAAGAACCAACATCGGCAAGAACAACCGCATTTTCCTTTTGAAGTTTCAAAAGGTGTCGAGCGTTTTTCAAAATAACCCACTTTTCTTTCAAGGTTAAAATCAGAAAATCGCTTTTGTAATCGTAAGTTCCTACCTTACCGCCCGCTTGTTTTACCGTATTGTTCATCATAAACCCTATGTACCTATAATAATGAGTACATAGACAATATGTCAAGTCTTATTCTTGTTTTTTGCGGTTTTGTGTGCTATTGTTTTGAGTACAGAGGGTAAAATGGCGGTTTCTACCATAAGCGAACGTATAAAAGCGGTCAGAAAAGCGTTAAACATTTCACAGCGCGATTTTTGCGGTGGTATCTATCTGTCCCATTCTTTTTACGCAAAAATTGAAACTGGTACCAGAAACCCCAATGAACGGGTTTATGAGTTAATCAGTAATAAATACAAGGTCAATAAGGATTGGTTAATCACCGGAAAAGGTAAGATGTTTAGCGAAACCCCGCCCGATGCGGAGTTGCTACAGATAACTGAAATAATAAAGGAACTTGACCCTATTTTTAGGGATTGTATCATTCAACAGATAAAACTAATGGCGAACCTTCATAGGAAAAGTAAGGAGGGTATTAACATAAAAAACCCATAGAATGTACCCGGAACGCCCTGGAGATATTTAGACAAACGATAGAAATTGACGGAGGGATAAAAAAGACCGGTGCTTTTTGAATTCTGATTAAAAATCAAAACGGTTTCTTTTTTAAGTAAAGTTAATGTCATTATACCCAAGTTAATTGAGGTGCAGGTTCGGCGTTTTGGTTAGAAGGGCTTGTGTTTTTGGGTGGGTTGTGGTAGTGTAGGTTTAGGAAAGGGGATAATGTCGGCAGGTGCTGGGGGGTTTCATGGGTTTTATAATAAAGAGTATATATTAAACCTTGCGTCTGTGTTTGTGGATTACTTAAAGAAGAAAGGGGTTTCTGTTTCATGGGATATTTCAGAGGAATCATTAGGACATTCTGGTTTGAAAGGTTCTGAGTCTTTAATTTGTGATACTGTTTGTATAGTGGGAAGTAGGAAATTTCCGGTATTATTTATGGAAGATAGGATGTATACTTTGTATGTGTTTGTTGGTGGAGTTGAGGTTCTTTCTATAGCGAAGGATGAATCTTTTTCTTCAGAAAGGATGTGGAAGATTTTTAATGCGTTGGGGGTATCAAAATGAAAGGACGTGTTTTTACAGAGAAGGACAGGGCTAATGCTATTGCGGCATTAGATGATTTATGGGCTAGAGGTGCTTGGGCGGGAGTACAGTCTGGTCAGTCTGTAAAAGGGTCTGTTCGCTCTAGGCGAAGCAATCGTATTGTTATGGATAAGGTTTCAAAGGCGGGAAAGCGAAAAAAAGCGTAATTTATTTATATGACAAAATAGAAAAGATTTTATAATAGCAGATAGATAATCACCGACGGCAGATAAAAGTTGACAGACGGAATAGAGAAAAAAGACATCAAAAATTGAAAAAATACCCCCATTTTTTTTTATTTGTCGAACCTGCTCCTTTTTTATTTTTTTTTCGATAAAAAACCACTGACGGGCGGATAAAAAACCACCGGCGGCACGTTATAAGGCAAAAAAAAATATAGCAAACCACTTTCAAGTTAAAGATATATATACCAAATGTATATCGTTGTACCATTTGATAAAAAATTATTTTATTGATATGCTGTTGTCAAGTGTAAAGGTAAAGGAAGAGGTAAGAAAAAGGGTGTACCCATTTTTGGTGTACCTAAAAACCAGAGTGTTGTAATTCCTTATGTAGTAAGGAATTACAAATGAGATGGTGTGTTCGACTCCCGCCACCTCCAGTTTTATATGCTATTAGCATAATAAAACGGCGGTTTTGACCTGAAAACTAATGCTGTTAGCATAGATTTTAGGTTAAAGTCGGCGGATTGTACCCATTTTTTCGTACCCAAATTTGCCAGGGACTTTAGTCCGCAACCTTCCCTTAAATAAGGAGTAAATATGAACCTGGAAAAATTAAAAGAAAATGTTAATTCTACTGAAGTTGTAGAAGAATTGATTATTTTATCAAGAAAGGTTTTTGGTAAAAATAGTGATGATGTAAAAAATGTTGTTGAAATGTTTATTACAAAAGCATATTTAATGGGAAAGAAAAATATGGTGAAAACAATAGATGACTAAAATGATAATGTTTACCCTAAACTGCCAAAATCCATGAAAATAGTAATTATGCGTCCATTGTCTGTTTTTTCGGCGTTGCTTTCATTGTTGGTGCTGCTGTTTTCCGGCTGTTCCGGCAGAAACGCCGCAGCGAATAATACATCCGCGGAAGACTCTGCTGCCGTAAATACAGAAGATCAGGCTGCCAAAGACCATGCGGCAAGATTGCAGGCGGCTTCCCGCATTGCCGCCGCTTTAAGTGACCGGCAGCTTGCCGCTCAGGTGATAATTTCCGGTATTGACGGCAAGGGGCGTTTACCATCGTATATGAGATTACTCCTTACGGAGTGTCCCGCCGGCGGGATAATGCTGTTTAGGTATAATCTTGACACTGATAATGACGCAATACAGGAATTGATTGCCGAAACCGCGGCGTTTATTACATCGGAAAATATTGTTGAACTGCAAACCATTGCCGCCGTTCCGCCTTTTATTACCGTGGATCACGAAGGGGGGAGCGTAAACCGCTTCCGGCCCGGTGTCGCGGATTTGCCGCCTGCGGCGTCTTACCGGGAAATAGCGCTTAACAAGGGCAGGGACAGCGCTATTGCACAGGTTAATGCCGACAGTTTTAACGCGGGAAAAGCAATTAACACTCTTGGCATTAATTTGAATTTAGCGCCGGTGGCGGAATACTTAAACGCGGAGAATCGTGACTTTCTGGAAGACCGTTCCTATGGGCCTGATCCGGCATTTGCCGCTGAAGCCGCCGGGGCTTTTATCGCCGGAATGGAACAGGCCGGCGTCCTCTGCGTGGTAAAGCATTTTCCCGGCAGCGCCGGAGCCGACCCTCACCGTTTTCCGTCGGTATTGAAAGGCGGCAGAGATGACATTGCGGAACTCACCGGCCCCATTGCCGCACTTATTCACGATGGTCATGCGCGGGCGGTCATGGTTTCTCATTCGGTTGTTCCGGCCTGGGACAGCGCAAACATTGCCAGCCTTTCTCCGGTGGTTATGGGCGAATGGCTGCGGCAGGAATTGGGTTTTGAAGGAATTATCGTGTGCGATGACTTTTCGATGGCCGCCGCCGCAGGCCCGGTCGCTGCAAGCGGTACAGCCGCTGCAAATCAAAGCCAGTTAAAACCCGAAACAGCGGCGGTTCTGTCTCTGGCTGCCGGAGCGGATATGGTACTGGTGTGGCCGCCTGATTTGAGGCGGACTCATCGCGCAATTGTGGCGGCTCTTGACGACGGCAGTCTTTCCCGCGAACGCCTGCGGGAAGCGGCAGGGCGGATTATTTTTGAAAAGATACGGATGGGCCTGATACATGACGAATGATATTGCTTCCCGCATTCTCCATTGCGATTCGGCCTGTGTTGTGGTCAATAAAATTGCCGGGGAAGCGGTTGAAGGGGCAGGCCGGGGAATGATTAACCTGTGCCAACTGTTGGCTGCGGAATTGTCATCGGCAGAATTGCCGCCGGATGCCCTTGCCCTGCCAACGGCGGTTCACCGCATTGATGTTCCGGTTTCCGGCTGCGTGGTATTTGCCCGCAGCGGGGAAGCCCTCCGTTTTTTGAACACCGCCTTTAGCGATAACGGCGTGAAAAAACTTTATTGGGCAGTTGTTGAGCCGCCGGAAAACAATGCGCTTTTTTCCGCGGATGCCGTTTTCAGCGGCGAACTAATTCACTGGATACAATTTAATCCGCAAAAAAACAAATCGACTGCTTATGACGAACCGGGGCCGGGGCGGAAAAAAGCGGTTCTCCGCTGCCGTTTGGCGGGCAGGGGCGCCAATTATCTGTTTCTGGAAATAGAATTAATCACCGGGCGGCATCACCAGATACGGGCGCAGCTTGAGCGGCTCGGTCTGCACATCAAAGGGGATTTAAAATATGGGGCGCGGCGCAGTGAACCCAATGGCGGCATACGCCTTCACGCCCGTTCGATTTCGTTTCCCCATCCGTCAAACAAGGACAGCATTATTACCGCGCAGGCCGACCCGCCCCTGCGTGACAATCTTTGGCAGGCTTTTGAGGAAGCGGTTTTTGAGGGGATTCTTTTTCAATGAAGCCACCAATAATATCTATAACTTCAAAACCATATTTCTTTTCCGGCGGGACTACCCCAGTCAATTTCCTTTTGAGGTTTACGTTTCTTGTCAAAACCAGCTCCATAAAATTCCATGAGCCGTTCTCTGGTTGTTTTATGTTCCTTTACATTTTTTTTACTAATAATAATTTTTTCTTTTTCCAGTATTATATCAACAGAATCATTTTCCCTGATTTGGATATTTTGAAGAAACGCTTTGGGTATCCTTATTCCGTGACTATTGCCCCATTTAACAATCGTAGTCTGCATTAAATATCCTCCAATTCATAGGGATATACTAAGTATATCCGCCGCAAAAGCAAAAGTCAATACGGAGTTTCATGGAAGGTTTGGCATACCTCATATATAATAAACTTGACCAATAATCGAAATTAGTGTTTTGTCTATATCGAAAAATTGTTTGCAGGCGCTGTCGTGGTATATGTTCCTCTGCCCCCTGAAAGGTATTTGTCCTTCAAGTCGCCGTTAAATGGACGATCAAAACCGCTTGTGACCTGGCCCAAATTGTTCGCAGCAATCATTCCATCAAATGTTACGCTGCTAAGGCTGCTACAACCGGAAAAGCATCAGACCAAATACTGGTAACGCTATTGGGTATGGTTACACTGGCAATATTATTATTGTGATGGTATAATCCCGTAAAGAATTATCAAAAAAATAACGGATAACAGGCCAAATGGCCCAACAAAATGTAAAAGGGGTTGAAAATGAGAAGGAAAAACAGGGAAATAGTTGATATAAATGAAAAACTGGAGATTATTGCAAAATGTAAAGTTTGCAGGATAGGATTATCTGAAAATAATTATCCGTATATTGTACCGTTAAATTATGGTTTTTCCTATAATGATGAAAAATTAACGTTGTATTTTCATGGCGCGAAAGAAGGTAAAAAAATGGATATTATTCAAAAAAATAATAATGCGTGTTTTGAAATTGATTGTGATACAAGATTGATTGAAGGAGAAAATCCCTGTGGTTATAGTTTTGAATTTAAAAGTATAATTGGTTTTGGAAAAATCATTTTATCGGAAACAAAAGATGAAAAAATAAATGGTTTAAATTATTTAATGAAGCAGCAAACCGGAGAGGATAAAAAATATGATTTTAATGAAAATGAATTAAATAGTGTTGTTGTTTTTAAAATGGTGGTAGAAGAATTTACCGGGAAACAAAAGGTAATAGGATGATATAATTTTTAATATATTAACAGGTAACAGGGAGTATTTATGAAAAAATGTTTTTCTTTCGGTATTTTGCTGGTATTTTTTATTATCGGGTTGTTAATGGGCGGGTGCGCAGACAAGCGGCGGGCTGTGAAGGACGGTGATGCCGCCATAATCCCCCAAGAAGAATTGCACATTTACATCGCCTTTGGGCAGTCAAATATGCAGGGGCCCGGCGAAATTCGGGCGCAGGATAAAACCGGCATAAGTGACCGTTGGCAAATATTGAATGTAGTGGCCGGTACATACGCCGGGGAAAGCCGGGCCAGAGGTCAATGGTATAAGGCAGTGCCGCCGCTTATCATTCCGGACAGCGGCTTGGTAAATTACCTCGGGCTTAATATCGGGCTGGGGCCTGCGGATTATTTTGGGCGAACCCTTACGGCGAGTACTGCGGAAAATATCAAAATCGGCGTAGTGGCCGTTGCCAACGGCGATATGGCTCTTGCCGCTTTTCACAAGACAAAGGCTGATAATTATTACCGGAAGCAGGGTGTTTTAAGCGGCAGACCAAGCGCTACTGAAATGCAGGGCATGGACAGGTACAAAGGCGCCGGTTATGCGAATATGTACGACGCCATTATACGGAACGCGCAAATCGCCCGGGAAACCGGCGTGATAAAAGGCATAATAGTCCATCAGGGTGAAAGCGGAGTAGGTTTAAGCGGCATTACCTGGGCTGCCATGTTAAAGGAAATTTACGATGATATGCTCGCCGATCTGGAACTTGCGCCCAATTCTCTGCCCATTCTGCTGGGACAGTGCTGGAACGGCGGATCGGGCCAGACCGGCGGCGCTTTGGCCAACGACAGCGTTATACAAGCGACCTTACCCAAAGCCTGGATAATAAGTTCCAAAGACTGTACCGGCAGAACCGGCAACGGACAGCCCGATAATACTCATTTTGGTTCCGAGGGACTTGAATTGCTGGGTACACGGTACGGTAAAAAAATGCTTGAGTTGGTTTACGGGAAGCATTAATTACTGATAATGTTCGGCAATTTCCCGGAAACGGCCCTGAATTTGCATGAGCGCATCGGTGATGACCGGATCAAATTGGGTTCCCCTGCCGTCAACAATAATTTTAATCGCCTCATCATAGGAAAAAGCCGCTTTGTAAACCCGTGCGCAAACCAGAGCGTCATAAACATCGGCAAGCGATGCCAGCCGGGCCGTCAGGGGAATATCCGTTTCTTTAATCTGGCGGGGATAGCCTTTGCCGTCCCAACGCTCATGGTGACCATAGCAAATATCTTCGCAGTGCTTTAGATACAGGGAAGCGTTAATATCGCCCAGTTCGCCGATGATTTCCTTGCCCCGCGTTGTATGGGTCTTCATTATTTCATACTCTTCCGGGTCCAGCCTGCCCGGTTTCAGGAGTATGCGGTCGGGAATGGCGATTTTGCCGACATCGTGCAGGGCCATGGACTTCATTATGATGTTGGGTTTAAGGTCAAACACTTCCTGGGCATATTTTGTTCCGTTAACAATAAGACAATCACAGAGGGCAAGCACATAAAGCTGAGTCCGTTTGACATGCTCCCCGGATTCAAGGTCCCGGTGTTCAATAACATTGGCAAGGCCCTGTAGGGCGTTATCCAAAGTTTGGGTTGCCTCGGCGGTTTTTTCCGCAACCATTTCTTCCAGGCTGTCGCTGTAGTCTTTCAATTTTATCTGGTTTCGCACCCGCAGTTTGACAATTTCCGGTTTGAAAGGTTTATTGATAAAATCCATTGCGCCCGCGGCAAGCAGTTCGGTTTCCGAATCATTTTCCGCCGTAATAAAAATAACCGGAATCCGCTTAAAAACCTTGTCAGCCTTTAATACTTCAAACATCTGGCGGCCATTCATTTCCGGCATTACCACATCCGTAAGGATGATTTTGGGAAGGACTGCCAGGGTGCGGAGTTTTTCAAGCGCCTCCTTACCGTTGGTTGCCGTGATTATCCTGTAATCATCCTTGAGAATTTCCTCAAGCATCATAACATTGATTTCTTGATCATCAATGAGAAGAATAGTGGAATCTGTATCAGCCATTTTCCGATATAACCTTGTTAATTTCCTGTAGAGTCGCGGCAAAAACAGTTTTAACTGTTTCCATCTGGGCCGGATTCACCGCTCCGGCTTTTATTTGGGTTTCCAGTTCCAGGCATTGCTTAAACAGTTCCGCAAGCGATAAGTTCGCGGCAACACCTTTCAGCGTATGGGCTGCATTCCGGGCTTTTTCCATATTTCCCGTCTGAAGAGCCGTCTCTACATCGTCCGTTTTGGTGTCATCCCTGAATTTGGTAAGCAACTTAACATAGAGTTTAGTGTTGTTCATGACCCGTTTTGCGCCATCGGCCACATCCACATAAACAATATCATCAGCCATTACAAACCTCCACCTTACCCTGACAGTATATCGTAGAAACGGGAAAATGGCAACAGAAATATACCCGCAGTGCGGTATATCCAATGCCTGAAATGTGATATGAACCAGCGGCTAAACCAGCGGCGTTTTAACCGAATATTAATAATCGTGGAAAACGGGTATTGACAAAAATCGAATTTTACGGCATTATACGCAGAATTACAGGAGAAATCAGCGATGGCCGGTGAAAAAAAGAAAAAGACCTCTACAGGCAGTACAGGAGGGCGGCGTCCCGCGCCAAAAGTGGATTGGCAGACTTTTGTAGAAAAAATGGAACAGTCCCTTTTGAGCTTAAAATCAGAGATTATTGAAAATCTTATTGCCGGCAACAAGGATTTTAAGGAAATTGTCGAGGGAATGGACCCCAAGGACTTTGCGGATATTGCATCTGATGATGTTGACAGGAAGATGATTGAAGTCATTGGTTCTCAGGAACTCAAACAGCTCAGGCTGATAGAATCCGCCCTTACCCGCATAAGCCAGGGAAAATATGGGCATTGCATTAAATGTGAAAAACGCATTCCGCAGGACCGGCTGGAAGCGATACCTTATGCGCTCATGTGTGTTGAATGTAAATCCGAAGAAGAAAGGCGCAACCGGTAGCTTTTACAACTACCGGCTGTGTTCATGCCTTAATGGGAACGGTTACTCGACTACGGCAATAATGTCGGCCATCTTAAGGATGAGGTGATCTTCCCCATTCACTTTAATCTGGCTTCCGGCATACTTGTCGTACATCACTTTCTGACCGGCTTTGACGTAAATCGGGTCTTTTTCCGTACCCGGTCCTACTTCGACTACCGTACCTTGCTGGGTCTTTTCCTGGGCGGTATCGGGGATAATTATCCCTCCGGCGGTTTTTGCCTCATTCTTTTCCAGTTTCACCATAACCCGATCTGCCAAGGGCTTTACTTTCATTTTATCCTCCATAACGTATATGTTTGTGTTTCAAATATACAAAAAACAACCGCAAGGGTCAAGAATATTTGGCAAAATATTACAGGCGCTCAAGTTCTAGGCGGGCGGTGAGATTGTCGGGGTTAAGGTCAATGGCATATTCCAGGGCGCGGCGGCTTTCTTCAATTTTGCCCAGGCTTTTCAGGCAATAGGCAATGCGAAGCTGAATGCGGGAAGCGGTTTTCTGCGCAGAGGCATCATCCCATTCCAGGACAGCCGCCGCTTTTTCATAATTTTCCAGCGCCCGCGCCGGGGCATGGCGGGATTCAAGGATGCGGCCCCGATTGGCCGCCGCCGCCCAATGGTCGTTTTCCGCGCTTACTGCGGCAAGCATCTCTGCCGCAGTATCAAAGTCGCCCTCGCGGATATGCTGCAAAGCTCCGTATAAGTCTGTCCAATAGCCGGTAAAATCATGCCGTGCGGCGATTTTCAGCAGATTGGCGCTTTCGGTATAGTTCCGCTGGAGGTTAAAGTACCAGGCCCCCCATTCGTACAGTTCCTCTGTTTCAGGATAACGGCCTACCAAAAGCCATGTTTCGGCAATCATGCGGGGCAGTTCTCCCCTTTCCGTTCGCCGTTTCAGTATCTCAAGTTCGATAAGGGGGTCTTCCGGGCCTTTTTCGGCGTTCAAGACCGCCAATGCCTGCGGAACGTCCAACAGGCGGCTCAAGCGGATAAGGCCGAAACGGCGGGTAGAATCCTGGCCAGCGCTGTTCTTTATCAGCCGCTCAAGCAGCGCCGCTTCTTCTTCCGGCGTTTGGGCGGTCAAGGCAAGGTTATACAGCGCCTTAAGGACGGCTGTGCTATAGACCGCCTCATCCTGCATTGGCGGCCTCGTCAGCGGTTCTGCCGACGGCAGGGCCGTTAGTATTGCCCAGAGGGTACGAGCATTTTCAGTATAACCGGCAAGCCACAGCGCATCCGCCTGCCGGATGAGGTCCGCTTCGTCCGGCAGCATTGAAAATAATTCCGCCGAGCGGAGAAGGTCGCCAAAATCGTAGAAATATTCAGCGGCAAGGCGGATAAGGCCGGGTGAAGGAAAAGCGGTCAGTACGGTCTGAATATCAATGGCGGCGGCCGGTATCTCCCCGGCAAGTATTTTGAGCAGTATAAGATTGGGGAAAATAAGTTCCGCTTCCCAGGTTGAGACAGCCGAATACTCCGATATGGTAAAACCGCGGGGCAGGCCGGCAGCCGCTTTTTCGGGATTGTTAAAATCACCCAGCAGGACGTGCAAGCTCAGGCGCATGGGGGCAAAACGGGAACCGGTCAGCAGGGGGAGCGCTTCCCGCAGGTATGCCGCTCCTTCCCCGGTTATGGCGGCATTGTGGACAAGAGCGGCGGCGGCAACCGCGGCGATTGGCTCGGAATGGGGAAAAGCCTGAACCGCCCGCCGGGTTGACTGCCGGTAAAGGTCTTCATGATGGTAATCAATACTTGCCAACTGTCTGCGGCGTTTCAGGATAGAAAGCCAGGATTCAACCCCTTCGGCCTTTTTTTCCAGCCGGTCAAGATCTCCGTCAAGACGCTCAAATTCCCGGCGCTGCGCAGTAAGGGAGCCCGATTCCAGAACCTGCCTGCTCTTAAAATCATATTCCCGCAGCAGACGGTGAAACGCGCTTTCCTTTTCAGGCCCGCCCGCAGCAGCGCTGCCCCTGACAAAAATACCGGCAAGCCCTCCCCCCATCAACAACAGAAGCAGGAGACCCGAAAGAAAAGTTATACGCAATAGCGGTGTGAGGCGCCGGCGCACATTGCGCGGCGCGGCAGGCAGCGGCTTAAGCGTCGCATTGGACGCCGCCCTAGGAGGTTTGATTTTTTTCATTGTGCGCCAGAAGGGTTATTCGTATACTGTCAAGAACCCCGTTGACAAACCGGAAAGAATCATCAGTTCCGAATTCCCGTGAAATGCCGATTGCCTCATCAATAACTATTGAAGGGGCAATTTCACTCTGATACATCAAGGTATATACGCTCATTCTGAGGATTGCCAAATCAACGCGGTTAAGCCGCGAAAAATCCCAATTTTGCAGGTGTTTTTTTATCATTTCGTCAATGTCTCTGATATTTTCGACTGTACCCGTTATTAACAAGCGCGAAAAAGCGCCGACAGTTTCGTCAAGGGATGCCTGTTTTTCAGCGCCCAGCCAGGAAAATGCCATTACATCGTCAATGGGAATATGGGTCGATTCCCAGCAGTACAGAGCCTGAAATGCCAGAATACGGCCTTTTCTGCGGGATGCCACTGCCGCCCCCTACCAGGTCAGGTTTTTTTCAAATACCTGAAAGGTTTTGCCTGCCCGCAGTTCGGCTACCAGTTCCTGGGTAGCTTTGGTAAGCACTTCCATCTGCCGTTCCTGCAGCAGGGAATTGCCGATATAATTACGGACTGTCATGCGGCTGCCCAACTGAAAAATATCATCCAATTCAAGATTTTTTTGGGCATAGGTTTCGGTAACTTTAACAACCTGATAACCCCGCAAACCATCCATCAGCTTTGAGACTTCACCCTGCTTCAGGTTAAAGACAATGGTAATAAAGTCCTGCCCCACAACCTGCGCAGCTTCCATATTCCGGGGCAGGTAACCGCCGTCTCCGGCCTGATAACCGGAATTGGGCGCTTGACCCCGAAGAACCACCTCGTCAAATTTGGAAGGGCTGGTGCCGATTTCCCGAATGAGCTTATCCGCCAATTCTTTGGCTTTGGACTTGGAAGCGGCATCCGACCCATATTCCACCTGAATCATGGAAAAACGGACGGTATCGGGCCTGACAAACTGGGATTTGGTTAAATTATAGGCGCTGGTAATATCAGCGTCGGTAGGCGCTTTTATGTTGTCAAAACTGCTCTGCTTTTTTGACATAAGGTACTTTTGGGTGGTAAGCTGCCGCCGCGCCTGGTCCCGAAATGTCGAAATATCAAGGCCGGTCTCGTTTTTGATAGCGGCGGCAAATTCCGCATCAGTGGGCTGCCGCCCTATAGCCTGAACCATCTGGTTTTTAAGCTGATTGATCTGCTGGTTTACCTCATTTTCCGAAATGGTAATTTTTTCCTTTTCCGCAGCCTGAATTGCCAGCCGTTCATTTATCATCGAATCCAGAACATCACGCCGTTCTTTGTCGCTTAATGAACGCCGGGCGCTTTTCTCCACGCGCTCAACCTCGGTACGAAACTGTTTGACCGTTATCGGCTCACTCCTGGTTAGATTAACAATAGCCGCCGGCTGTAAGTCCGTCTGGGCAAAACCCTGGGCGGCAAGGAAGCAGCCAAAAATAGCCAGAAACCCTATCTTTATGCTTTTCATCATGAACATATTATAACCGAAAATACAGCAAATTGGCTACTGCTCCAGAGCAACAGCATCTACTTTTTTATTACGGTATCAAGTAAGGACAAATCCGCATAGGGGGGGCAGCGGGGCGGCAAAAACACTGGGGGAATCTGCCTACAGAGCCTCCCAGCACCTCCATGACTATGCGAAACTAAATCCTTCAAAAATTACCGCATGGAAGTGCTGGGTGGCTGCACAGGCGGGTTCTACAAGCGTTTCCGCAAGCCCGCAGCCCCCTCCGGTTGGTTTGTACTGTTCAAAAGTAAACGCTATTGCCCTGGCTACTGCTCTCCGACAGTCCAGGAGATTTCCGCGCGGGAAATCCCTTCCGGTTCAATGCCGTAAGTGCCGCCGCCAGCCGCTCCGCCCTTGATTTCGATACGGTCATAATACACCCTGCCCGGATACATTCCGGTACAAGTCACGGTTCCATCCATCGTTCCGTTGGAGCTCATATTCGCCGAGGTGTTGGAATTGCCGTTCAGGGTAAAATACACGCCGTTTTCCTGCGCGTTGTCGATATGGAATTCGGCATAATTGGTCAGTTTAATGATTATACGCGCCCCCAGACCGGATATGGCGGCATCGTAATAGATGGTACCGCTTATTACGCCGTTTTTCGTTTCAGTTCCCAGTTTGTCGGTGCTGCCCGATTTATACATATAGGTCAGTTTTTTGAGCGCCGCCTTCATGGTTTTGTTGTATTCAAGCATATACTGGGTGTGGGTCAATGCGCCCCAGCCAATTACCTCGCCGGACAGGAAATTCCCCTGCCCAAGCTGATTAAGGGAAAGCACATGGTAATAGAATTTTCTGCCCGCTCTCGCCGTTTCGTTCCTGTCGATATAGGTATAAACCCCGCTCGCCGCATCATAGGAATACACATCGCTAAACGGGCCGTTTGCGCCCAGCGCAGCATCGTTGATTGCGGAAAAGCCGGTTCCTGATTTGGTTGAACGCCGCACATGGTAGAAAGAGGGTTCTTCATTCGCCGGTTTTTTCCAGGTGATTTTTACCGGGTAAATCCCGCTGGGATTTGCCGCCGCATCCTGAAAATACGCACGCTGTGTAGCGCCCTGAATAATCGCCGCCGCAGGAACAGGGGATACAACGGAACTCATAATGCTTTCAATGCCTTTGGAATTAGAGGTGGTTACCCTGAAAAAAGCGCCATCGTCCAGTGAAAGCCCGTCTGCGGAAATGTATCCTTCTCCATCAACATTGGGTACAATTACTGTTTCAACCTTATTGTTAAAATTCCCGTTCATGTTTTTATCCGCATATACAGTATAGGTATACCACAGACGCTCGCCTTCGCTGCCGATGGCCGGTTTCCATTTCACGGTTACCGTACCGTCAGAATTTTTTTCCGCAACGACCGTATCGGGCGGGCTTAAAATATAGCTTTCGGTCTCGTTCG
>JAIRRB010000086.1 GCA_031256195.1 Treponema sp.
TACAGCCAACCAAGATACAGGGACTGGGTACTATGCCCGTATTCATGGAGTATTGTGGTGTGGTCATTATTATTGTCTGATAACAGAATGAAAATTCCCAACGATACTCCCGATATGAACCTGCTGAATTTGGTGTATCTATGAAAATGGTAATAGACAACTGCTTGTCCATTAATTATTACTATTCTTTTTCTGGCTATCAATATTTGTGAGAGAATCAGCCCCAGCGCCATCTGTGGAAGTTGCCATACCCAGTACAGTAAAAAGTATTTAATCTTGTTCATTTTTTGCGCCTTTCAAAATCATCATTGAATTTTTCCCTTATATCGTCAGGCAGAAACAACTCGACATCATGGATGTTTTTACAACACTTACAACTTGTCAGGAGTATGTTGGTATAAATGGGCGGGGCCATATCAAAAATGGTACATACACCGTCCTGCATAACCGGAGTGGCCGCAGGGCAGCAGGTCACTTCACCGGAACTGTTTATATGCTGGCTGTAAATGGCTTTATTGGGCTCATAGCCTTTCATCAGGTCGGTATTGAGTATACCTTCACAACGCCGGTCATAATCTACCAGTTGATATTTGATTTTTTTCTTCTTGCAGTAACTCTCTTTATCCCTCCAAGTATCATCGGGGTTCTTAATAATGACCAACTGATCAAAATACTGCGGTAAGTCTCTGTCTTTATGCCAGGCGGCAGCCCGAATAAAGTTTGGGCTTTCCGGTATCGGTAACGAACCGTTGGTTTTGACAATGCCGTAATAGCCTTTCTCGGTAATGGCCGGTATGAGTTCACTGATTTGGGGATACAGCCCCGGTTCGCCGCCGATTAGTTCAATATACCATTCATCCGGCTTGATAAACGCATCAAACCATTTGAGCAGGGCTTCGTTAGTCAGCAGGTTTCTACCGAGCGACTGTGCGGTCTCTAATGGGCGCAGCCATTTCTTTACGGTGCAGTAGTAACAGTCAAAATTGCATGAACTCATTAACGAAATGTGTAAAATATTCATCTTTTTTTTCTCCTTAATTTAAGCCATTAAGTCAACTAATACATCTTCAACATCAAATAAATTTATGTCTTGGCTCAGCATATCCGGTGGTGTACCCATACTTACCAAAACAGGAGTATATTCCAAATGTAATCTACCGGCCGGATATATTTTATTCTGGGGGCGATAGTGCAGTGCGCCTGTCACATTGTATACTATAGCCGTAGTACCATAAACATAACGTAATGCAGCAAGCGCAGCAGCTATTGTCTGAATTTTTGTACTGTAACTTGCCGGAAGCAATAATTGTGTGGAAAAACTACCTGTAATATCGGGATTACCGGAATTACCGTATGTCCTGTAAAAGGTTAATATATGCAAATACCTTTTTGTCACTCCGCGTGGAATAGTTAACATCTTTATATCAGGGTCACACCCAGTGGGTGCAAGTGTAGCTGTTGCCTGTACGGCTGTATTTAACGTACTAAACATAGTAGGTTTACTGTATAAATATCTCAACTTATTCCAGATAGTCTGTAATAAACTTGTAATTAGCGTTGGTGTGCTTACTGCTGCTGGGGTGGCGTTGTCTAACGAGGGATTCGCCAATGTGGTGTTTATCGGAGCTTTAGTATCTGCATGCGCTTTTGCGGCAACAAGCGTTTCACTGTCGCCTTGTTGTCGTGCCTGTGATTCAGTTGCAACTGCCGTGTCGGTATACTCTTTCGCTCTGGCAAGCGTTTCACTGTCGCCTTCACCTTCACCGCCCATAAATTCAGGTAATTGATCAAGCGGTACTTTGCCTTCGTTGTTAAGGGTTGCGACTCCGTTGGCAATGCCCATCTCACTGCGTTTTATTTGCGAATCATTGGTAACATTACCCAGTCCTATATCATTTTTGGTAAGGCTGGCAATTGACTGTGATAGATTGTTGTCGCTCTGTTGCCGCAAAGTCGCCTCAGCCGCTACTGCCTCATGCGCCTGCGCGATACCTTCCTCGATGTGGTTCATGTTTTCGGGGTTAAAGGGCGTTCCCGGCACGGTTATTGAATCGGGAGCATTGACCAGCACAACCGAATCTGCCGTTTCATCGGATTTGGTAAATTTGTTAAGGGTCGCACCCTGCCGGGCCTGCCAGTCGGTTTTGATATATGCCATAAACCAAAGTATAGCACCGCCCTATTGCGTAAAGCCGTACCGGGGATTATACTGGGGTTGTGGGGGTAATGTATGAAAAAGATTTTTATTGCCGTGCTGGCGGCGGCGTTTGTTGTTATTGCGTGTGATAATGGGGATGTGGAAAGAGGAACTAACCCCTACCCTGACGGCGTATACCCCTTTGAAGTGTCGAATGTGGGGCATACAAGAGGCGGTGATTATAACCGCACTGTAATTACATGGACAAATCCAACCGATAACGGTTTTAAGAATGTCAAGATCGAAATATACGGTATCAGTGAAAGTGTAGAAAATACGATTGAATTTCTAATGTATTCATCTGTTACCGGCGAGGAAGGTATGGGATTTTTCTACATGGAGCAGTATCAGGATATTATTCTAGGCAAGGATTCATTTTCTTTTAATGATGGGGCTGGTAATGATAAATATGCGGTTATTAAATGCGTTGACAAATTCGGGAATGTTTCTAATGGCGTGAAGTACGAATTCACTTATCAGTAATCCGTAATTTGTCCTTATTCCTGCGTCCATTGTGTCATAATGGTAGAATATCATATATTTTTATGTTAGTCAAATTATAATCGCTATATTTTAGTGACAACCTTTACAATGGCGATGATAAATACTCATATAGCCCAGGAACGCTTGATGTCCTGCATTCAAAAATGCCATTAATGAAGTTCCCGCCAGAAACATTAGCCCCAAAAAGATAAATGATATTCTTTTTATTGGGCATATTATGAATACTTGACCATTCCTCGCCTTCGGTTGTTTTATTAGGGAATACCTGTAGTTGTGAAAAATTGCCATTATTCAGCAGTATGCTAATAGAACAAGCTCCCCTGTATGATACCCTAAATCTTACACTGCCGCTTCCCACTATCCTTATTTTTTTTACCGCTGGTCCGTATGGTAACAGTGATATAGCAGAAATATCCTCCGAGCGCTTATTGTCATAACCAACCACATAAGGGTTTAATGCGGCACGTTCTGCGTTAGTAGTACCACCCGCTGTCGCCGCATGAGTACCATTCATGCTGATAGTCAGAGCATTAAGTGTTGCCGCATCAAGCGTCCCCTTGAAAGTACCGCCCGCCGCCGATAGATTGCCGCTGAAAGTGCCGGTAGCGGCTCTTAACTCGCCCCTGAAAATACCGGTATTAAATATAGCGTTACCTAAATAGTCTATTAACCAGCCATTTTCCTCGCCCAATTTATTACTGTAATTCGTGCTCTTAATTACCCCGCCATCCTGTAGTTCAATCACCAGCGACTGCAATTCCTCGATAAAGCCTTTTTGAGCGCAGAGGAGGCCGGCCATGACGCCGCCGAACCAACCAATATCCTGTTTGAGTTCAAGAACGTCCAGGCCGTCTTTGAAACAGCTTATGTACAAATCGGAGTAACGTTCGGGGTCGCGGCCTTCCCAGGCAAGGCCCGACCACTGGTACACCCAGCCGGCTTTCCAGACGCGGCTGCCCACGGCGCCGGAAGCGGTAGCCAGCACAAAGTTTCCCTGGACGGCGCGAACGGGGCCTGAAGCCGGATTCCCTTTGATAATCGTTATTTCCGCACCGGCGGGGATGGTTTCGGCGGTTCCCAAATAATGATCTTCGCCGACCCGTTTTTTGATTTGGACAAACAGGGATGCGGTATACACTTCACCCTGATACTGCGCCCTGACGGTAACGGTTTGTTCGTCTTCCAGGGCGGCATCCGCGGCAACGGTGATAACGCCTGCCTGATTTATGGTAATCCCCTGCGGTGCGCCGGCCAGTGAGAACACGATATTTGGCTCTGATTCCACCGGGAAGAAATCGCCGAGCATGGGGTCAAAGAGGCCGCCATCGGCGCCGCCGCCATTGGAGCCGGGGTAGCGCAGGATACCGTCAACGGGAAAAATTTTATAACTCCATTTGAACAGTTCGGCCCGGGAGGCGGCGGGCAGGAGGCCTGCGAGGATGCCGCCTGATGAATCACAATCAAGGATAATGCTCTGCGGCGAGAGGGTCAGATAAACCGGCACAATGTCGCTTATGGTACGCTCGCCCTTAATTCTAACCGGCGGCCCCCATTCGCCCAAATCGACGGCTTCGGCGGTTTTGGAAGACTGCCAGAGGGCCTGCGAGGTACGGGCGTAATGCCAGCCTGAGTCCTGTCCGTCTCCGGAAGGCCGCAGCGGTTCCATTTCACCGTCATGATAGGTTGCAAAAAGTTTCCAGCGGGCAGGTCCGATAACGCCGGAATCAATGGCGCCGGAAACGGGGGTAATTTTATGTTCAAATTCGGGCAGGATGAAATCGGGATTATCCACGTCAAAGATGGCGGGACTGTATTCGACGCAGGAGAGGACGGCGGAGAAGTCGGCTTGCGGCTGGATGTCGGTGATAACCAGGTCAATAACCTCCCGCCCGCGGATACCGAAAGCGTAGACGTCTCCTATGGCGGGCACATTATCCGCCTGGAAGGGTTCGGTAAAATAGATTTCGTGGGGCTCGCTGATGATTGCGACATCTTTCAGGAGCACGGTTCCGTTGGACAGGCGGATGCGGACCGCATACCGGTTAGCGGCATCGGTTATAACCGGCTCGTCCACACGAATACCGGTATAGCGGCCTACGGACGGCGACCAGAGCATTTCGGTGATACGGCCCTGCGTTGAACCGGTCAGAGCGAGGTCGCCTGAGTATTGAATCCAGTCGCCTTTGTTGCACAGGAGGTATTCGATATCCGCTTCGATAGTGTGGACAAAAGGCCGGTTTTTCAGGCATGCGTAATTATACCTGCCGATGCGCCATACCTGGTCCCGGCCGGTAACGCCCCAGAGGTCGATTTTTTGAACAGTGTTAGGTTCATCTTGTTTGAGGCCGTCGGAGGTATGGTAGACGGGCAGTTCGTCCGGGACATAGCCTGCTTTCGCTTCGTTGATAAAGCGCAGTTCAAGAGCGTCGGGGATATCCGCGTTAAACATGGTAACGGCATAACTTTTGGTATTTTTGGGAGTAAACAACTGGACGGGGGCGGAGCATTCGATATCCTGCACGACGGCAATTTTGGAATCGATGCGGAGGACTTCGGCGCGGGAAGTAGCGCCTATCATGCGGATAAGTTCGGCGATGGAAACGGACTCAGCCAGGTAAGCGTCGCAAAAATACTCGTGTTGTTCGCACCAGCGGTAGAACGCTTCAAAGGAAGGCCAATCGATATCGGCGTCATCAATCTGCTGCTGGGCGGCGTGTCCGCGCAGGGCGTACAGGAGCGCTGATGCGGGGTTACGGGTTGGGGCGGCGGAAAGCCAGTATAACGCGCCGCTGAAAGCGCCGGAGCCGCCTGAAGCGTATACCGGCAGCCGCGCGGTAGCGACATAATTAAAACTATCAATGACGCCGTTGGTTTTGCCGGTTGCCATAACCCGCAGGGCGATAAGGATCAAATCCTCGCGGCGTTCCGCCCTGATCGGGCTGACTGATTTTTGCGAGCGGATAGAGCCGACATAGACCTGGTCGATGATTTTACCGCCGGTTGAATCGGCCGTTATGCGCTCAATTTTAACGGTATAAGAGGCCGGTTCAAGGCCGTCTTTGGTTATCTGGTACCGTTTGGTTTTGAGTTCCTTGCCGGAAATGGTATTGGTATCATGGTTAAAGAAACCGAGTAGCTGATACTCGGAATCGGGGTCATCGACATTTTTATACGAAGCCTCGACCTTTACCGATGTAGATTTCAGGTCGCCTTTATCGTCATACTTGCCGATGCCGTTGTACAGAAAAATATCAACATTGATAGAATCGGTATTATCCGGCGTGGTACGGACAATCTGGCCGGATATTTTTTCGCCGTCACCGCCGTCAATAAGGTTTTCGAGGGTCGTGTTAATCATCTCTTCATGGACGCACCGGGGGTACAGGCGGGACGCCTCTCCGTTCTGGAGTATCTCCATATCGATAAGGGGATCATCTCCTGAGAGAATTTGGTTAATGTCTCCGGTGTGCGACAGGTCGACCAGCGGCGTATCGCCGAGTTTAAAACTGTCACGGTCGATAACACAGTCCTTATAACCGCCGCAGAACAGTTGGATAAAATATTGGGCATTGCCGGTTATTGAGGTATGGGGGTTGGCAGCGAGGTCGGGGTAAACACGGTGGCGGCCAAAAAGGACGGGTATTCTGCCGCCTGGACGCATCTGGTTTTTGCCGCCGCGGATAGAACTGTCATGTTCCGGTTTTTCGCGGTCTTTGAAGGAGGGGATATCAAGGTTATATAAAACCGTTCCGCCGGCAAGAAGGCCGACTCCGGCGCCGATAAGAGCGATGCCGAACCCCGCGCCAAATCCGGTCGCGATAAGTATTCCTCCGGCAATCGCCAACAGCCATCCGCCGGCTTTCATTCCCATGCCGGTCTGCTGGGGGCCGCCGTACGGCACAAACTTGATCCACAAGGTGTCGCCGTCGTGTGCCGTTAGTGTAAAATCGGTAACAATTTCGCCGTTGCGGCTGACCCGCGCCTGGGAAAGCGGGAAACCGGAATTGAGTTTTTTGATAATATCGGCGATAGGCTGGGGGTCAGCGGTAAGCGTGGTACGCAGCGGGCGGTGGGGGCTGAGTTCGGCGATTACTTTAACGGACACGGTAATACCCCTCGATTCGGCCGCGCAGGCCCGGATGAGTGGCTCTCTGGCACACACTGCCGGTTTTTATGCCGGTATGGAGAATATAACCGCCGCCACAGGCGATACCGATATGGCAGGGATGACCGTGTTCGGTAATGACGACGACCGCCCTCTCCTGCATCTGTGGTAACTTTTCCGCAGCAAGTATCGGCCGTTTTTCGGCAAAGAGCCGCGCTGTTGCGGTAATATTGAGCGCATTATCATAATCGTTTGACAGTTCCGGTAGTTCTATACCATATTCGTTACGCAGCACGAGCCGGACCAGCCCGTAACAGTCGCAGCCGTCCATGGTTCTGCCGTTTGAGACAAAGGGAATGCCGATATAGTTTTTAACCCATGCGTACATCATCAAAAAAACATCCCCTCAAAATCGTGCGGCGTGTAGGTGCCCTGAGGAAACTTACGGTCGATAAGGTAGAAGTCGTAAACTTCGCCTTCGATAGTTTCCTTGGTGGCCTTCACGTTGCGCAGGCGGTATTTCAGCGGCCCGCGTTCGTACACATCCGGCGTATCGGCCATGATAACGCAAACCGTGACGGTTACGTCCTGTCCGACGGCCTGCTTAATGGTTTGAAAAATTGACAGGTCGGTATTGTCGATAGCCAGTCGGCAGGGCCGCGGCGCGTTATCGGTTTGTTCCGGCAGAATAAGGGTAAAGCCCGCGGCGAAATATTCATTCCCGCGTGAGCTGATATTCTGGGTATTGTCCACAAAACGCAGAACCGCCCCGTCGGATGTTTCAATGGTGAGCAGGTAGAGAAAGACCTGCTCGGTTTCAGGAGCGAGGACGGCCGCGGCGGCCTCCTGCGATATGCTGCTCATGACATCCGCTCCAGGGGCATTGTTATTTCAAAAAGGCCGTCAAGGGCTGCGGCAGAATATGCGGCGGTAAAGCGGAACTCAGCGGCTTCAAGGGTAAAGGGGTCGGTAAAATTGAAACGCAGAACGCCGTCCGCCAGCGCGGTATGGTAAAACCGCCGGAAAATTGCCAGCTGCGCCGCGCTCAGAATTATTTTGCCGGAAAAGCCGGTACTGTAGGCGGTATAGCGGCGGCGGGCTTTTTTAGGACCTGAGTCCATAGCGGTACGGATAACGTCATTCTGCGGCTGAGCGGACAAGCCGTTTAAGAGCAGAGTCGGCGGCAGTTCGTCAGGCCAGGTAATATTCGCCATTTAGACCCCCGCCGCCCGCAGGCCGTAACGCCCGCCCATGACCCGGTCAGCCTTGCCCGATGCGATATGGCCGTTGACCAGATCACCGATAATCACCCTGACATCTTTGTTGCCGTTACCGTCATCGCTTTCTTCCTGGTGTACTTCGGCGCCGGAATTATTGATAATAGTGACCGTTACATTTGCCCCGCCGCCTTCCGTACGGACGCCCAGGTCGCCGTTTGCCATACGTTTCAGCGGCATAATCGCTTCCGGACCCGCCTCACCCATAAGGCCGGTACCGCGGGCAAACCTGAACAGCGTCGGGGTTTGCACAATCTGATTGGTAAAGGTTCCCCCGCGGGCGAAGGCCTGAATACCGTCTGAATTAAAAATATTGCCGTGGGCGTTGCGGGCGGCAGACTGTTCCGCTTCGATTCTGCCGCTAACATAGCCTTTAACCAGAGCCGTTGAACCCGCGGCGGCGATAAATCCCAGACCAAGCGCCCACTGGCCCTGGGCGATGAGCTGCAATCCCGCCTGTAAAAACATATTCGGCAGCGCGTTAAGAATCTCCTGCGACATGGCGGTTAAAGCGGCCTTCATCGCATCTCCGGCACTGGCCCCTTGCCCCAGCGCTTTGCCGAGCGTTTCAATACCGCCCAGGGTGACATTAGTACCCAGATTGGAAAGCGATTCCTTGATGCCCTCAATTGTTTCTTTGAGCCTTTGAGCCTGTTGAATTTCATCACTCAGGTTAAGTGTCGCCTTAAAAGCGGCGAGTTCCGCTTCAGTTGCCCCGGTTGCCGCGTAAGCCGCCATGGCCAACTCATTCTGTGACATGGTTAATTCGTCTATTTGCCGGTTGTATTCGGCTATAATTTCCACCCGCTGGAATTCACCGGTGAGGCGGGCGATCTCTGCGGCCTGTTCAATCGAAGCTTTGTTCGCGATAGCCGTGTCATAGGCGAGCTCTACCTCTGATTTACCGAAGTCAGCGATCTTTTGTTTCAGGCCTTCGATTTTTTGAGCGTATTCTTTTTGAGCGGCGGCAGATTTCATCGCTTCATCAGCCGCCTTGATTTCCGGTATCAGGCTTTGATATGCGTCAATGAGCGGCCTTATTGATTCATCGATCGCGGTAAACCCCTGATCTATATCAGCGGGGTTGATTGAAAACAGTTCTATCAGAGCCTTTTGAATTTCCGCCTGCTGTCCGCGCAGCGAACCGGCGATATCAAATTCTTCGCCTAATGCCGCAAATACGGTTTTTCCCGCTTCAAAAGACCGGCTGAATTCCGCAAGGTACAATTCCGCCGCCTGCGCGCCCGAATCCCCGAACGAGGCGGGATCAATTTTGGTTATTTCACCGTACCACTCCTGCCATTTTTTTATGACAGACGCATTTAAGGTACCGACAGCGGCAGGTTCAGGAATAACGACGTTTACCGGAAGATCAATAATCGCAAAATCATCACCCAAAGTTTTACCAATTTTCGCCAGTTCCGCATTTATCTCGCGCCGCGTTTTCCTTGCTTTTTCCTCCGCAACTTCCCAAGTGTGTTGATATACCGCAAGAAATTCCCTTCCTCTACCCACGGTTGTAGCAGCTTCATTTCTATAAAAATTTTCCGCATCATTAGCGGCTGAAATTTGCCTTTTGAGTAATTCTGTTTGTTTGGTTGCCGCGTTGAGAATTTCTGCTTCAGTGTTTTCTTTTATCTTTTTGGTCGCTTCTTCTACCGTTGTTGAATATGCTTTTATTTCCCCGCTCAAATTAGGGTATAATCGAATAAGTTCTTCGGTTGTTTCTTTATCGAGCAGTTTTGCATTATTACCACCCGCATACGAACTCAACAAGCCGTCCGCTGCGGTTTTTGTTTTGCGGATATTCGTATTTAAATCCTGATACGCGTGCGCCTGTTTGTTAATGATGCCTACTATTATACCGGCGGCCACGATAGTCCCGCCGATTGCCAGCAGGTACGGGTTGGCCGCGACCACGGCCATGGCGGCGCCGACGCCCTTGATTGCCGTGATAGCCGGTCCTGAAACAGCAACTACCCCGCCCATGCCGATAACGAACCGCTTAGTTCCCTCGTCCATACCGGTAATACCCTGAAGGATCGAACTTGCGCTGTCCAGTAAATCGGCCGCTACCGGCAGCATCACTTCGCCGAAAGAAGCAAGCGCCTGTTTCGCGTTATCCGTCGCCGTAGAAAACTTTCCCATTGTCGTCTGGGAAAGCTTATCCATCATCCCTTCAAATTTTCCGCCGTTTTCGGTTAATATTCTAAAGGACTTTTCTATTTCCGGAAAACCTATTTTTCCGGCGCTGACCATGCCTTTTATACCGGATTCTGTTGTGCCAAGAGCTTGGGCCAAAGCCTGTACGACGGGAATTCCCTGCCGTTGTAACTGCATTATCTCCAGGGCGGACGCTTTTCCCTGCACCTTAACCTTGCCGTACACTTGGGCAACCTGATCAAGACTCGTGCCGACGCCCTGAGACACGTCCCCCAGCCGCCGCAAGGTGTCGGTTACGTCTTTTGCCTCAACACCAAACGCGAGCAGCGATTTGCCCGCTCCGGCGATTTCTTGTACCGATAACGGCGTACTTGCGCCAAACTGTTTCCATTCTTCAAAAACGGACGACGCTTTTTCTGCTGACCCTAAAAGCACTTCCAGGGACGTTTTTAATTTTTCATTCTCACCGGCAAACTTGACCGCCGCGATTCCGGCGCCGCCGAAGGCTCCGGTTATCAATAGTGATTTTTTTGAAAACGAATCAAGCGCGCCTCCCAGTGTGGCGGTTTTCTTTTCGGTTTCTTCTATGCCGCCTGAGAGTTTTTTAAAATTTTCAATCGCGCGGGCGACCTCGGCTTCAACCAGCACCCGCAGCTCGTCGGTTACCTGCATCTTTTTCCCTGTCCCTTTCTTTCAGCAGTTCCAGTTCGGTATCAAATAACTCAACCATATCTACCAGTCCCGCCGGTTCGTTAATCCAGTCCGGGCCGTGCGGCCAGCCGTACCGCTTTATTTTTGCCCACAGATTATAGGCCGCGTAAAAGTCGGGGGTGAGGTATTTTTTTACCTCACCCCGTTTAATAACACAGTCGCGGAGCAGTATTTTCTCCCGGGAATATTCACGCCTTAATTCCCGTTTGTCCCATCCGTCCCAAAGCAGGCTGAGTCCGATTTGGAGATTTTTTTTTGCGTGTCGGATATGCGCTCGGCGCAAACTTCGGTACAGATAGCGTTTACCAGCGGGAACATTCCGGCGAAACTCGCCTCCGCCAGGTCTTTTCCGTTAGTTATAGCCTTTCCTTTCTTTGAATTATCCGCGTCTTCAACCGTCAGATTCTTAATTTCCCCGACACAACGCTGGAGAATTTTCGGTACGTTATACCTGAAGACGCTCCTATCCACATCGTCCTTATGGCTTTTTTGGGCGATTTCCAGCGACAAGAGCGTCCCGAAATCTTCGGCGGTTGGCCGGATAATCTCGATGGAAAGCCGCTCGCCCTCCGGCAGATCAAGGTTACCGTTGACATCCGGGTAATAGGTGTAACTTTTCAGCGCGGTAAATTTCATAACCCATCATCCTCCGGTTCTTCAGGATTGTCCTCATCTTCCGGATCTTCAACCGTACGGTAAATAATCGCCGGCCTGTTTTTGCCGTCAACTTTGTAATTGAAGTTGAACGGTATAACCCCGTCCACCGGTTTATCCATCTGGAACGACTCGATAATAACCGGAAAATACCGCCACATCTCGGTTTCACCCGAGGTTTTAGTTTCACGATATGAAATCATAAAGTGATGCACTCTGGAGCTTGCTTCACGGATACTGACATAGCCGCCGGTCTGGGTGTTGATCTGGCTGAACTCGTTAGCCAGTTCCCGCTGCTCGTCGCTGTCAACGTCTACACAGCCGTTGATGTTCCCTGATTGTTCTTTAAATGCCGAAGGCGCGTAGGCCCGCGATCCGGTCTCAACATCAATCTGGGTCGTGATGTCAATCGCCTGACCCTGGGCGTTAAAACCTACGTCCGTAGTAAAAGCGATCTTTTTGATGTTCATCGGGATGAGGCTGTCACCTGTAGCCAGCGGCTGGTCTTTTAGGGCGTAATACACGTCCCCTTCTCTCAAGCGTCTGGTGTTTTGTTCTGACGGGTCCTTGTCCGGTATGCCGCTGTCGTCTTCGGCGATGCTCTTTATTTTGTACCACCCGTCTTTGGGCACTTTTTTATTCGCGCCCCCCGTCAAAAGGGCGGCGAACCGCACGCCGTACAAAAAACCTTCTTTTCCGGTCGGTCTCATAATTCCTCCTCGATAATATGCGCCGGGTACGCCACTGAAACCTCCCATGTTTCAACATACCGTACCGGCATTGATGACTCTTCCTCATCAGGATACTCGAAGCGTCCGGGGGTCAGCCGTTTCCAGCACGCTTCAAGATGCCATTTTTTTTCCGCGGTGACGGCAAGGCGCATTGGCGCGTCGTTGAGCGGAACCAGTTTGCGTAGCGCGAGAATTGTGTCGGTAACCCATCGCGCATGGGTGCCCCCGTTTTTGAATACCGCGTTAAAGATAATCCGCTCCCAGCCCGGCTTCCCCGCCGCGCGATTCCGGCTGTCAATACCGGCGGGCTCGATCCCCGCCAGATACAGTTCGATCCGCGGGCGGTTTGCCGCAGCCGCCTGCGGGGCGAGAATCGCCTCCAGCCCCAGATTGCCGATGCCCTCCAATAGGGCGTTAAAGATTTTTTC
>JAIRRB010000148.1 GCA_031256195.1 Treponema sp.
TAGAATCAAAATAGGAAAAGTAAATGTAGACGAAGAAAATGGGCTTGCGGAGCGGCATGGTATTGCGTCAATTCCCGCCCTTGTGTTGTACAAGGACGGGGTTGTAGTAACTCAAAGAAACGGCGCCGCTCCCAAGCGTGATATAGAAGCCATGTTCAGAGATATTGCCTAGTGTTCTGTCTTTTTCATTTATTGTAATTGAACCTCATGTAACTCGTTGCTTCACAACGAGTTACATGACCTTTCATTATGGCATCTGTAAAAGACAGAACACTAGTTGTACCGCTTCGGGTTGTTTGGTTTGCCGGGTGTTGCGCTGCTGTTGGCGGTAATGTACCAGTCGGCGGCTGTGCCGGAATTTTCAGTAAGCGTTTCATCACGGCAAATGGTTCGGGTAAGCGTTGTACCGCTGGAAGATACCGCATCGGCAGGGCTGCACATTTTTCCGTCAGGGCTTTTCCATGCCCCTGCGTTAAACAAAAATTCCGCAGCCTCGGCAAAATAGTCTTTGCTCCACCAGGGATCGGCGCTTTCGGAAAGCATCACCGCATCAACAACACAGTCATCCTGATCCAGCAGATAAATCGCATCGGTTTTATGCAGCAGTTTGGCTGAACCAGGAATCCAAAAGTCACGGGCTGTTGGGGAAGAATCAGCGCCGCCGGATTCATCTAAATTGCTTCCCAACTCGTCACAGTTGCTTTCCTCCGTTGTCCGCAGATGAAGCGTAATGTATTCGCCATTGGCGACTTCAACCGGAGGAAATTCATAAACCATGGGGGCTTTGTTGTTGCCTGCGATGAATACCCGCAGCGCTCCCAGATTTCCCGCTCTTAAGGTTTTCAGCTCAATAAATTCACATTTGGGCTTTGAATACTCGGTTCTGAGTTCGTTGATACGCAACGGGGGAATCCTGTTGTTTCTGGTGAGAAAGGGGACAAGAACATTAATTGTGTTGCCTTTGCTGTCCTCGGCCAGAAGGTCGGCGGTTAGCCTTTCCCCCGGCCCCGGCCCTTTGTTAAAGATAACCCGGACAGTGCTGCCGTTTTCCACCTCGTCCGGCTTGATTTCCGGACTGAAATACAGCGACACAACTTTTACAGGCAGGGAAAAACGGAAGTTAATTTCCGTTTCCGATACTGCCTGGCATGAAAGAAAAACCGGGGCTTCAGACTTGTTGCCGATAATTTTTCCGGCAATTTCGCCTCCGGTTTCCGTGGCGCAGGAACATACTGTGCACAAAACAAAGCAGATTCCCGCCAAAACAAGATAAAGATACTTCATTTCTCTCTCCTTATCTTATATATGGCGGGAACCTGCAAAAAGCATTAGTGTTGCAGCAAATATTGGTTTAAAATATTCTCCAAATATTCCTGTTTGCCGCTGACAAGACCGGTTTTGCCATAACCGGCTTTCGCGCCGATTCCGGCAAGCTGCTCAAGGGTCATGTCTCCTTTGTCGAATTTGGCGCCGTCTCCGGTATTAAACGAGGAATAGCGCTTTTTGACAAAGGCGGGTATCTTGCCGTCGCTGATGATTTTGTTGGCAATTTCAAGGCCGACGGCAAAGGCATCCATGCCGCCGATGTGGGCGATGAAAAGGTCAGCCGGATCAACGGAGTTACGGCGGATTTTTGCGTCAAAATTGAGGCCGCCGGAAGTAAAGCCGCCCGCTTTCAGGATGGCGTACATTGCCATTGCGGTTTCGTAGTAGCTGATCGGGAACTGGTCGGTGTCCCAGCCGTTCATGGTGTCGCCGCGGTTTGCGTCTACCGAGCCGAAGAAGCCGGCGGCGGCGGCGGTTTCAAGTTCATGGGCAAATTCATGACCGGCAAGCTCGGCGTGGTTGGCTTCGATATTCAAACGGAAATCCTTGTCCAGACCGTAGTGCCGCAGGAAGCCGATAACCGTTTCGGAATCAAAATCGTACTGATGCTTGGTCGGTTCCATCGGTTTGGGTTCAATGTAGAACGGCCCCTTAAAACCATGTTTGCGTCCATAGTCCCGCGCCATGGTGAGGAAGCGGGCAAGGTGATCTTTTTCTTTTTTAAGGTCGGTGTTGATAAGGCTCATATAGCCTTCGCGCCCGCCCCAGAAGGTATAGCCCTGTCCGCCGAGTTCTATTGTGGCGTCAATGGCGGTTTTTACCTGAGTGGCGGCAAGGGCCACTACACCGAATTCAGGGTTGGTGGCGGCGCCGTTCATGTAGCGGGGGTGGCTGAATACATTTGCCGTTCCCCACAGCAGTTTAACACCGGTGGCTTTCTGGAGTTTCTTTGCCTTGGCGACCAGGGTAAAAAGATTTTTTTCGCTTTCGGCGGGAGTGGCTCCTTCAGGTGCTACGTCCCGGTCATGGAAACAGTACAGCCCTACACCCAGTTTGGTGAAAAACTCAAACGCGGCATCCATCTTGAGATCCGCTGCCTCCATGGGAGTTTTGGCGCCCGTAATCCAGGGATGGGAATGGGTGGCTGAACCGAAAGGGTCAGCGCCGTCAGCGCAGAAACTGTGCCAATAGGCAACGGCAAAACGCAGATGGTCTTTCATCTTTTTTTTGCCGATTTTTTTCTCCGCGTCGTAGTACTTAAAAGCCAACGGATTGTCGCTTTTAGGTCCCTCGTATTTGATTTTTGCGATTTTGGGGAAGTACTCTTTTTTCCCCACATAGAAATCTGCCATGTTAACCTCCGTCATTTATATAGCGGGCTTAAAGCCCCCAGATACCGGGAATAGTGCGTGTACGCCTTGTTATAATCGGCGACCGCTTTTTTGTCAGGTTTGACTGTTGCCGCAGATGCCGCGTCATCTTTGGATGCCGAGCCGCCTTCCAGCGCAACATGTTCATCCGCCAAATCCTTAATCGAAACTTTTTTGCCTTTATTTTCCGCTGAATTGTTATTCAAACACCACAATGCCTGAATCGCCCCGCCCATTGCGGCGGCTTCGGTATTGGCAGGAACCCGCACGGGCAGGTTCATTACATTGGCGGCTATGCTCTGCCAAAGCGGGCTTTTTGCGCCGCCGCCGGTAAGCCGTATTTCCTTTGCCTTGAATCCCAGTTCATTAAATCCTTCAAGCCCAATCCTCATGCCAAAAATGGCCGATTCAAGGGCGGCGCGGGCAAGGTTTTCACGTTTGAAATTTGCCGCGGTGATGCCGTTGACGCTGGCCCTGCCGTTGGGAAGGTTGGGAGTGCGTTCACCGTTGAAGAAGGGCAGTATTACAATGCCTTCCGCGCCGATGGGGGCTTTTTGGGCTTCCGCGTCAAAGGCCTTTACATCAAGGCCGAACAGGGAGCGGAATTCCTCACTTGCCACCGTACAGTTCATGGTGCAGAGCAGGGGCAGCCAGCCGCCTGATGACGAACAAAAAGCGGCAAGGTTTCCCGTTGGGTCGATTACCGGCGCCTTGGAAAAACCGAACAGAGTGCCGGAAGTTCCCAGACTCATGGTGAGGAAACCGTCCCGCACCGTGCCGGTTCCGATGGCGCTCATCATATTGTCGCCGCCGCCGGAAGAAACCAAAGTCCCTTCCTGAATGCCGTAGAGTTTTGCCGCATCAGCGGAAACCTTGCCCGCAACAGCCCCCGATTCAATGAGCGGCGGCAGCATGGATTCAAGGTCTTCCGCAATCAGCTTACCGATTTTTGAAGCCCATTTACGCTCCCGTACATCAAAAATCGCCATGCCCGAAGCGTCTCCGTATTCGGCGCTGTATGTTCCGGTCAGCAAATAGTTGATGTAATTGTGGGGAAGCAGTATATGCCGCAGTTTGGCAAAGGCTTTGGGTTTGTGATTTTTCAGCCAGAGGATTTTGGGAGCGGTGTAACCGGGGCGCATGGGCAGCCCCGCCTTGGCGATAAGTTTTTTCTCGCCGCCGGCCATTTTGGTAAGTTCCTCACATTCCGGCGCTGTGGAGGTATCGCACCAAAGTTTTACATTGTAGACAGCCTTTCCCGTCTTGTCCAACGGTACAAAACTGTGCTGATGGCCTGAAACCCCAATGGCGGCAATGGACTGTTTGATTCCCGTATCAATTTTATCAAAACAGGCTTTAAGGGCTTCATCGTACCATTCGGCTTTTTGCTCCCTTGTACCGTCATTTTCCGCGATTAACTCAACAGGCGCCGAAGATTGGGCAATAACGCTCTTTTTCTCAAAATCATACACAACCAATTTACAGCTCTGGGTTCCCAGATCAATTCCGCATACAGTTTTCATGGCATCCTCCACCCTATTATACACTTGAATTATCTGTATGTCTATAAAAATCCGGCTCAGTGCGGCGCGGTTAGCTGGTCTATTTTCTGTACCAGATCAAACCCTTCCCGAATACTGGTATCGGCATGAAAACGCAGGCGGGGGATTTTTCGTATCCGCAGGGAGGCTCCCAGACAGGTTTGTATAAATCCGGCAGCGCTTTGCAAGCCTTCGGCGCTACGTTCTATGCTGGCGTTTTCGCGGATGTTGGAAACATAGACATCGGCAAAGGAAAGGTCCCGTGAAACATTTACCCGTGTTATCGAAACAAATGGTGAAACCCGTGGGTCTTTTATTTTGCCTTCCATGACAAGGGCGCTGATCATTTCCTGCATCAGCTGCCCCAGCCGTTCGGTTCTGAATTCCGCCATTTTATGACGCGGGGCTGTTATCAGGCATACTAAGCTTTCGGGCAACCTCGACTACCTCGATTACCTCGAACTGATCGCCTACCTGAATATCGTCAAAACCTTCAAGCCCAATGCCGCATTCGTAACCGGCTGCAACGTCACGGGCGTCATCCTTGAAACGCCTGAGCGAGGCGATTTTGCCTGAGTGAATCACTATCTCGGCGCGGATTACATTGACGCTGCCGCTGCGTTTGACCGTACCGGTTTGCACATAACAGCCGGCAATGGTTCCCACTTTGGGAACCTTGAAGGTATTCCGCACTTCCACCGTTGCGATAATTTCTTCTTTGGTATCAGGCTTGAGCATCCCTTCCATTGCCTGATGAATTTCTTCGACGGCCTTGTAAATGACATTGTATTTGCGTATGTCAATTTTTTCCTGTTCCGCCAGGACTTTGGCTTTGGGCAGGGGCCGCACATTAAAGCCGATAATGATGGCTTTGGAAGCGATTGCCAGATCAACATCACCCTCGTTGATTGGCCCGGGCAGGGCCTGTATAACGTGAAGACGGACTTCTTTGGTAGAAAGTTTTTCCAGGCTACTTTTAAGCGCTTCCGCCGAGCCCTGCACGTCGGCCTTGATAATCACTTTAAGTTCCTGTATGGTGCCGTCACTGATCATGTCATGAAGGTTGTCAACCGTTACTTTTCTGAAATTCTTGGCATCCTCAAAACGTTTAAGTTCCTGTCGCTTGGATGAATATTCACGGGCAACTTTTTCATCCGCCACTACCTGCAAGGGGTCTCCGGCATTGGGGATTCCCTCAAAACCCAGCACTTCAACCGGCATGGAAGGAGTCGCATGATTGAGTTTTTCACCCTTGTCATTGAAAATAGCCCGCACCTTGCCCGGCCAGATACCCGCTACAAAAGAATCGCCAATGGCAATGGTTCCCTTTTCTACCATTACCGTTGCCACAATGCCCCGTCCGTGGTCAATCCTTGATTCAAGAATCTTTCCCTCGGCGCTCCGCCGGAAATTGGCCTTGAGGTCAAGAAGCTCGGCTTCAAGGAGTATGGACTCGATAAGTTTATCTATACCGGTCTTTTGCAGGGCGGAAAGCTCGACAAACATTGTCTGCCCGCCCCATTCTTCCGGCATAAGGCCAATGTCTGAGAGCTGGCTTTTGACACGGTCGGGATTTGCCTCCGGCTTGTCGATTTTGTTAACCGCAACAATAATGGGGACTTCGGCTTCCTTGGCGTGATTGATTGCCTCGATGGTTTGCGGCATAACTCCGTCATCCGCAGCGACAACCAGTACCACAATGTCCGTTACCTGAGCGCCCCGCGCCCTCATGCGGGTAAATGCTTCGTGACCGGGGGTATCAAGGAAGGTGATACTGCCGTGAGCGGTATCTACCATGTATGCGCCGATATGCTGGGTAATTCCGCCAAATTCGCCCGCTACTACATCGGCGCTGCGAATGGCATCGAGAAGCTTGGTCTTGCCGTGATCAACATGTCCCATAACGGTGACAACCGGCGGCCTCGGCACCATTTCCGCGCCTTCATCCGTTCCGGTGTCGATAACCGTTTCATCGTAAAGGCTGATGATTTTGACATCGGCGCCAAATTCGCCGGCCAGTATGGTGGCAGTGTCGGCGTCTATTTGCTGGTTAATGGTAACCATCATTCCCATACGCATCAACTTTTGAATAAGGTCTGACGCCTTGAGGTTCATTTTTTTTGCCAATTCCGATACGGAAATAACTTCCATTATTTCAATGGACTTGGGTACCGGGTTGGCAACGTAGGTAATTTTCTTTTTGGTCTGGAGGAGTTTTTCCTCCATCTCAAGTTCTTTTTCCTTGCGGCTGTAGCTGGGCTTTTTGGCCTTAAACGTACGTTTTGCTGTTTTACCTTCGGGTATGGGGCCGGGAGGCGGAGAACCCGGACCGCCGCGTCCCATGCCCGGACGAGGCGCAAAACCCGGTCTTCCGGCTCCGCCCGGCCGCGGCCCCCCGTGCGGGGAGGCGGCATGACCGGAACCAAATCCGCCGGTATGACCGCCGGTACGGCCTCCGTCATGGCCGGGACCATGGCCGAAACGTCCGCCGCCCGGCCGGGGAGCGCCTGAAAAGCCGGATTGGCCTTGTCTGCTTCCAACCCTGCCTGCCGGGCTGGGCCTGTTTGGGGGAGGACTACTCGGCCCGGCTGCATCATGATGAGGTTTTCTGCTGGCCGGCCTTCCCCCTACTCTTCCCGCTACTACAGCGGGCCGTTGGGCAAAGGAAAATGATCCCGGCAAATTTCCCGGGGACAAACCTGATGCTTCGGATGTGTCTTTTATGTCTGCCTTTGACACACCGTCCTGATTTTCTCCCCCGCGAGACCCGGCAGAGTCAGCCTTTGCATCCTGATGGCTTGAATGAACAACAAGTTTAGGCTTCTTTGCCGCAGAAGGGGCGCCGCCTGCGGCGGATGTCTTTTTCTTGAGTATAATCTTGTGGCGTTCTCCGGATTTGGCAGGACTCACCAACGGCGTTTTTTCACCACCAGGGTCGGCTTGAGTATGCTTTATCAATTCGGCTTTTGGTTTTTGAGTGCTGTCTGTTTCCTCTGCCATTTATTCCTCTTGTTCCTCTTCTTCTTTCTCATAGCTCAATTCCAGCTCCGCGCCGCAGTTGGGACAATTGATGGTTCCGCCGGAATACTCTGCCACATCAAGGGCAAACTTTGTATGGCATTCAGGACACTCTACCTCTTCACCTTCTTCTTCATCACCTTCAACAGAATCATCTTCCGCAACTTCATCCTCGTCAAAATCCGCCTCTTCTTCGGCTTCCACTATTTCAATGGATTCCTCAATCAAAGTCCGCAGTACATCAATCTGTTCGGAGGAAATGTTTTCCATTGCGTCTAACTGTTCCTGACTGAGTTCGAAGAAGTCTTCAATATAGTCAATGCCGTTATCAAGCAGCGCCTGGGCGACAGCGGCATCCACACCGGGAAGTTCGCCAATGCGGGAAAGTTCTTCCGTATCGGCATCGCCAAAAAGTTCGGAGACTGCCCGCCGGGATTCGGCGGCAATGTCCATCTCGGCAAACTGGGCGTCGGTTTTTACATCAATCATCCAGTCCGTTAATTTGTTTGCCAGACGTACATTGAGGCCCTGCTTGCCTATCGCCAGTGACAAAAGGGAATCGCTTACCACCGCCAGCGCCTTTTTTGATTTATCGCTGAGAATGATTACGTCTTTGACCTCCGCCGGAGAAAGGGCGTTTTTGATAAAACGCCGCGGATCGGGATCATACTTGAGTATGTCAATTTTCTCTCCCTCAAGCTCTTTTATCACCGCCTGTATCCGCACTCCCTTGAGGCCCACACAGGCGCCAACCGGATCAACATCGTCGCGGTTGGAATACACGGCCAGTTTGGTCCGGTAGCCTGCCTCCCTGACGATTTTATGTATCTCAACTGTTTTGTCGTATACTTCGGGAACTTCAAGTTCAAAAATAGCCTGCACAAAGTCGGGGTCGGTTCGGGACAACACTACCTGAAGTCCGGATGTGGATTTGTTTACCTCTTTGATGAGGGCCTTGATTCTATCATTAACATGATAGGTTTCGCGGGAAGACTGATATTTTTTGGGCAATATGCCTTCGATTTTTCCCAGATCAACATAGATGGTTCCATTCCGCTCCCGCTGGTAGTAGCCGATGATAATTTCGCCGACCTTATCCTTGTATTCGGAATAGAGGCTGTCCTTTTGAATTTCCCGAATCGATTGATGGGCGGTTTGCTTGGCAAGCTGTATCGACTGGCGGTTAAATTCTTTGGCCGCGTCTATCACCACGAGTAACTCATCGCCAACTTCCGCGTCCGGATTAAGCTCCCGCGCCTCAAGAAGATCAATCTCGTCAACCGGATTATACACATCATCATGATCGACTACTTTTTTCTGCGATAGTATTGAGACTTGCCCATCATCATCAAACCTGACAACGGCGTTTTCATCAGTGCCAAAGCGTTTCCGGTAAGCAGCCAAAAGCATATCCTCGATGGTCTTCAGGATAAGCTCTTCTGAAAGGCCGCGTTCCTGGCTTAGTTGACGGATCGCCTCCGACATATCAATGCCCAATTTATTCCTCCTGCGAGGGGTCCAGTCTGGCTTTGGCAACAAGTGCGTAATCCAGCCGGAGCGTTCCCTCCTTTCCCCTTATTGTTATATTTTGCTCGTCAACCGCTTCCAAAAGGCCGGCTGACCAGTCCGAAATATCCGTCCTCCACAGGCGCACTCCCCTGCCCCGGTAATGGGCAAGTTCTGCGCCGTCTTTCACCACGCGGTTTATTCCCGGCGTGGACACTTCCACCGAAAGCTCGCTTTCGGGAAACGCCTGTTCCAACCGCGGCAGTATGGCTCGATGCACCCGTGAACAGTCATCCGTACCCAAAGCCCCGGGCTTGTACACAACGGCCCGAACCTGCACCGCAGACGGCGTCCCTTTACGGGCTTTGGTCCGAAAAACATCAAGCTCTATAAGAGCCAGCCCCAGTTCCTTCACCAATGCCTCAAGCGGCTCTTTGAGGGCGGCAGCCTCGGACCTACGGTCCGCAGATTTTTGGTCCGCGGACCGTAGGTCCGATTCGTCTGCCTGTGCGGAATACCGCATCGCCTTTCCCCTTACCCTATGAAAAAAGGGCCTCTTGCAGCCCTTTTCACCCTGGAAGCATTATACTGTCATACCCATACTGACATATTATGAAAACAATGTCAATGGGCAGGAAACCGTTGATTTAACAATGCCGGATTATATCCGGCAGCGATTTCCCAGGGAAAAATACACCACACACAAGCGGCGCTACGCCGCATTTCTCACCAACACGGCTACGCCGTGCTGTTATTGAGCGGCGCGCGCTGCTCCGGCTAAAGCCGTCGCGCTCTTTTGGCATACCGGGAGCTTCTTGAGCGCTACGCTATGCCGCATTAGTCAATTAGCACGGCTACGCCGTGCTGTTATTGAGCGGGAAACGGGAGTCGGACCCGCGACATCGACCTTGGCAAGGTCGCGCTCTACCACTGAGCTATTCCCGCACTTAAAACCACCGTACCAAAAAAAACAAAATACGTCAAGCGCCCGCAGGACGCAAATTATGAAATTTCACACAATCAACAACCCCGCCCTAAAGTCGAACCACAGGTTCGGCGGGGTATTAAACCCCTCAGCACGAATAAAGGAAGTTATTCAGGAAACATCGTACCTTTGCTTACGCAGTTTCCTTATCGCAAACAAAAAGAGCAAAAACGGTAGTTGCTACCATTGTGTCTACTATGCGGCGGATTTTACTGTGCGCGGTAACCGGTCATATTCCTCCGTCAACGCCCCTTGCCGGCCTGTTACTTTATTTCAAGATGAAACATTTATTGGGCCTACGCCATGTTACCTTTATTCATCTATCCGTTCACCGGTTCACGGTCACTTTCCGGGCGGGGGCGCGTTTATTTGGTTCCCGCCGCGCACACGCCCGACTAAAGTCGGGCTGCTGCCACTGTAAACTGGGGATTTTATTGTGCGCGGTAACCGGTCATATTCCTCCGTCAACGCCCCTTGCCGGGGCGCGTTTATTTGGTTACCACTCCCGCGGGACAAAATCGTCCGGCATATCTATTTTCATCGTGTCGCCGGACTGTTCTATCACAAAAAGCCCCGCTTCCCGTACCGCTTCTTTTACTCCGTCATCGTATATCGCTCCGGCTACCGCCCCCTGAATTTTTCGCTTGTCCTGTATTTTGTTCCGGTGTTCCCGCAAGGTTTCCAAACGCCGGACATGGTATTCCACATCCTTCACTGCCGGCCTTGCCTTCACTTCCACGCCGACAATACAATCCCCGTTTTCCAGAAGTATGTCCACTTCCGCTTTGATTTTTCCCCGTTCGTCATATATCCGGTGTCCGCCGGGCGACACTTCACTAAAATGGTAACCCAGTTCGTTGAAACGTTTAAAGATTCCCGGGGCGACCAGATGTTCGGCCAACTGCCCAAAACGACGGTGCAGATCGCCCATTTGTTTGCCGTTTCTCTTTACTATCCGCTCAAGTTTCTGAAACTTCAGGTCGGTCTCCTGAAACATTGCCCACACTTTTTCGTAAGTGAGGCCTTCACCCGTGGGGGGAGGCCTATCGTTTACTGCTGTTCCCATAATCTTCTCTCCTGGCTGTGTTGTTATTGTAGCATATTTTTTATGCTCACACTATAGAGGGAGAAAAGTTGCTTTTTGCATTACTGTTTGTGGAAATTATTTAATTTTTTTGACTAAGAGAGAAGAAATTCACCAAACCCCACCACTGCCAGCCTATTCTGGTACGGAATAGCGTATCATCCCCCCTGTTACTTCTTCGTGTTACTCCGTGGTAAATATTCTTTACCTTTTATTATCCTACACTACCCATAGCGTACAAATTACGCCTAACGGCACTAGCAAAAACCGATGGCTGCTATCATTGCGCTATCAGGGGCGAAGGAGCCGGAAGCCGAGGTCGCTGCCCCAGAGGTTCGGGAAGTTGCCGGCCCGACAGGCTGAGCGGACATTCCCCGCCGAATCGGACCAACCCCCGCCGCGTGTCACACGGAGAGGGCCAGATACCGGGCCGGTTGGATCCGTCTGCGCCCCGCTTGTGTAGCTTCCATACCAGTCCCAACCCCATTCCCACACGTTACCGTGCATATCGTATAGCCCCCATGCGTTTGCAGACTTTAACCCCACCTGATGCGTCTTGTTCCCACTGTTGCCTGAATACCACCCTGTATTGTCGCTAATGGCAGCCCCTGTGTTATACGCCGTTGTTGTCCCGGCGCGGCACGCGTATTCCCACTGGGCCTCAGTAGGCAGGCGGTAGCCGTTCGCGCTGCTCACTATTGCCGCTGCGTTCCATGTAGCGTTACTGCTTGTCGGTACGGTTCCCCATGCTACAGGATCGGTACTTCCGTTAATGCTGTACGCGGGGCTTAACCCTTCCGCTATGCTCAGCTTGTTACAGAATACAATAGCGTCATACCATCTTACCCTTTCTACCGGCAGTTTACCCGGCGTGCCGCTTTCACCGGATACGGCTGTCTTGAAAGAGCTGAGATTGCTCCCCATTACCGCCTCGTACTCATCCTGTGTTACCTGATACTTGCCTATGTAAAAACCGCTCAGCGTTACCTCATGCTGGGTTTCATCACTATAACGATTTGGTTCACTTGCAGGGCTGCCCATCGTGAAGGTTCCGCCGGGTACCCATACCATAGCTACACTGTCACCGCCGCCTGATGCAAGGGTGTACGCGGCGGTCAGTATACCGCTGTTTGTCATGCCGTCTTTGACAGCGATTGCCTTAACGGTTACCGGCGGGGTTACGGCGAAGGGGGCGGTATACTTGGCGCTGCCTGTCGTGGGGTTGCTGCCGTTTGTGGTGTAGTAAATGTCCGCACCGGATGTTGTGCTGGCAAGGGTTATTTTTGCGCCGCTTGCAACCTCACCTGCGGGAGGGGTAGCGGAGGGCGCGGCAACGGTATTGGGGTTGGTTTGGTTGGCAATGGCGAGCGTCCCCGCGTACAACCCGCTTTTCGCGTTCCAGCCTTTTACCGCCGCCACGTCAAAGGTTACGGCGTAATTGCCAACTGCCGACGGAGCGGCTGTCTCTTTACTGTAGGCGGTGCCGCTTATGCCTTCGTAGTGTATCGTTATTGCCCCGGCGGACTTGCCCGCTTTGGGGCTAATGTTTACCGCTTTCGCGCTGCCGTCATAAATCTGCGAAAACCCGCTGACGTTATAATCGGCGGCTACGGGCGTTTTGTTTTTTGTGTTGCCGGTATCCGGCTCCGAGCAGCCTGTCAGGGCCAGGGTAACGGCGAAAACCCCGATGAACGCAATCATAGTAATTGCTTGAAATTCCTTCTTCATTTGAAAACTCCTTCTTTTACCATAATATACCTTCATACTCTCCTTAAAAAAGTCATTTTCTTATTATACCAATCTATAAGGTAAGTACATACCATATAGTAACTAATCAATACCTTACAGTCAAGATAAAATAAATAAAATACCAACCAAATAGGTGGGTTTAGGCATTTTTTGATGGGTTCACCTGATTCATACCTATAAGCAGAGGATAAATGACCGATATTCGCATGGTTTTAGCTGAAAATATGAAGAAATACCGCAAAATCCAGCGGATTTCACAAGAGAAATTAGCCGAAATAATAAGCACTGCTCCAAATTATATAGCCATGATTGAAGTAGGCAGAAAATTCCCCTCTGCCAGTATGCTTGAGCGGATTGCACAGGCTTTGAATATTGACACACCCGAACTATTTACCACTAATCCCGTGAGGTTTATGTCCAATAGCAATAAATCGTTAGAACGATTGTATCAAGAAGTCTTATTGGAGTTTAAGCAATTTGAAGACAACAATAAACTGTTTGAAAAAACAATTACTGATAAAATCAAGCAATGGCAACAAAGTTGATTTTTAACGGTCGTTTATTTACCCAACTTTTTTGGAATGGCGGCAGTCCTTTACACAAAAGAAAAAAGGGGAGAAAAAGCGACAATGAGGAAGCAAATTGCGACTGTTGCTAACCCGCTCTGCTTGCTCCCATTTATCATTTATTACTTTATCATTTATCATTTGTTAATGACCCCTGAACAGCGGCGCATCAACGCCGAAAAATCTCTTGCCCTAGCCACGGCTTTATTCCCTTTTGAAAAATGGATACCTACCGAAACCAATATTTGGGTTGCCAAGAGCCGCCTTGTTGAAAAGAAACGAGAGCGGGAAAAATGGAAACGGGAGATAGCCCAGGCGCGGATTTTGACCACATTGGGCAGCGTGGCGTATTTTTTGCCAGAAAGGGTAATTATTGGGAAAAATAAGACGCGGTGCGCCGATTTGGTTCTGGACGGGGAAATTATGGAGATGAAAACCGTATCGGGAACGAGGGTAACTTTGGGAGGGGAATTCCGTCTGGCCTATAAACAGGGTGCTTCCCTTTTAAGCGAAAAGGCAGGGGTAAAGGAACATTCCGTTTTTATCCGGCTTAAAACAGACTTGTCGCGCATTAGCGTTATGTCTAAAATTGCCGGAGAATTAAAAGACCGTCCGGATCAAGGCCGGTTTATCTGTTATTTTGAGGCAAACGGAGAACTGCATTTTTGGGCTTATGATGAATTACGGTCAATTATAGGCAAAAATAACCCGGCCTATGATAGGCCGGGCGTTGGCAGATGAGGCTATAACGCCGCCTCATCAAGTGGCGATCCCCGGCTTTAGCCCGCAGGCTAAAGTCCGTTTACAGGACATTATCAATATAGCGTTTTTTGCGTATATTGTCAACACAAAAAACAAACAAATTATCAAATGAATAAAAGAAAAAAGGGAAGAAAAAACGACAATTATCAATTAGAAATGAGGCGTTTTTTTGGGGCGGGGGTAAAAAAATTCGCCTAACAAACGGTAATTGCAAAACTCCAGTTTTGCAACAGGCTCAATATATAAAACTTATACGTTTTCGCCTTTCATCCCGTTGCGTATTACCAGAAGGGAGGAGGCCAGAGCGGAAAGAGCGATAAGGATGGCGGCAATCGAAGGAATGAAGCCGGGGATTATGAGCATAAAGTTATAGATACCATGAATAACAATCGCCGATAAAAAACGTAAAATCGCCGAAACAGGGCGTTCCGAAAACATTGCGACCGAGGAACCGGCGCGAAAGCCGCATGCGCCGTGCAGCGGGGCGGCGGTAAAGGTTCGAAGCAGCGCATTACCGGGATTTGATGCGCCGTAAACCGCACTTTCAAGGATTGCAAAACCAAGGCCGGCAATAAGCCCGGATGCGCTTGCCATTGTAACGGCGGAAATATTGGCGTCCAAACCCGAGTCGCGCTGTTTCGCAGAACTCAGCCAGCGAATGGCAGAAAGCAGGATAATCAATACAATCAAACGGCTGAATTCTTCGGTAAAGGCAATGCGGACAAAAATTTCAGCAATAAAGCCCCATTTACCCGCGGTATAAAAAAATTCGTTTTTGTCAGCGAAAATACTTTGAAGAAAAAGGGCGGAAAAAAAAGATACAGCCCCGGCAAGTAATGAAAAGGAAAATCGCGGCAAGGAAAATGGGTAACGGGCAAGGCGAAACCATATAAATACCGCGATGACGGGAATCGAGGAAATGAAAAGAAGAATTATCAAAACTCCAAAACCGGACATCAATAGCATACTATCATTTTTTCCGGTAGAGTAGAACCAGTTACTATGCGATTCATTGTCCTCTTGGGTCCTAAACATTCGGGAAAAACCAGCGCCGGTAAGGAATTGGCTGATCTTCTCTTCTGCGGGTTTGTTGATTTGGATGACTATATTACCCGGAGAACCGGGAAAAGCCCCCGAACACTGTATATTGAAGGGCCGGAAGTCTTCAAAAAAGCGGAAACCGCGGCCATGGCTGCCATTTTTGAGCCGGAAACGGCGGAATTCCCCCCACCACTGGTTATAGCTTCCGGCGGCGGCCTGATTGATAACCCTGATGCGCTGTCCCTTCTTGAACACAACACCGCGGTTATTTCCGTTTTTCTTGATATTTCGGTAAAGACCGCCTGGGAGCGCATCAGGGAAGCCGGGGAACTCCCCCCTTCCCTTAAAACTGAAAATCCCGAAGAAACCCACCGCTTTCTGCATGAACGCCGGGCTGCGGCATACCGGCAGCTTGCCTCACTGATAATCAAAGCGGATGGTAAAAATCCCCGGCAAATTGCCCAGGAAATCTTTGACAGGCTGTAATGCCCCTGCGGGTAGTTGACAGATTATTTGGAAAAAGCTACATTAGAATATACATTCCCCTGTAGCTCAGCTGGCAGAGCAAGTGGCTGTTAACCACTGGGTCCGTGGTTCAAATCCGCGCGGGGGAGTTCAGGCCGCCTGAAAAGGCGGCTTTTTTTATGCTTTACTATGTTTCACTTTGCTATGTAATTCCTTACAGGATAAGGAATTAGCGAATACGTTACACGACATACAACTGCTTTTTCAACAGGCGGGGGAAATTTAATGTTTCACTATC
>JAIRRB010000169.1 GCA_031256195.1 Treponema sp.
GCGAGCCAAGCGATTAGAAATGTTGCATGGAACCTGTTGAACCGCCGTGTACCGAACGGTACGCACGGTGGTGTGAGAGGACGGCCGTTCAACTAATGGACGGCCTCCTACTCGATCGCAGTGTCATGGCAAAGATCGCAGTGCTCCGCCGCTGTGATTTTGCCATGACAGGCCCCCGAATGTTGATTTTTGTACATACTTTATAGTACGCGCATTGGTAGCGGTCACGATTTACTGCCGGGAACCCGGATATTTTTTCTTAAACCCTTCTACCCGCGCCGATGCGATTACGCTCAGGGGAGAGCGGTCGCCGCGAATCAGATGATGAAACCCTATGCCGGCAATCATGGCGCCGTTGTCGCCGCAGAATTCCGGCGGGGGGAAGATGCAGCGAATATCCTGCCGCTCGGCAAGGCGAGCGCGAAGGTAGGAATTGGCGGCAACTCCGCCGCCTGCCACAATGGTTGAAAGGCCGCTGTCGGCTGCGGCGTTAAACAATGCTCTCAGCAGAATTTCGACCGCTGTTTTTTGAAAAGATGCGGCTATGTCCTCCGGTTTGATTTCAGCGTCTTTTTTTACCCGAAATTGCTCAAACTGGTTAATAGCGGCGTTTTTCAGGCCCGAATAGGAAACATCATAACGGTGTTCTCCCTTATGGAGATTTGGCATGGGAAAGCGAAAGGCCCCGCTGTCGCCGTTATGCGCCATTCGGTCAATGACCGCGCCGCCCGGATAGCCAAAGTTGTAGTGCTTGGCAACCTTGTCAAAGGCTTCGCCTACGGCATCATCAATGGTAGTTCCCAGTACGGTAATGTTGTCAAAAGCGTCAGCGCGGCAGATGATGCTGTGTCCGCCGGAAACCAGCAGTCCCAGAAAGGGATAGGCTGGTGAATCATGGTCTGCAAGCTGTGAGGCATAGAGATGGGCCATCATGTGGTCTACGGCGATAAGGGGAATATTGCGCGCCCATGCAAACGCTTTTGCGAAAGACAGGCCCACCAGCAGTGAGCCCAAGAGTCCGGGCCGGTTGGTCACGGCGACAGCGTCAATATCCCGCGGCCCCAGGCTCGCCTTGTTCAGCGCTTCTTTCACCACATCGTAAATCCATTCCGTATGTTTGCGGCTGGCGATTTCAGGAACTACTCCGTTGAACGGCGCATGAAAGGGAATTTGGGTAGCGACAATATTGGAAAGAACTTTTTTACCGTCTTCCACAACCGCCGCGGCGCATTCATCGCAGGATGTTTCGATGCCGAGAACTTTCATATCATTAATTTACTATTGCACATATCATCTTTTTATGCCATTGATAGTACCATGAATCATTATCAGGCGCGGCTGGAAAAAATCGGGGACTGGATGGCTGAAGAGGGAATAAGTCTGGTCATGTTTGAGGATACCGAAGGCCGCCGCGATGCGTCTATCCGCTGGCTTACCGGTCATCCCGGCGACGCCCTGCTCTTTCTTGCGGTGGAACCTGCCGCCGAGCCGCGTAACGGCGATGCATCAACGGTGAGCGTTTCTCCGGTTTGTAAAAGTCTCTTGATGCCCTGGGACATCATTCTGGCAAAGGCATATTCCCGGGCTGACTTTATCATCCCCTATAATGAATTTGACCGTATGCCCCGCAAGGCGATTCGCGGCGCGGTAGAAAAACTTAAAATCCCTTTTGGTTCAAAAATAGAGATTCCCCCGGTTACGCCTTATCCGGTTTTTCTTGATTATGTAGGTGAATTGTCTGATTTTGACATTATCTGCCGTGACAGAAGCGCCGCTTCCCATGCTCTGGATATGCGGACAATAAAGGATGCGGAAGAACTTGCCCTGATCAGGAAGGCAGCGGATGTAACCAACGCCATTATCGGCCTGCTGGAAAAAAATGTACGCTCCGGCAAAATCAAAACCGAAGCCGATGCCGCCCTGTTTATCGAACTGGAATCGAGAAAACGCGGCTGCGAAGGCACGAGTTTTGAGACTCTTGCCGCAGGACATGACCGGAGTTTCGGCATCCATGCCTTTCCTTCATGGACCAGCGCTCCCTTTGCCGGAGAGGGCCTTTCAATTCTGGATTTTGGCCTGCGTTTGGGCGGCTATTGCAGCGATGTTACCTTGACCTTTGTGCGGGACCCGGATACCCAACAGCAAAAAATGGTTAATCTGGTGGAGAAGGCCGCCAAACTTGCCACTGAAATGGCAGTTAACGGAAACGAAACGCGGGCGCTGGCGGCGGCGGTTGATGCTCTTTTTTCCAAATCAAAAAAACGTATGCCGCATGGATTGGGGCATGGACTTGGCCTGGATGTGCATGAATACCCCTTTATCAGAAACCGTTCCGACTACAACTGGAAACTGGAACCCGGCATGGTTTTTACCCTGGAGCCGGGCCTGTATGATCCTGTCCACGGCGGCTGCCGTCTGGAGAACGACATCCTTATGACCGAAACCGGCAGGGAAATTTTAACCGAAGCGCGGATAATTTGGCTATAGTCAATATCCCCTCAAATGTTGTATGATGAGCCAATGAAAGTCTGGGTTAAGCTGCTTATTGGATCGATTCTGGGAATTACCCTGGGTTTGCTGGTGCATGAAAATCAGCGGCTGGTAGAAGCGCTGGGTTGGCTGGAACAATTTGCTGTGCGTGTTGGCCGTTATGCGGTTATTCCGATGCTGGTTTTTCTGTTGACCATCGGTATTTACGAGCTGTGGCAGGATAAACAATTTTGGCCGCTGGCGCTGAAAAACTGCCTGATGATTGCGGGTATTTCACTCTTCGTGGTTTTTACGGGAGTTTTGGTGACGCTTGTTTTTCCGCCGGCAAGGATTCCCATTCTGGCTGAAGAGCAGCTTGAAGTAATTAGGCTTGATATTGCGGGAACGGTCAAAGAACTTTTTCCCTACAATATGTTCAGTGTTTTGGGAGGAGACGGGGTATATCTCTTTCCTGTCTGTGTCTTTGCGTTTTTTTTGGGTATAGGGCTTTCCCAGAAACGGAGTCACAGCAAGCCGGTTATCACCCTTGTTGATTCTCTTTCGCACATTTTCTATAACATTGCGTTATTTTTTATTGAAATACTTGGCTTTATAATGGTAGTGCTTTCCTGTTACTGGGCAATCCGTTTCCGGGAAGCGCTGCGGGCGGAAATTTATCTTGACCTTATTTTACTGCTGGGAATCTTCGCCATTGTGCTGGGTTTTGGAATTCTTCCGATGCTGCTCTACTTTGTCAGGCCCAAAGTAAATCCCTGGACGGTGTTGTACGGTTCGCTGGGACCGGCAATAGCGGCTTTTTTTTCCGGCGACATTAATTTTTCGCTGCCGGTACTGCTGAGTCATTCCCAGGAAAATTTGGGCGTACAGCGGAGAAGCAATGCGGTCAGCCTGACCCTGTTCAGTACATTCTGCCGGGCGGGCAGCGCCATGACAGCTACGGTCGCTTTTATTGTTATTTTCAAGTCTTATTCCAGTCTGGGGATAACATCGGCGGAAATTCTGTCCATAAGCATCCGCGCTTTTGCGATTTCTTTTGTGCTTGCCCGCCATCCGGGAGACGGCGCCTACACCGCCCTTGCTGTGCTGTGTCTCGGTTATGGCAAGGGCTTTGAAGCGGGCTACCTTATCCTGAAACCGCTGGCATTCTACCTAATTGCCATAGGCGCCTTCCTTGATGTGATGATCGCCTCGTTTGCCTCTTATGCGGTAGCGCGGGTCAGCGGCTTTGTTGAAGAAAAAAGTCCGGCGCACGGTTTGTGAGGTTCACGTTTCTGTAAGTTGTTTATATATGAGAGAAAGGTTGGTCTGTTTTTCAGGCGGGCCATGTTTTGTGACTACGGCTTTTCAATTGCAGTTTCGTTATTCGTTGTAAATTGTTCAGGAAATTGATTGCGGATAAATTCCCTGATTGATTGGGCATATTCAAGCGCCCGGTTCATGTCCTGTTTTTCCAGTTGTTTTTCATCCGGGTAACGGGTATGAACAGCATACTCTGTCAGAACCGCGCATCTTTCGTATAGTGTCTCAAATTGAGGAATAATTGTTTCACAAAGTTTTTCAAGTTCTTCCAGGTCATGAATTTTGGGAGGGTCAATGTCATGTAACACGAGAACCCATTTAAGGTATTTTTCTGCTGCCTGCTGGCAATGAAAACAGATAATCTCATAGGGGACTGGCCACATATTTTTTGCCATATGCTGCGCCGCTGCAAAATCATTATCAGCTATTTCAATCCATAGCCGTAATTCTGTCTGCTTATCCATATATCTTTATTCCCTTATGCGCGACTGTTCGTTCCAGTGTCGGAAATCTTGACCGCTCTTCGTATTTACCGAGGGTATTTGTGACAATATCCACCGGTAATGTCTTTTTTCTGCCTATGGCGATTCTGATTGTAATAGCGGCATCAATGAGCCGCATTTGAACATCGTCTTTCAATACCACATACAGATCCAGGTCTGAATCCTTGTGGGGCGTCCCATAGGCGTAAGAGCCGAAAAGCCAGATTTGCTCCACCGGAACAGTATGAATGATGATTTCCTTGAGGGTGTTGAGCTCGGATTGGATTATTCCCTCCAATAATAACTCCTTGATAAAACCTTCTTCTATCTTACCTCATTCCCCATAAACTATCCACCGGTTCGTCAAAACTTCTATTCCCTATTTTTCACGGCTTTGTTACTATGTGCTTAATATGGAGTTAACCGAAGCGTTTATCTCAGCCCTTGTGGTCGATGAGAGGCGGCTGATCAGGGGCATTGCAGAAGATTTGGCGGTGGGCGAGGCGCAGGTTTCGGCGGTTATCGCGTTATTTGCCGAAGGATGTACCGTTCCCTTTATCAGCCGTTACCGGAAGGAACAAACCGGCGCCCTTGATGAGGTGCAGGTTCGGGATATTGAGCATAAATTTAACAGCGGGAAAAACCGGGAAACCCGCCGTATCGAAATTATCCGGCTGATTTTTGAACAGGGGAA
>JAIRRB010000196.1 GCA_031256195.1 Treponema sp.
GTTAACGCCGTGGAAAGCAGTTTATCCACGCCGCTTCCGTCCTGAGCGCTTACCGGAACAATGGGGGCGTATTCCATTTTGGCAAAGAAAAAGTGGATTTTATCAACCGTTGCTTCAAAAGTGTTTTTTATCTGCGGCATGGTATCCCATTTATTCAGCGCCATAATGATTCCCCGGCCCTTGTCGTGGGCCAGGGCGGCGATTTTTTTGTCCTGTTCGGAAAGTCCCTCCTGCGCGTCTATCAGCAAAATAACAATGTCCGCTTCGTTAATGGATTTAATGGCGCGGTTCACCGAATAGTATTCGATATTTTCGGTAACTTTCGCCCTGCGGCGTATACCGGCGGTATCGAGAATCACAAAATCACGGGACTTCCAGCGAAAACTCCCCTCAACTACATCGCGGGTAGTGCCGGGAATGTCGCTGACAATGGAAGCGTTAGACGATGTGAGCCGGTTTGACAGCGTGGATTTGCCGGTATTGGGCTTTCCCAGCAGGGCAATACGGATGCACGGCTGTTCTTCTTCCGCTTCTTCCACGGCGGAAAAATCAAGGCGGCTGATAATTTCCTGTTCCAGATCGCCCACATTGTCGCCATGTTCGGCGGAAATCATAAAAACTTTTTCAAAGCCGTAGGACAAGAGGTTCCACGAATCAGCCTCCCTCCTCCCCCCCTCGGTTTTGTTAACTGCAACAATCAGCCGTTTCTGATAGGGACGCAGCAGGGCGATAAATTCCTCGTCTTCACTGGTTATTTCCCCCGCCTCCAGCAGCAGGACAATGAGGCCGGCTTTTTTAACGGCTGCCAGTGTTTTTTCCATTACCAAGTCGTCAATGACGCTGTTATTTTCCGCCGCCGCTCTTTGGAGCGCCGCTTTTCGGTCTGTAGAACGTTCCAGCTTAAAGCCGCCGGTATCAACAAGCCTGATGGGTTTACCGGCGATAAAGCCGTCGGCCTCAAGGGGATCGCGGGTAACGCCGGGGGTCGGATCGGTGATGGCCCGGCGTTTGTGGAGCAGACGGTTAAAAAGCGTGGATTTTCCTGTATTGGGACGGCCTGCCAGAACTACAACGGGAAGATTACGGTATTTTTTCACTATCCGCCGTCCATGCCTGTACCACCGCGCGAACCTCCGCAATAGACCGCCCGTTCAGGGCTTCGGCGGCCAGTTTTTTACAGGATTCCAGGCTGGTTCCCCGGATAATTTTTTTGATTCGGGGAATGGCAGAGGCGGTCATGCTGAATTCGTCAAGACCCAGGCCGAGCAGTAAAGCCGTCGCCGAGGGGTCTCCGGCAAGTTCCCCGCACATGGCGGCCTTTATTCCCTGTTTGTGGGCCGCATCAATGGTATGTCTCAGGAAACGCAGTACCGCCGGATGATGATAATCGCCCAGATAGCCTACTTTTTCATTGCCCCGGTCAACAGCCAAACTGTATTGAATAAGGTCGTTGGTCCCTATTGAGAAAAAAGCTGATTTTTCGGCAAGAATATCGGCAATCGCTGCCGCCGAGGGAATCTCAATCATAACGCCGGTTTCAATGGTTTCAGCGCAGGGCTGGCCTTTTTTGACACATTCGGCGCGGGCCTCATCAAGCAGGGCGAGGGCCTGTTCCACTTCTTCAATACCGGAAATCATGGGAAACATAATCCGCGCATTGCCGCTAACGCCGGCCCGCAGTATGGCCCGCAGTTGAACCTTGAACAGTTCAGGGCTGGCAAGGGACAGGCGTATCGCCCGCCATCCCAACAGGGGGTTCTTCTCGCTGGTAGTTTGAAACCCCGGAATAACCTTGTCGCCGCCCAGGTCAACGGTTCTGATGGTGACGGGCAGTTTTCCCATAATTTTCAGAACCTGACTGTAGGCAAGGAATTGTATTTCTTCTCCGGCATCCCTGCCGGGCCCTATAAAAAGAAATTCCGAACGGTACAGGCCAATGCCTTCCGCGCCGTAATGCAGGGCCCCTGCGGCCTCTTCAGGTAAACCAATGTTCGCTTTGAGCGTCACCCGGCGGCCGTCAGTGGTTTCTGCGGGAAGTTCCCGCAAAGCGGAAAGTTCATCAATTTGTTTATTCTGTATTTTTCTTTCGTTTTCCTGCGATTCCACAGTCTGCCGGTCAGGGTTAACCGTTACCGTCCCCGTGGAACCGTTCAACGCAATCATTTCGCCGTTTTTTACTTCCCGGGAAACAAGCGAAAGCCCCAGCACTGCCGGTATATTAAAAGCCCGCGCCAGAATTGCCGTGTGGCAGGTTCCGCTCCCTTCGTCCAGCGCAATGCCCTTTACCCGGGACTTGTCCAGGGTCAGCGTATCGGAAGGCATAAGATCATGGGCCACCAGGATTACATCTTCGTTCAGTTCGGCAAGGACAGAACGGGTCTGCGCGGCGGGATACAGACAATGTATTATTCTGTGGGACACATCGGCAATATCAACGGCCCGCTCACGAAAAATCGGGTCCGGCAATGCCATGAGTTTCTGCCGCATTTCCCCGCAGATATTCTCCACAACCCACTCGATATTTTTCAGGTTTTTTTTCAAGCCTTCTTTTAATTGACCATGAAATTCATCATCTTCCAGCATCAAAAGATGCGCCTGAAAAATATCCGCCTGTTCCCGGTTCATTTCCCTGCCGGCCCGCTCATGAAGGGCCGTTAATTCCGACACCGCTTTGGCAAGGGCTTTTTGCAGCCGCTTCCATTCGGAAGATATTTCCGCCCTGGTGATACTAAAACGGGGAATTTCGGAATTTTCATCTTCCGCGTACACCAAAGCCTTGCCTATAGCAAGGCCCGAAGACGCCGGAATGCCAGTAAATGTTTTCACTTACGGAAATAATACTAAAAAACGGCAGAAAAGGCAATATTGCGCATTGTGCAGGGCAACAGCATTTGCTTTTCTATCATGGTATTAGATAAAGCAAAATCCGTATGGGAGGGGCAGCGGGGCGGCAAAAACACTGGGGGAATCTGCCTATGGAGCCCCCCAGCACCTTCATGACCAGATAAAATCGAATATTACGAAATGATTACCGCATGAAGGTGCTGGGCTTTTACTGTCCCTACCCTCGCTACCGTTTCCCGCTGGTCTCCTCCGGCAGAGAATACCAGAATTTTTTTTGCCGCCCCGCTGCCCCTCCCATGCGGTCTGTACTAATATGTTCCTACTACCAAGGTAAATGCTGTTGCCCTGTGACGGTAGAGGCCAGCCGGAGGGGGCGCTGCGGGCTGGCGGAAACATTTGGAATTCCCCGCCGGAGCAGACAAGCGAAAAAAGGTAACACAGTGAGGTGAGAAAAGGCCCAGCACTTAAATCAGATAATGATTGCGTAGTATGACGATATGCAGGATAATTTAAGTGCTGGGTGGCTGCGTAGTGTGGACTCTACAAGCGTTTTCGTCAGCCCGCAGCGCCCCCTCCGGCTGGTTTGTACCATTCAAATGCAATTGTCGTTGCCCCAATATACTATACTTGAAAATTGCTTAACCCGCCTGTACCATACGCCTATGAGGATAATGCTTTTTTTGGTCTGTATGGCTTTTTTGCCTGCCTGTACCGCGAAAAAACCGGCGGCAGGACAGCCGGAACAGGATAAACCGCTTTCCGTATTGGTGTACATTACCGGCGTTTTGGCGGGAAGCCCGTCCTATGAAATGCTGGCGGCGGGAGCGCAGGAATTTGCCGCCGAGCATGACAATGTAAAGGTAAAAATTTATGAAGCGGGATTCAATCAGGCTGAATGGGAAGAACAGCTGCGGTCTATGGTGGCAGGCGGCGAGTATGATGTGGTGCTGGGTTCCAATCCGTCTTTGCCGGAAATATGCGCCAATGTGGGTAAAACATTCCCCGCTCAAAAATTTATCATTACCGACGCCCAGTACAGCGGGAACCCCCAGATAAGCGCCTACCTCTACAACCAATACGAGCAGGCCCTGTTTTTGGGTTATCTGGCGGCATTGGTCAGCGCCAGTACAATGCCCCATGCCAATGACGCCAAACGGATTGGCTTTATCGCCGCCCAGGAATTTCCGCTGCTTTCCCGCCAGATTGTTCCCGGTTTTCTTGAAGGCGCCCGCCGTGTTGAACCGGACATAGAACTGGATTTTCGCGTTATTGGCAACTGGTATGATGCGAATAAGGCCGCCGATCTTGCGTCCGCCATGATTAATGCCGGGGCCGATGTATTTACTTCGATTGCCGGAGGGGCGGCGCAGGGGCTGGTGCGTACCATAAAAGAACGCGGCGCTTATGCGGTGAATTTTAATACCAATGACTACAGTCAGGCTCCGGGTTTCATCGTGGGATGCGGCATCATGGAACAAAAAAAATTGACCAAAGAGATACTTGCCGGTGTTCTTGCCGGAAAGATACCGTACGGAACCTGTCAAACGGCGGGGGTCAGGGAAGGATACCTTGATTTTATTTTTGATGATGCCGGTTACCGTGATTATCTTCCCGTCGCAATAAAAGAACAATTTGGCGCTTTTATGGACGATTTTCGTGCGGGCCGCATTGAATATACGGTACCGCCAATGTGAGTAACTACACGGTTGAACTGCGCGGCATCAGTAAAATATATTCCGGCAGCGTCAAAAAAGCCAACAACAACATAAGCCTGGGCCTGCGCAAGGGGGAAATTCTGTGCGTTGCCGGCGAAAACGGCGCGGGAAAAACAACGCTGATGAACATACTCAACGGGCTTGAAGCGCCGAGCGCGGGTGAAATTTTTATTAACGGTAATGCCGTTGCGATCGATTCGCCGCTTGCCGCCCGCAGACTGGGTATCGGCATGATTCATCAGCATTTTATGCTGTTTCCCGAATATACCGCCGCTGAAAATATTGTCATGGGCATGGAGCCGCGCACATGGGGAATTTTTTTTGACCGCGCAAAAGCATATACCGAAGCCGCACAGGTAATTGAAGCCCATCATTTTTCAGTTACCCCTAACAGTCCCGTGCACAGCCTGAGCGTTGGTGAAATGCAGCAGGTGGAAATTTGCCGCCTTCTGTACCGGAATGCCGATATTATTATTCTGGATGAGCCGACGGCGGTACTTACCGAACATGAAACCATCGCTCTGTTTAAGACCCTCAAGGCCCTGGCGGCGGCGGGGAAATCCCTGTTTCTTATAACCCACAAACTACAGGAAATAAAATCCGTTGCGGACCGGGTTGCTGTACTGAGGCGCGGCGAACTGGCTGGCATTCTTGACACAAATGAAATTGATGAATATGCCGTTTCCAAAATGATGCTCGGTAATGATTCTAACAAGGCAGGCTTTTCGCCGAAACGTAAAAAAACAAATTCAAATGACAAGCCGGTTATTGCTTTTGATAATGTTACTGTCCTCAGGCGGGGGCAGCAGCGTCCTTTACTAGATAAAGTTTCATTCACGGTGCGCCCCGGCGAAATACTGGGATTTGCGGGAGTTGGGGGAAACGGGCTGGGCGTACTGGAGGCGGCGCTGGGAGGTTTTTTGCATCCGGCATCGGGGAAAATTACCCATAACGGAAAGGATATTTCCCGCCTGAATATACGCCGTTTGCGCAATCAGGGGCTTGCGTACATTCCCGCCGACCGGCGGCGGGTAGGCAGCGCCCTGAATGCCGCAGTCGATGAAAATATGATGATTGAACGCCGCCGGAAATTAACTCATAGAGGTTTCCTGAACAAAAAGGCGATTCGGGATTTTTCCGCAGGGCTTATCAATCGTTATCATATAGAAATGCCCGCCGGACTTCAGTCTGCCGGAATATGTTCCGCCGCCGCTCTTTCCGGCGGCAATCTCCAAAAATTAATACTGGCCCGTGAAATTGACCAGTTCCGGGATTATTTTGTTTTTTCAGAGCCGACCTGGGGGCTGGATATTGCCGCCAGCGCTTTTGTATGGGATGAAATTGCCGCCTTACGCGAAAAGGGAGCGGCGATTATACTTATATCGACTAATCTTGATGAAATACTTGGCTGCGCTGACCGGATTATCGTGATGTACCGGGGCGCCGCCGCCGCGGAATTTATTAATGATAATGACAATAACACCCTCAAGGAAAAAATAGGTAACGGTATGCAGGGGCTTCTGACACCACTTTGACAGAAAAAAGAAGCATTCCCATTTAATTTTTTGGATTTTTATATCAAAAATGGTAGAAAAAAAGGAAATTATTTTTTTGATGGTAATTCCTGGCAGTAATAAGTGGATATTACTCCGTAAAACTCCGTGGTAAAAATGGGGGGGGGGCAGTAAAGCCTCCCGCTTTTCTACACATGAATCCCAATGGCTTCGCGTATGGAGTCTACTAGGGTTTTTCTGTTGGCAATTCTTCCCATGATGCCGGGGATTTCCACGACCAGGGGGTAGCGTCCCGAAATTTGCCAGTTGACCAAAAATTCATCCAGCCAGCCGGCTGTTTCCTCGGTAAGGATCAGTACCTGGCAGCCTTCCGCTTCCGGCAGTGAATTGGGCAGTGCGGCGCCGGCTTCTTCAACCCAGCCTTCGGTAATCCGCCTGAACACCGATACGGCTTCAGCGGCGTCCCGCACCGCCGTTCCTTCAATGCCGATAAAACGGAAGGCTGTTACCAGCTCCGGGTCACCGATAAAATAATAATCCACCTACGGACTCCGTTAGGTGTAGAACCATCGGTTCCTGAACCGGCGGTTCAGGAACCGGTGGTCCCTATAGTACCAATATAAGCAGGGCAACGAGAAAGCCCCACAGACAGATACCTTCGGCAAGACCGGCGTAGGGCAAAGCCTTTCCGGAAAGATCGGCATTTTCGCTCATTGCGCCCATTGCCGCCGCTCCTATGCGCCCGACCGCCATGCCGCCGGAAATACAGGAAATTCCTACCGCAACGGCAGCGGCAAAATATTTCCATATCGAAGACGATGGAGCATCTTCTGTATGCGTTTCTGCATTTGCAGCCTCCTGCGCGAATACCACCGTACCCAGAACCAGCAGCAGCGTAAACACCACCAACATTTTACGTTTCATCAAAAACTCCTTTCTATTTAATTAATTTCACTTTTCCTGAAACGGAAAGGTGAAAATTCAACACCTGTTTCGGTAAAAAACTTGCTGAAAAATTCATAATACTGCAAGCGCACTACCTGAATAGCGACAATCATTCCTTCCAGCACAATAACAATAATATTCCCTATAATAAGTACCATCAAGGCCGAGATTGAACCCGCGGGACTGCCGGTATGGGCAAGTTCCTCGGTAAAACGGAACACGATGTATGCCAAAATCGCATGGGACAGGGCAAACGCGCCGACACGGAGGAAACTGACCGTATTGGAAATATAACCGGACGCGGTTTCCATAACTTCAACAAATCCTTCCATGATAAATGTCATAAGGCCGTGTTCCAGTATGGGCCTTTCACGGGCAACACAGCGCCAGATTACCGGACCGAAAAAAATACACAGCACGGGGATAAAAAGACCGGCAAAATCAAAGCGCTCAAAACGCCCGCCCAAGACACAGCGCAGAGCAATGAATATCGCGTACCAAAACAGCAGTAAACCCGCCAGCCCTGTCTTGGCAAAAAACGCCGTTTCATATTTTTTCATTATACAGCAATTAATAATATTGATAAGTAGTCCCACCGAGTTCAGGATAACCCCCATGCCGACGGTAAAGCCGAAAAAATAAAAGAGTTTTTTCACGCTGCCGCCCTTTTCCGCCAGCGGTATAATGGTCAGGATTCTGTCCATTGGATTGCCGGTCAGCGCCGCTGTCAGCGCCCTGGTGGGCCCTGACAGCAGGTCCTCGCTGGTGAAAATCTCGCCGGTAAGCATGCCCATAACCATCGAGGCTATTCCCACGGCAATCAACGGGGAAGAAAAATTTCTGAATTTTGCCAGGGTGCGGGGGCCGTATTTTCCGGTAAGCAGACCCGCCAGCAGCAGCACAAAACCCTGCCCCAGATCGCCAAACATAATTCCGAACAGCAGGGTAAAAAACACCGCGACCAAAGGCGTCGGATCAATGGAACCGTACAGCGGCGTTCCGTAAGAGGAAACCACCCCTTCAAAGCCCCGGACAAAATTGCCATGCTTCAGGGAGACCGGTACTTTTTCGCCGCCGTCCCGCACTTCGGGGACTTCATCGGGGGCATAAATGCGAATAGCGGTTCTGCCGCCGGTAATTCTTGAAAAATCAGCGGCGACTTTTGGAATGGTATCGGAAGGAATCCAGCCGGAAAGCAGGTAGATGCTGGATGTAGATACCAGCCGTGATTTGAGCTGCTCGGCGGCAAGGGCCATGAGCAGCGAAGATACCAGCCTGCGCAGCGTTATGCGATTTTCATCCTGCATTCGTGTTTTTTCATCAACAATTTTTTCAAGGTCTTGTGCGATACTGTCAATCCGTTTTTCAAGCCCTTCAAGCAATTCGGCGGGTACGCCCTGATAATCTTTGGGGATGACGATTGGCTCAAACGCGTAATTCTTCAATTCAGAATCAAGGGCAAAGCGGCCTTTACGCGAACTTGCCGCAAGTATCCGGTCGCCTCCTCCTTTTCCCCCATCCAGGGAAACAATCGCCGCTCGTTCTCCCATCCGCCTTTTAAACTCAGGCTGGATTTTTGGGTCAAGGCGTCCTACCCGCAGGGTAAGATAGGATAACTGATCCAAATCAGCAAAAGGCGCATTGAGGTGGGAAAACGCCTTTGCTTCGCCGAAGGTTTCTTCGATGCGCTGTTTTTCCTGCCGTATAGCCAGTTCCTTCTCTTTGAGCGAATTAATGGCGGCGCAGAGCCTGTCCGCCATGGCTTCTTCCGCTTCGCCGGGCAGGACGCTGTCCGCTTCCGGTTCAGTCGGTAGCGCCAGTCCCAGGAATTCGCAGGCGGTACGCAGCTTGTCCAGAAGTTCTTTTATGCGGACAACGGCGGCGCTTTCGGTAATGGTATCAGTTTCGCCAAGGTGCATTACTCCGTTGCGGCCCAGATATTCAATAATCGTGTTTATATCGCTTTTCAGCACCGTCATCTGTACGCGCTTCATCTTGCGGGGACGTATCATGCCGGCACCTCAAGCAAATTAAATACATCCTTGCCGGCCATTCCCAGCCCCAGACCTTCGGTGATGCTGGTAAGGAGGTCTTCCTCAAATTGTTTAAGTTTTATGTAACAAAAAATTGAATTGATTGAAAAGGGCATGAGCCGGAAACAGCG
>JAIRRB010000018.1 GCA_031256195.1 Treponema sp.
GTCATTTCCTCGATGGCCGAGGACGACATATTCACGCTTTCGGTTTGTTCCTCTATCATTTTTTTGAGGCTGTCAATATTACCCTTAATATCCTCTACTGCCTTGCCTGCTTCTACCGCTCCGTTTTCCTGCTTAACCATAAGGTTTTTCATGTTGTCAAGATTGGATGAAATCTGCCGCACGGCTGTTGAAGTGTTGCCCATATTGACGGAAAGTTCAAAGCTGGTATGGTTAAGTCCGTTTATTCTGTATTTTATGGTTCCTACAAGGCTTCTGATTTTTTCAACCATAAAGTTAAAGTCATGTAAAAGGTCTCCTACTTCGTCCTTTGTACTGACATTGGTGTTTTGTGTCAGGTCGCCATCGGCCACAATTTTGAGAACACCGGCTACCTTGACGATTGGTTTAACAATGGCTGATGTAATAGTTAACGCTAAAACAACGCCTAAAATTAATGCAACAATGATGACTATTATGATAATACGTTCAGACCTCGCGCCTAAATCGTAAATATTCTGAGTATTCTCATCAAGAATACCGTCATACCGGGCATCCATTTTTTTCTTCTTGGTGAAAACTTCCAGCGCTGTCGGCGAAACGTCCTCTCTGAACATCCTTAACGCAGCATCCGTTTCCCCATTGTCAAGATACCTGATAATGTCCCCTGCCTTGTTATGAATGGTACGGTGAGGTTCAACGATCTGTTTGATATATTCAAGAACCTCCGGGTCTCGTACCTCTTTTACGTCGCCGCTCAGCCATTTGCCCAAAGAGCAGGCGGTGGAATCAAGAGAGCCGGTGAATTCTTTTCCGGCATACACTTTTTCGGTCAACCCATGTCTCCAGACATAATGCGAACCCAATATCGACGAGATGTTTGATTTTATTCCCGTTCGACTGCGAATATAGGCGGCTGAAGCCGAGATCTGCCTGATGCTATAAAACCCCACCACACCCAGCGTTATTCCCATCGCTACAACAATAAAGAATCCGCCAATAAGTTTTGCTCTAATTTTCATATTTCTGCTCCTAATTCCAAACTCCCAGCCTAAAAGACTGCCTAAAAAGGGGATTTGATTATTAAACCCATAATAGTTATTATCCACCCCGAGGGATGGTTTTGTCAACAAGCTTTTGGCTGGGGGATGCGCGCCTGTACCGAACGGCCTTTTTCAATGTAACCGCTTCTATGAAGAATTTAGAATGGGGAATCTCCATTTTTCCGTTTTTATCGCATATCAAAACAGAAAAAATTGAAGAAATGTGACTTTTTGTTCCTAAAATGCTTGCCTCCCTTGTAACTTTTCACATTTTATGGTTTATTAAAAATCATGAAAAAGAAACAGCAGTCATCAGCAAGGTTGCCGGCAAAGCCGCCGACAAGGTCGCCGCGACCGGCAAAACTGGTACTGGAAGACGGCGCCGAGTATTCGGGCTGGGCTTTCGGAAAACTCCGGTCTCAGGCCGGGGAAGTGGTCTTTACAACCGGCATGGGCGGCTATACCCAGGCCCTGACTGACCCCTGCTGCCGGGGGCAGATTGTCGTAGCGACATATCCTCTGGCGGGGAATGGCGGCGTACCGGTCGGGAAAGGCGGCGAGCCGTTTTTTGATGAACAGGGGATTCCGCTTCATTTGGAATCGGAACATATTCAGGCGGCGGGCTATGTAGTAGGTGAACTCTGCGAACAGCCGAGCCATTATGCATCAGGCTCTACTTTGGCCGCATGGCTTGAAAAGGGAAATACGCCGGGTATTTACGGCATTGACACCCGCGCCCTTACCGTGCGCCTGCGCGAACGCGGTGTTATGCGGGGAAAAATTCTGGTTGATGGCAGCCGCGATGTTACCTTTAATTCCGGCGCTGTAATCAATCCTGCGGCGGATGTTTCTCATAACGAAGTTAAAACATTTGTTCCGAAAAACACGAAGGGCAAATCCGGCGCAGGCAAACGGCTCAAAATTGTTTTGGTCGACTGCGGGGTCAAGGCGAACATTATCCGCTGCCTTTTGGCGCGGGACGCAGAAGTAATCCGTGTTCCGTGGAATCATGATTTAAGCGGCATTGAATATGACGGTATTTTTCTTTCCAACGGCCCCGGCGATCCCAAAGACTGCGGCAGAACCATAGCGGTTATACGCAAAGCGTTCGCTCAGGAACAGCCTGTTTTTGGAATTGGTTTGGGCAGCCAAATTATGGCGCTGGCCGCCGGAGCGGACACTTACAAGCTCCCCTACGGACACCGGGGGCAGAATCAGCCCTGCGTTGAAGCCGGTACAGACCGCTGCTATGTCACCAGCCAGAATCACGGCTATGCGGTGCGCGGCGACACGCTTCCCCGCGGCTGGGAACCCTGGTTCATCAATGCCAATGACGGCACTATCGAGGGAATCCGCTCCGCAAAAAATCCCTTTCAGGCGGTACAGTTCCACCCTGAAGGCTGTCCCGGCCCCCGTGACACTGAATTTGTATTCGACCATTTTATTGAACAGATAAAAGAGGCTCAAAAATGAAAACACAATCCGCTTCCCGTTCTTCACTTCACAAGGTTCTTGTTCTTGGTTCCGGCGGGCTCAAGATTGGGCAGGCCGGAGAATTTGACTATTCCGGCTCTCAGGCCCTGAAAGCCCTGCGTGAAGAAGGTATTAAAAGCGTTTTAATCAATCCCAATATCGCCACCATTCAGACCAGCGAAGGCATGGCGGACGCAACCTATTTTCTTCCCATAACGCCTGAATATGTACGGCAGGTTATCGAAAAGGAAAGACCCGACGGCCTCCTGCTTGCATTCGGCGGACAGACCGCCCTGAACTGCGGCGTCGCCCTTGACCGGAACGGTACGTTAGGCGAATACGGGGTGAAGGTGCTGGGTACGCCGGTTAAAACCATCGAAGATACCGAAGACCGCGAATTGTTTGTAAAACGGCTGGACGAAATCGGCGCATTAACCCCCCGCAGCGCCGCCGTTACCAAAACCGACGCCGCGCTCAAAGCGGCGGAAAAAATCGGCTATCCGGTAATGGTCCGTGTCGCCTTTGCTCTGGGCGGCGCAGGTTCAGGCTTATGCCGCAACGAGGCGGAACTGCGCCGCCGCTGTGACCGGGCCTTTGCCCGTACCAGCGAACTGGCCGCCGCGCCCCAGGTGCTGGTGGAAGAATGGCTCGGCGGCTGGAAAGAAATTGAGTTTGAAATAGTGCGGGACGCCTGCGACAACTGCATTGCCGTTTGCAGCATGGAAAATGTTGACCCAATGGGGATACATACCGGGGAAAGCATGGTGGTCGCTCCTGTTCAAACGTTAAGCGATTCCGAGTGCCAAAAACTCAGAAAAATCGGCATTGACGTTGTGCGTCATTTGGGCATTGTGGGCGAGTGTAACATCCAGTATGCCTTCGATCCCTTTTCTGAAGATTACCGCATCATCGAAGTCAACGCCCGCCTGTCCCGCAGTTCCGCCCTTGCTTCCAAAGCAACCGGCTATCCTCTGGCAATGGTAGCGGCAAAAATCGCCCTGGGCTATTCGTTAACCGAAATTGAAAACAGGGTCACCCGCGTCACCAAATCATGTTTTGAACCGTCAGTTGACTACATCGTATTGAAAGTCCCTCGCTGGGACCTGGCAAAATTCAAAAATGTAGACCTCCGCATTGGCTCCGAAATGAAATCAGTCGGCGAAGTTATGTCCATAGGCCGCAGTTTTGAGGAAGTCTTACAGAAGGCCCTCCGCATGACCGGCGCCGGCGCACCCGGCCTTGCCGGCGATGACGCTCTCTGCGGCGGCAGTTTTTCTGAAAAGGGCAACATTAACGCCAAAATCCGCGATGCGCTGTCCAAACCTACTGACCGGCGAATATTTGTAATTTACCGCGCCCTTGCCGAAGGCTGGAGCGTTGACAAGATTTACAAACTCACCAAAATTGACAAATGGTTTTTGCATAAAATAGCCAATGCGTTTGCGACAGAGTGCGAATTGAGGGAAGTGGGGAAAGCGGGATCGGGCATCAGGGATAACGTCCCTACCCCCTATTTACTTGCCTGCGCAAAACGGCTGGGTTTTTCCGATGCCCGAATAGGACAATTTATCGGGTTATCTGAAATGGAAGTGCGCGGCCTGCGGGAAGAATACCGAATCCTGCCCGCAATCAAGCAAATCGATACTCTGGCGGCGGAGTATCCGGCAAAAACCAATTACCTGTATATGACCTACGGAACCGCAGGTTACGCCGGAACATCAGGTTCAGGCGGCGGGATTCCGGTGGACGATGTAAATCCTGCCGGACGCGGTGTCATGGTACTGGGATCGGGAGCTTACCGCATCGGGAGCAGCGTTGAATTTGACTGGTGCTGCGTCAACGCGGTGGAAACGGCGCGTAAACTTGGCCGTTATTCGATTATGGTGAACTGCAATCCCGAAACGGTTTCCACCGATTACGATATGTGCGACCGGCTTTACTTTGAAGAGTTGACCCTTGAGCGGATTATGGACATTTACGAGCGGGAGCGGCCCGACGGGATTATTCTTTCAATGGGCGGACAGATTCCCAACAACCTGGCGACTAAACTTTTTGCGGCGGGAACGCTCATTTACGGAACCAGCCCCCAATCAATCGACATGGCCGAAGACCGCAATAAATTTTCCGCCCTGCTGGATAAACTGGGAGTCGAACAGCCCAAATGGAAAGAACTGACCTCGTTTGCCTCGGCAAAGGCTTTTGCCGCAGATGCGGGCTATCCGGTGCTGATACGGCCCAGTTATGTGCTGTCCGGCGCGGCGATGAATGTCGCCTGGGACGATCAGAGCCTTGTAAAATTTATGAGCCTTGCCTCAGATGTTTCGGCGGAACATCCGGTGGTAATTTCCAAGTTTGTTGAAAACTCCAAAGAAATTGAAATTGACGCGGTGGCCCGGCGAGGGGAGATTCTCTTTCACGCCATTAGCGAGCATATTGAAAACGCCGGGGTTCATTCAGGCGACGCGACGGTGGTACTGCCCGCCCAGCGCCTGTATATCGAAACAATCAGAAAAATCCGGCGGATAAGCGGGCAGATTGCCGAAGCCCTGGATATTACCGGCCCCTTTAACATTCAATTTCTTGCCCAGCGGGGTCATGTGCAGGTAATCGAGTGCAATCTGCGGGCCAGCCGCAGCTTCCCCTTCTGCTCAAAAGTGAGCCGTGTCAACATGATTGAAATGGCGGTAAAAGCCATGCTGGATGAACCGGTAGAAAAGTCATCGGTTTCAGCGCTGGAACTGAAATGGGTGGGGGTAAAGGCCGCCCAGTTCAGCTTTTCCCGCCTGCACGGGGCCGATCCGGTTTCCGGTGTTGAGATGGCCAGTACCGGCGAGGTGGGCTGTATTGGCAGCGATCTTTCCGACGCCTTCATCAAAGCGCTGCTTTCCGTAGGTTACCGTATCCCGCACAAAAAGGGAAAACGCGCCCCCAGAGTACTTCTTTCTACCGGCCCCATTGAAAACAAATTTGACTTTCTGGACTCGGCCCGCAAACTCGTGGAAATGGGCTACGAACTGTACGGTTCCCGCGGCACGGCAAGGTTTATTGGCTCTAACGACATTCCCATACAGGCCCTTAACTGGCCGCTGGAATCAAAAGAGCCGAACATCGCCGGTTTTATCAAACGCCGCGAAGTTGACATAATCATTAACATTCCCAAAAACAACCGCGAAACGGAACTAAAAAACGATTACATCATCCGGCGCATGGCGGTTGATTTTGACATTCCCCTGTTTACCAACATTAAAGTCGCAAAAGAATTTATTGATGCGCTGGTAAATACACGGCGGAATGGCGTGACAACATTGGAGATTAAAGCTTGGGAAGAATACCGGTAGAAATGTTCAATGATGCGCGGCGGGCTGTTTACTTTTCCGCCGCTGTACGCTACAGTAGACTTGTGAGGGAACCCGGTTGGTTCCCTCACAAGTCTTGCAGTTTTTCGGCCTACGGCCTGTAAAACTGCGATTCTTATATGGAAGTTGTTCAGAAACATCGTACCTTTGGTACGTAGTTTCCGAACAACTGGTAAAACAGGAGCAATTATGTCTGACCCGGCTGAAGTATATGAGGAAGAACGTAAGTGGACTTACGCTGATTACCGGGACTGGGAACTCAAGCCCGGTGAGCGTTTTGAATTGATTGACGGTGCCGCTTATGCCATGTCCGCGCCCAATACCGAACATCAGCAAATAAGTATGATTCTATCCGCCGCGTTGTTCAATCATTTTCAGGATAAACCTTGCCAACCCTTTGCGGCGCCCTTTGATGTCCGGCTGTTTTACGAAGAAGACGAGAGCGATGACACGGTTGTTCAGCCGGATTTGGTGGTTGTCTGCGATCCTGAAAAACTGGGAGAGGAGGGCTGTCAGGGCGCGCCGGATTTGGTGATAGAGATTCTTTCCCCGTCCAATACCGCCATTGAAATGCACCGCAAACTGAATCTCTATCTGGATGCCGGGGTTCGGGAATACTGGGTTATCGATCCTGAAGAAAAGCTTGTTGAAATATACGACCTTAAAGATGAACGTTACCAAACGCGCATCCTGCGGATTAATGACACTCTGCAGTCAACGATATTTCCCGATTTCGCAATTCCGATGGAAACAATTTTTCCAAAAAAATAACATAGAAGCAAAAAGGAGTAAACATGGAAGCCCTGAAAAAAAATTCTTCGTGGAAAGGCCGGCGCGGGCCGGTGGTGTTGGTTATTATGGACGGCGTTGGCTACGGCAAATACCGGGAAGGCGACGCGGTTGCCGATTCAAAGATGTATAATCTGACGGCGCTTCAGGCAAAATGCCCCCATACCAAACTCAAGGCGCACGGAACCGCCGTAGGGCTGCCCTCTGATGAGGATATGGGCAACAGCGAGGTGGGGCACAACGCGATGGGCTGCGGACGGGTGTTTAATCAGGGGGCGGCGCTGGTGTCCAAATCCATCGAAACGGGAGCCATGTTTGAAGGTTCCGCGTGGAAGGAAATTGCCGCCAATGTAAAAAACGGCGCGGGACGCTCCCCTACCCTGCACTTTTTGGGGCTTTTTTCTGACGGCAATGTACACAGCCATTTGGACCACCTCAAGGCAATGATCCGGCAGGCGAAAAAAGAAGGAGTCAAACGGGTGCGGATTCACACCCTGTTTGACGGACGGGACGTAGGCGAAACCAGCGCCCTGGATTATGTTGATCCTTTTGAAACATTTTTGAAAGAACTGAGTACCGATGGCTTTGACGCAAAAATCGGTTCGGGCGGCGGGCGCATGTGGATCACCATGGACCGTTACGGCGCCGACTGGTCGATGGTTGAGCGGGGCTGGCATTGTCATGTACTGGGAACAGCGCGGCAGTTTACCTCGGCGCGTGAAGCGGTAGAAACCTACCGTAAAGAAATTCCCGGCATCATCGATCAGGACTTAAAGGAATTTGTCATTGCTGAAAATAATAAGCCTATCGGTACTATTGAGGACGGCGACTCACTGGTGTACTTTAATTTCCGCGGCGACCGCGCTCTGGAAATAACCGCCGCTTTTGAAGAAGATAATTTCACCAAATTTGACCGCAAACGCCGCCCGCGCATTTGCTATGCGGGCATGATGGAATACGACGGCGACCTGCACGTTCCCCGGCGCTACCTGGTCAGCCCGCCTTCCATCGACCGTACCATGGGCGAGTATCTGGCGGCTACCGGCGTGCGGACTCTGGCAATTTCCGAAACGCAAAAGTACGGCCATGTCACCTACTTTTTCAACGGCAACCGCACCGGCAAATTCAATGACAAGCTGGAAAATTATGTTGAAATAAAAAGCGATGTCATTCCCTTTGAGCAGCGTCCCTGGATGAAATGCGCGGAAATTACCGATCAGGTTATTGAGGC
>JAIRRB010000036.1 GCA_031256195.1 Treponema sp.
AAAGGGTAACCGGGCGGATTGAATGTCGCAGCTGCAATGGATATGGAACTACATGAAAGGAAGACGCGCCGTTTTTTTGACGGGGCTCATTCTGTCCGCGGTAAGCGCCGCAATGTGGATAATCAATCCCATGCTTGCCCAGAGGCTTATTGACGAAGTAATCACTCCGCAGAATACCGCTCCCCTGATTCCCCTGCTGGCAGCCATGATGGCCGTTCAGCTTACCCGAATTTCCCTGCGTTACCTTATGGTGATTATGATGGAAAAATCCAGTACCGCAGTCATGACCGGCATACGCCGCGATATGTACGAAACGGTTCAGCATCAGGACCGCCGCTTTTTGGGACGCTTCCCTACAGGAAACCTGATGACCCGCATGACCCAGGACCTTGACCGTTTGCGGCATACTCTTGCCTGGGTTTCCTACCAGTTTGTAGATGCGGTAGTGTTGTTTATTTCCGTTTTTACGTTTTACATGATTATCAACTGGCGGCTTGCCCTGTGTCTGGGGGCGGTAACTCCCTTTATTTTGTATATCAGCCACCGGTTCAAAAAACGACTGCGGCCCCGTTTTCAACTACTGAGGCAAAAACTTACCGAACTGGGAACCGCGGTAACGGAAAATATTGACGGCAATCGCGTGGTAAAAGCCTTTGCCCGCGAAGAATACGAAAAAGGGCATTTTGAAAAATTCAACGCGGAATTCCGGGATACAAGCTGCGGCAATGCCCTGATTGTCGCCAAATATCAGCCCCTGCTGGAAACGGCAAGCCAGTTGCTTATCATTATAACGCTGGTGGTGGGCGGCTATTTTCTGATGAGGGGCTGGCTGACCAAGGGCCAGTATTTGGCGTTTTCCTCTCTTACCTGGGCGCTGGCTGGCCCTCTGCGCATGTTGGGGCCGCTGCTGGCGGACATGGAACGGTATACCGCTTCGGGGGAAATGATTCGCGAAGTGATAGAAGCCCCTCAGGGTATAGGCGATACGCCGGATGCGGTGGAACTTGCGCGGCGGCCCGCCGGAAAAATTGAGTTCAGGGATGTCAGCCTTTCCATTAACGGAACCGGTGTTCTGTCACACATCAGTTTTACGGCTGAAGCGGGGTCAACCATTGGGATACTCGGCAGCACCGGAGCGGGAAAAACTTCCCTTATCAGCCTTTTGTCCCGGTTTCTTGAACCGGACTGTGGCCAGACCCTGCTGGACGGCCTTGATGTCAGACGTTATACGCTATCTTCCCTCAGGCGGCACATAGGCATCGCCATGCAGGATGTGTTTCTGTTTTCCGATTCGGTCGGGGGAAACATCGCCTACGGCAGACCGGAACTTGATGATGAGTCAATTTGCCGACGGGCGGTTCAGGCGGATGCCGACGGCTTTATAGGCAGCATGAGCGAAGGCTATGAGACATTGGTTGGTGAACGCGGCGTGGGCTTAAGCGGCGGACAGCGGCAGCGGATTGCCCTGGCCCGCGCGCTGGCGGTTAAGCCGGCGGTTCTGATTCTGGACGATACCACATCATCGGTGGACAGCGAGACCGAACAGTACATTCAGAATCAACTGCGTAACCTTGATTTTACCTGCACAAAAATTATTATAGCCCAGCGGATTTCATCGTTCAGGGGGGCGGATTTAATCCTCGTTATGGACAAGGGCCGCATTATAGAACGGGGAACCCACAGCGAACTGCTTGCCCTGCGGGGGTTTTATCACCGTATCTGGAGTCTGCAAAACGATATGCGGATGGATGCAGGCGGGGAGGGCGGTAAATGAAGCGGCACAAACAGGCGCAGGTTACCAAAGAACGCCGTTCTACAGAACGCCCTTCCAAAGAACGAAATCGCTATGATGTTGACGAATATCTGGACGAAAAGGTCAGCCTTTTTAATGTTAAACGCTGCCTGGGGTATATTGCAAAAGCCCAGGGGCATTTGAAGCTGTCCCTGCTGTTAAGCGCTATGGAAAATTTGGTCGGCCTTTCGGGGAACCTTTTTATCATACACGCGCTGGATGTGGCGGTTCCCGCCAAAGATTTCCGGCTGCTGCTGTTAATGGCGGCCTGTCTGGGCGCATCCATTGTTATCAGCATCGGACTGGGAACGATTCGCAATGTTCTGGTCGCCCGCGCCGGAGCCGGTATTATCCACGATATACGTTACGATTTGTTTTCTCATCTTCAAAAACTCGCCTTTAGTTTTTACGACAGTCGGCCCCACGGAAAAATTTTTGTGCGGGTCGTGCCCTATGTGAACAACGTTTCCGACGCCCTTTCCAACGGAATCATCAACTTTGTTATTGAAGTTCTCAATATTGTTTTTATTATTTTCTTTATGTTTAAGGTAAGTCCCCAACTGGCGCTGATTATTATTTTGGGGCTGCCCCCCCTGATTATTTTTATGTTTACCATTAAGCCGGAACAGCGCCGCGCCTGGCAGCGGGTTTCCAACAAAAACGCCAACCTTAACGCCTACATTCAGGAATCCATTGACGGGGTTAATGTTACTCAGGCTTTTGACCGTCAGAAAAAAAACCTGGGGATAATGAATACCCTTACCGGGGAGCGCAATTTTGAATGGATGCGGGCGATTTATATTTCAAATACCGTGTGGTTTTCCGTTGAGACCATCGCGCAGCTGGTTTTTTCTTTTTTGTATGTCACCGGCGCTTACTGGATGAACCCCATGGCAAGTTTCGGTATGCTGCTGGTGATGGGCAATTACGCATGGCGCTTCTGGCAGCCGATTATTAATCTGGCGAATATTTACAACACTTTTGTTACCGCGATGGCGTATCTGGACCGGATTTTCGATACCATTGCCGAACCGATAACGATACAGGACGCCCCCAACGCGGTGGTGTTTCCCTTTGTCCGCGGCCATGTTGAATTTAAAAATGTCAGTTGCAGTTACGACGGGCAGCACAAGGTGCTGAACAATGTCAGTTTTGACGGCCACCCCGGTGAGAGTATCGCCATTGTCGGGCCGACCGGCGCGGGCAAAACCACGATTGCGAATCTGCTTTCGCGGTTTTACAATATTGAGGAAGGCCAGGTTTTAATTGACGGTCAGGATATTATGCAGGTAACGCTCGATTCCCTGCGAAGTCAAATGGGTATCATGCTGCAGGACAGTTTTCTTTTTACGGGCACGATAGCCGACAATATCCGCTACGGCAAACTGGACGCCACGGACGAGGAAATCCACGCCGCCGCGGAACTTATCGGCGCCCAGCGCTTTATCGAAAAACTGCCCCAGGGTTACAACACCCCCGTTACCGAGCGGGGCGGCGGCATTTCCCAGGGCGAGCGGCAGCTTTTGGCCTTTACCCGCACCCTTATTTCCAATCCGCGGATTTTAATTCTGGACGAAGCCACCAGCAGTATTGACACCGGCACGGAACAACTGGTGCAGGAAGGCATTCAGACACTGATGAATGGCCGCACTTCGTTTATTATCGCCCACCGGCTTTCAACGATTCGCAACTGTACCCGGATTATGTTTATCAGTGACGGGCGGATTGTAGAACATGGCTCCCATGATGAATTGATGGCGATGAAAGGCCGCTATTACGAATTGTACCAGGCGCAGTATACGGAATAACCTGCCTTTCAAAGCGGGGTTGTTTACGTTTTGTTTTCTTTCCGTATCGTTATTCGCAATTCATCAAGCTGCTTTTGGTCGATTTCGCCGGGGCTGTCATCCATCAGGCCCTCGGCAAATGAATTTTTGGGGAAGGCGATAACTTCTTTTATCGAAGTCTGTGCGGCCATGAGCATAACCAGCCGGTCCAGCCCCGGCGCAATGCCGCCGTGGGGCGGAGCGCCGTACCTGAACGCGCCGGTTAAAAAACCGAACCTTTTTTCCGCTTCGGCAGAATCAAAACCGGCGATGCTGAAAATCCTCTGCTGTAAAACCGGATCGTGGATACGAATGGAGCCGGATGCAAGTTCATAGCCGTTTAACACCAGGTCGTACAGGTCGCCCTTTACCGCGCCGGGGTCGCTTTCCAGCGTTGCGTGATATTTTTCCTGCGGCCAACTGAACAGATGATGCGCCGCCTCCCAGCGGTTTTCTTCCTCGTTAAATTCAAACAGGGGAAAATCAATAATCCACACGAATTCAAAACGGTTACCCGTATCGCCCAGGCCAAGGTCTTTGCCCAGTTTGGAACGCACCGCGCCCAGGGCGGTATTGGCAACGCTGCGCCGGGAATCCGCCACTATAAGAATAAGGTCGCCCGGCGCGGCGCCCAGCCCGCTGATGATTTGGCCCGCGTTTTCGGTAAAGAATTTGGCAACGCCACCTTCCAGAACGCCATCTACAGTAACTTTCATCCAGGCCATGCCGCGGGCTTTGTAAATTTTTGCGTGGGCTTCCAGTTCTTCAATTTGTTTGCGGGAATAATCCGCCCTGCCTTTTACCACCAGCGCCTTTACCCCGCCGCCTGTAACGGTAATATGTTTTGCCGCCGCCTGCTGCCGTTCGGTTTCGCCCTGGGCAAGGGCGTCCTTAAACGCCTGAAAGCCGCCTGCCTCAACATAAGGGGCAAAATCCTGCAAGGGCATATCAAAGCGCAGATCGGGCTTATCCGTGCCGTAGCGTTCCATTGCTTCTTCATGGGTCAGACGGCGGAAATGCGGCGGCAGGTCAACGCCGAGGGTTTTTTTGAACACATGGGCGAGCATTCCCTCGGTCATGGCAAGAACGTCATCCCTGCCCACAAAAGACATTTCAATGTCGATTTGGGTAAATTCCGGCTGACGATCGCCCCGCGCATCCTCGTCGCGGTAACAGCGGGCAATCTGAAAATATTTGTCAAAACCGGATACCATTAAAAGCTGTTTGTACAGTTGGGGCGACTGGGGCAGGGCGTAAAATTTTCCCGGATACAGCCGTGAAGGCACCAGATAATCCCGCGCCCCTTCCGGCGTTGACCGGATAAAAGTGGGGGTTTCAATCTCATAAAAATCGTTAGCTGTCATCCACTCGCGCACGGCGAATGTCACCTGACTGCGCAGACGAATACGGTTTTGCATTGCCGCGGAACGGAGATCAAGGTAGCGGTATTTCAGGCGGAGGTCTTCGCCGGCGTTGGTTTCCTCATCAACCTGAAACGGCAATGTTTCGCAGCGGTTAAGTATTGTTATTTTTGAGGCCAGCACTTCAATTTCGCCGGTGGCCATCGCGGGGTTTACCATATCGTCCGGACGGGGACGCACCGTTCCTTCAACGGCAATACAAAATTCGTTATGCAGTTCCGCGCATATATCCGCAAGACCTGCCTGATTACCGGTTGTATCAACTGTTGTAGTATCAACCGTTACCTGGGTAATGCCGTAACGGTCCCGCATATTGATAAAAAAAATACCGCCGTGGTCGCGCTTGCGGTTTACCCATCCGTTCAAAATAACCGTCCGGCCCGCATCGGCTTTTCTTAAACATCCGCAGTCGATAGTTCGTTTCATTGCTTCCATACAAGAGATAATATTCCCTTTTGGCGGTTTTGCCTACAATCGAAGTCCGCTGTTCACAAATCACCCGTTTTGGAATACCATACAGGTATGCAGTTTGAGCTGAATCAGACATTAATTGATGAAATTATCTTCTACATGGAAGACCAGAGCGGCGAATTTGTGCTGGATGCCCAGGAAGGGATTGTCATTAACATGGATGACGGGGAAGCGGACAGTAATGACAGCCGCTATGTTCCCCTGCCGGATTGGGGGCCTTCCGAAGGATTCAGGCTGATGGAACATTTTACCGCCGGGCTTCACAATGCTCTGGTGCGGGAGGAACTTTCCGCCGCGCTTGACCGGGGCCGGGGGGTTTTCCGCGCTTTTAAGGATACGCTGACCCGGTATCCTGAAGCGGAAAAACTCTGGTTTGGCTACAAAGACCGCGAAATGAAACGTGAGGTGATTTCATGGTACAACAGTTTGCGGGAAGTCTGGGGGCTGGAGCTTATCGGTGAGGAGCCGGAAGATATAGCCGGCCTTGCGCTGGAAGATTTCCGTTTCCGTCAGGGTATGACGCAGGACAGCGCTGTGGCGCAGGAACTGCACCTTGCCTGCCTGGGCGCGGACGATGCCGAAAAAGCGGTAAACGCCGCAGTTTTTGCCGGTATGGCCGAATGGGTTTTTCCCGGCGATATATGTTGTGTGGCGGAAACCGCGGGGGGTGAATTTGCCGGATACATCAGCGCCGTCCGCAGTGATACCGCTCTCCGTATCTGCGCCGTGGAGGTGCAGGCTGAATACCGGGGGCTTGGTTTGGGCAAGGCCCTGCTGGCCCGCCTTTTGGAACAGGCGGACAGCGAAAAAAATTCTGTGGTTATTATAGACCTTCCTGCCGGACAGGGACATTTTGCGCGGGCGCTGCTGCGGGAACATTTTAATCCCCGCGTTCAGCGTTACTGCCGCTATTCAGTTACTTCATAACCTTGATCGGTTAGTGCGGCTTTAATGGTTTCAAGCGGCGTTTGGGCGGGATCGTAACCAAAAGACGCTGTTTTGTCTTTCAGACTGACCGCAATATCCGCAACGCCAGCAAAGCCGCCAAGGGCGTTTTTTACCGTCTTTACACAATGATCGCAGGACATTCCTTCTACCGTTAATGTTTTCTTTTCCATAATTCGATAACCTCCTTAATTACATGGTTTGCAGATCAAACGGAGTTTCCTGATACACATAGTTAAGCCAGTTGTTGAAAAACAAATTGGCATGGGCGCGCCAGCGGACTACCGGCGCTTTTGACGGATCGTTATCAGGGTAGTAATTTTGCGGCGGCTCTATGGACAGTCCCTTCGCCACATCGCGGCGGTATTCCCGGTCCAATGTCAGGGAATCATATTCCAGATGGCCGGTAACATAAACCTCACGTCCCCCGCGGGCGGTGGCGATAAAAACGCCCGCTTCGGCGGTTTCGGACTGTATCGTCAGGCATGGTTCGGCGGCGATTGCGGCGCGGTCGCTGGCCGTATGCCGGGACTGCGGGGCGAGGAATTCATCGTCAAAGCCGCGGAACAAAACATGGTACTGTTCATTTACCGCATGGGGAAAAATACCGAACAGTTTTTTGTCCAGCGGTTTTTTGGGAATATGGTAGCGGCGGTACAATCCCGCCTGCGCTCCCCAGCAAATGTGCAAGGTAGAAAAAACTTTTTCCCCCGAATAATCAATAACCCGTACGAGTTCATCCCAATAATCAACTTCTTCAAAGGGCAGGGTTTCTACCGGCGCGCCGGTAATGATAAGGCCGTCAAAACGAATATCCAGAGAGATTATTTCCTGCGCGCTGATGTAGAATTTTTCCAGATGTCCGGGGGGGGCGTTTTTTGATTCATGGCTGCCCATCCGCAGAAAGGTAATATCCACCTGTAGGGGGCTGCTGCCCAGAAGCCGCAATAACTGAGTTTCGGTATCCACCGTGGTAGGCATAAGGTTGACAATACCTACCCTGAGCGGACGAATGTCCTGCTGCCGGGCGCGGTCATCGGTTATTACAAAAACCCGCTCCCGGCTTAGGGCATCACACGCTGGCAACGCTCTGGGTATTTTTATCGGCATAGAGACTTCCCGCCAGCTATTTTGGAGATAAACCGCCGTTTCAACAAGCGTTTATCATGATAGTATATGCCGTTTTAGGCATATACCAATCTTTTAATACCTCAACAGGTTTTTCATCATTGTTGCGATTGCCTGATTAAACCGGGCCCTCAGTCCTGCCGACTGTTTGGCATCCTGAATCAACCATTCCATTTCATTTTGAACCACATCAATCTTTGCTTCAGCAGCCTTTCCTCTCTCTTCCAAAGCAGAGAAATCAGCTTCAACAATCAATGCTTTTTGAGACAGATTTTCCGCCTCAACCACAATGTCCTCGTATGATTTGATAGCTGCTTCTATCTCCATACGACCGGCAAAAACCGCCGCCGTGAAGGCGAAAAATAATACCGCAGCGCACAATAATACCTTTTTCATATATAGCCTCCTGATGTATATATCATTGACCCTGTATGGTCTTTTGTCAAGGGGGGCAGGATTATTTATACCTTAATGTCCATACAAGAGAGCCGGGCAAAACCGCGATATTCCATGATTCGGGGGCAATAAATGATGCTGTTTGGGGGCGTGGTTTATGATAAAAGGCGGAGCGGGTAATATTGAAAACCGTCCCGCCCAGCAAAAACGCCGAACCTGCGATTAATCCGGGAAGTTTCATGGAATATTTTTGGCTGTTAACCGTGAAATGGGCGTCTGTTGCGCCCCAATAGGCAAATATGCCTCCGATGGCTATCAGCCCCACATGAATTGAGCCGCCGGCAATATCGCGCATAATAATGTATGAGCCAAGACCCGGTATGAACATATTGAGCGCTCCCGTTCCCCAGCGCTGGCCGTTGGTAAAATCGGAGTAAACCGGCATTTCCGCCAGCACTTCGCCGTTTCCCAGCAATGACATAACAAGCTGATCGTTGCGGATATTTGCGGAATATGTTTCCAGAATGGCGGCAGTTTCAACTTCAATCATCTGCAGCATGAGCCGGTGATAATTTCCTACAGGCTCAAACGAACCGATAATAATAAGCTGCGCCCCCAGCTTTTTACCGATAGCCCGCGCCGACTCGTCGCTGACCTCGCCTGAAAGCTGAAACTGTTCTTCCTGCCGGATGATGTCAAGCTGTGAGCGGTCAACTACGGTATACCGGCGTTGGTTAACAAGGGACGATGTTATTTCGTCGATAATATACGCCGCCATGCGGGGAAAATCAGAGCGCATAGACAATACCGCAACCGCGCTGCCCCTGTCCACATTGCGGGACAATTCATCCGCCGCGCCGCTGAGCGCAGTGTCAAGAGAAACCGTTTGGGCAGGGGCGCCTGCCGCGGTAAAAAGCAGGAGCAAGGTGAGGGCTGTTGTTACCGGTTTATGGTTTTTCATTGCGTCTCCATGTGCGGTAGTACGAAATTGGATAGCTTTCAATGTTGACAGGCTGTAGAGAATAATCTACAATGGAAATGTGTATGAGATTGAGCAAACCGAAACTTTTAGTACATGGTTTCACGGTTTGAAGGACAATCAGGCAAGAGCGCGAATTAAGGCCAGAATTGAACGTGCAGGTTTGGGGAACTTTGGCGATTGGTCTCCCGAAGGCGGAGAAATTCGGGCAATGCGGATAGATCACGGTCCCGGATACCGGCTGTACTTTACCATTCGCGATAACCGGATTGTTTTTCTCCTTTGTGGAGGGGACAAGCGTACACAGGAGGCTGACATTAAGCAGTCCCATAAACTGGCAAAGGAGATTATATAAATGAAAACAACTAAATGGAATATTTACGAAGAACTTAAAACCGAAGAAGATATACAGGCATTTGTGGAAGCTTCCATTGTCGAGGCTGAAAACGACACTGATCCCAGCCTGCTTGCCCATGCTTTGGGGGTTGCGGCAAAGGCGCGGGGTATGCTGGCGGTTTCCCGCACTACCGGCGTTGACCGTGCCGGTCTCTACCGCTCCTTTGCAAAAGGCGGCGATCCGCGTATCAGTACCTTTGACAAAGTGGCGCGTTCCCTTGGCTACCATCTTACGCTTGCTCCTGTTTCAAAGTAACCGCCGGCAGCAACGGCCCAAAATCAAGTTCGCTGTATGTTTATTGATTATAACCCATTATGAACTGTAAATTATAACTGTAAATGAACTTATTCCCGTTCTACTCTGCCCAATTTATCAGCCCAGGCTTCGCTCCAGCGGCTGTAATACCACTTTTTTCTATGCCTACTTGTCCATGACCGGTGAAACCAGCGATCCCATAGATTACAAAATACCGCAGAGTATATGCCGATAACTGGAAGGTACAGCCAGCCAAGATACCGAGACTGGATACTATGCCCATATTCATGGAGTATTGTGGTGTGGTCATTATTATTGTCTGATAACAGAATGAAAATTCCCAACGATACTCCCGATATGAATCTGCTGAATCTGGTGTATCTGTAAAAATGGTAATAGGT
>JAIRRB010000076.1 GCA_031256195.1 Treponema sp.
GCTATTTCACAAAAAATAGCATATTTAGAGAATGAAAAAATACAAGGCTTAGTTGAGTTTGAAGAAGTACCGAGTTCATTGTATAACATCATTTATCGCATTGAGTTAGCTCCTGAAAATATCGGTAAAAACAGGAAAATTGATAATATCGCGGGTACGCTTTTTGCTTACGTTGCGAAAGATTCACTGGATGCCGGATTTGAAGGTTTTGTGGTGTTTGACAGCAAAACCATATTAATTGATCATTATGTGGAAAAATATGGAGCGCAAGTTCTATTCGGAAACCGCTTGTATTTTGACACGAGAGCCAGCAAAGCCTTGATTAACAAATATTTAAAAGGAAAAAACAATGGCTAAAAAATTAATACTGGTAAATACCAATCCTGATATACTGAAATATGACAATCGAAAAGCTATTGAGCTTGCTCAAACGCTTGGCAGACCTTTAACTTCCAGTGAATACGAAACATTAAAAATCAAAAAACCAGTTAAATCGAATAAACCGGGTTTGCCGAAATCCTGACTGCAATGTTGACACCTCACGCATGATAATGTGTTTCACTTCCGAATTATCAATTATGAATTACCGTCATATTCCTCCAATGCACTTTTTGCAAATTTAATATCTGGTGCTATCTCAATGGCTTTTTGTGTATCTTTTTTTGCTTGCTCTACTTGACCAGAAAACCAATATGCCCGTCCCCAAAAATAATAGGAGAAAGGATTGTCTGGATCGATTTTAATTGCCATACAAAAATCATTTATGGCATTATCATATTGGCTTATCATTATGTAAGCTAATCCTCTACAAAGATAAGCGAATGAATTATTTGAATAAAGACGGATCATCTCATTATAATTTTCAAAATGTTCAATGTACTGATTTTCCATTCTTTTCTCCTCAACAACTTGTGTTGTTATTCCTTTACATTCTCTCCCGTCCTTCATACAAAGTCCGGTGCGCCATTGGCACCGCGCGTCCCGGAACCGCGCAAAACTCCCGCCCAGAATCCTTCATTTATTACCTCTTCCTGAAGTTTTGCTTTGCAAAACTTCGGAGAATAAAACGGCGAAGCCGTTTTATTCCCATCCGCCCAACTGTTTACAGTTATCCCTAATCCTCCCATCCCCCCGCCGCGCCGCTTATTCTCGAATCCATGTTCACTTCCGGCCCGGCGGTACTTTCCCGGCGCTTAACAGGACTGGAATCCACATACACCGCATTTCCGCCGGATCTCGCACTATTGCCGTTCACCGTACCGTTGCCGGTAATGGTTCCGCCCGATTTGGTAAAGGTTCCACTATACACATACACCCCGCCGCCGTAGGAGTTGGATGCGGTATTACCGGAGATTTCCCCGCCGTTCATGGTAAAGGTTCCAGCCACATACACCCCGCCGCCGTGGATGTTGGAGTAATTGCCTGTGATTTCCCCGCCGTTCATGGTGAAGGTTCCAGCCACATACACCCCGCCGCCGGAGAACTGGGTGGAGGCATTTCTATTACCGGTAATTTTCGCGCCCTTATTCATAATCAGGTTGCCGCCGGATGCTACGGTAACAAGAGAAGCGGTATTATTATTTTTGCCCACCAGGGTAAGATTATCGTCCAGAATCAGCGTAACGCCATTCCCTATGCTCAAGAGCGAGCCAGTGCCTAATAGACCAATTATCTTTTCGTTTCCGGTTCCCTTAAGCTGAACGGTGATATTACTCCTGCCAGGGTAGGAAATAGTCTGGGGAGCGAGTTCCTCATAGACAGCAGTCACTTCCAGTAAATAACGGGAGTTGCTTTCCGCATTGGTGTAGAGCCATTGTAATTGTGCGGCGAGGGTTTCGCCGGAAACAACAATCCCCGGTTCCCATTGGGCATATAAAATAATATTCCCGCTAACGGTATCGGCGGCAAAATTCCATAAGTTGGTAAAGACCGCTTCCTTGTACCAGCCGCCAAAACGGTAGCCGGTTCTCGTCATGGCGGGCGGCTGGGTTACTTTGCCGCCCTGCGCTACAGTCTGTTGTTGCGGTACCGGACTTCCGCCGTTGGCGTTAAAGCTGACCGTGTAAGTATCACTATTTCACCTGGCATACAGGGTGATATTGCCGCTAACGGTATCGGCGGCAAAATTCCATTGGTGGGTACAAGCCGCGTCGCTGTACCAGCCGCCAAAACGGTAGCCGCTTCTGCTCATGGCGGGCGGCTGGGTTACTTTGCCGCCCTGTGCTACAGTCTGCTGTTGCGGTACAGGACTTCCGCCGTTGGCGTTAAAGCTGACGGTGTATTTTTGAGGCGTGGCATCAGGTTCTCCGCAGGCGGCAAACAGGCCGAAAGCGATTACAATAAGAAATAACACAGAGGAAATTTTCCGGTTTTTCATAACAAACTCCTTTTTCTACAAAAATTATAAAAGGACATAATTATGTCTATATATCAATATACACCCATAATTAGGCGTTTTCAAGCCCAATAAGACATAATTATGATATTTTTCCGCTACATGACTGATTTTTCAAAGCGATTGCGCTCTGAAATTGAATACATTGGCCTTAATCAGAAGGAATTTGCCGCAAAAGCGGGTATAAAAAAACGGGCTTTGGACGCTTATTTAAGGGTGCAGCAGTCTATGCCGCCTGCGGATGCGGCGGTCAAAATTGCTTCCGCTCTCGGCCTTTCAGTCGAATATTTGGTAACCGGCAAGGAATACCGGCAAACGGTCGACATTTCCGGCTATCTGCAATTCAGGGACCTGCTGGACGATTTGGCAATTCTGCCCCTCGAAATTCTTAACCCCATAAAAACCGTGATAAAAACCTTTGCGGACAGCGAACGCAAAAAAACCTGAATTTTTTACCGATAAATAATGTAAGTGTATGAACGATGGTACGCTGGTAGTTGGTGTTTAACAATACTATCAGCGAAAGTCAAATACACCGGCAAACTTGAACAAACAGAAAACGAACTTGACATACACTGTAATATATGCTAGTTTTCTGTTAAGTTTGACAAGCTATATTAAATTGGGGGAACACCGATGTCATTTTTTGCGGTTGAAAAGAATGTAGAAAATTTGGTTGGTTTGTCTGCTGCGGTAATACGAAAATATTCCCCGGACGAATTAAGGTCTCATCTAGTGGACAAAAACAAGCGTAAATTTACTTTTACAACAAAGTTTCCGGTAATAGGTCGTGGGAATGTACTGCGAGATAGTATTAGGACTTCAGAGGAAATAAATAGGGATATTGACAGAATCCTCGCACATTCAAAATGACAGAAAAAGATGTTTATCAATTTTACAATGATAAGGTTAAAATCCTATATAGCGAAATTGAGGCAAGAAACAATACTCTGCCAGTAGAGCTATTGTTTGAAATTCACTCAGCTTTTGATCATCTAAAACGTATCCACATTGACGGCGAATCTGAAGATCGTTGCGCGGAAAAGGCGTTTTCTCACTTAAAACGCGGGTTATTGGATACATTTAAGTTAAAACTAAAGTACCATAATGATGATTGTACAAAATTACTGCAGTCGAAAACAGATTTGCGCTTTGTAGATAATGGGAAATTTCTGCCTTCTTTATTGGGTAAGAGAAAAGAAATAATCAACCATGCAACAGAGGCTCGTACCTTTGAAAGTAAAAATGATATTGATGCTGCCTTTGAAAAATGGTATGAAGTCTCCGGACTTATAGATGAATTTGAAAAAGAATTTTTTGACCCTTTAAAAATACAGTGGGCAAAAAAGATTAATTTTTTATTCAACTCATGGACGTTCATTGTTGGTGTTGTTTCCGGCATAATCGGCAGTGCAATAGTTCAGTACCTTTTCCCCGGTCTATTCAGGTTTCTAAAAAAACAGTAGTGAAGCGCCTGCTTTATATCAACAACCCCGTCCTGAAGGGCTAAATTTGACCTACAGATTAAAATCTGGCAGGGGGAGGCGGGCAGGGCGGTAAAACATTTGGAATTCTCCGCCGGAGGAGACCAGCGAAAAATGGTAACGAGGGTAGGGACAGTAAAAGCCCAGCGCCTCCATGCGGTAATCATCTCGTATTCCGATTTACAGGTTATGGAGGTGCTGGGAGGCTCCACAGGCGGATTCTACAAGCGTTTTGCCGCCCTGCCCGCCTCCCCCTGCTGGGTTTTGGCGGATTATCTGTGGGCTAAATTGAGGTGGTATGACGAGGGTATTGGTAAAAATAACAGGGTTGCTCGCCACAAAAAAACCTGAATTTTTTCCCAACCCTCTTGACTCTTTTTTTATTTTTTGGTATTTCTTGAAGTGTACCATCCTCTTGTTTTTCAGAGGGGGATTTTTATGCTCTCAAGCGCCGTATGCTGATGGCGCTTAATAGAGTTATTCGAAAACTTCAGTTTCCGAATAACTTCCATATAAAAATCGCAGTTTTCAGGCCGTAGGCCGAAAAACTGCAAGACTTGTGAGACAACCAACCGGGTTGTCTCATAAGTCCAATGTAAGGAGTTTTGAGCGGATGCCTACTATTAATCAGTTGGTTCGTTTTGGGCGGCAGCAGGTGACTTCCAAGACCAAGTCTCCGGCCCTCCATTCCTGTCCCCAAAAACGGGGGGTTTGTACCCGTGTTATGACCGTTACGCCCAAAAAGCCCAATTCGGCGCTGCGGAAGGTGGCCCGTGTGCGGCTTTCCCACGGAACCGAAGTAACCGCGTATATTCCGGGAATCGGGCACAATTTGCAGGAACACTCAGTGGTTTTGGTCCGCGGCGGGCGTGTTAAAGACCTCCCCGGCGTGCGTTATCACATTATCCGCGGGGCAAAAGACACGCTGGGAGTGACTGATCGCAAGCGCGGGCGCTCCAAATACGGCGCAAAGCGTCCCAAGGCATAGGCAGGTACACAAATGGGAAGAAAGAAAAAGTCGATAGATAGAAAATTAGCCCCGGATCCCCGCTATAACAGCGTGGTGGTATCCAAATTTGTCAACCGCATGATGTGGGAAGGCAAGCGGTCCGTCAGTTTGCGGCTTGTTCATGAGGCTCTGGGGATTCTCCAGACCAAGGCCGATAAAGAGCCGCTTGAAGTGTTTCTCAAGGCCCTGGACAATGTAAAACCAATCATCGAGGTTAAATCGCGGCGGGTTGGCGGGGCGACTTATCAGGTTCCGGTGGAAATTCGGGAATCACGGCGGGAAGCCCTGGGGATGCGCTGGATTATCAATGCGGCCCGTGCGCGTTCCGGTCATGGCATGGGCGACCGCCTTGCCGCGGAATTGCTGGATGCGTATAATAATACCGGTACTGCCTTCAAAAAGAAGGAAGATACCCATAAAATGGCGGAGGCAAACAAGGCATTTGCCCATTATCGCTGGTAATAAGTCCGGCGGTTTTGTCGGGTTTTAACGAAACCGCATAAAACTGCGAGGCTATCAAAAGAATTAAAACTTCTTTAAGATAGCCCTTTACACGATAAGGAAAAATTCGATATACTGGTTTTTCCTGCTTCGGGGCGGTTTTAAGGAAGCACTGATGAGCGTCAAGTTAATCAGCGGTTTCCTAATCCGCCTGAGTTTTTTGAAAAACCGCGGGTACTTGACAAAAAACTACAAAATGACGAAAATCGTTTTGTAAGCTTTCGGAAGGTATCCAAAACGGCGCCGGCAATGGTTCGGCGGGTTTGTCGGCGGCCAAACCGACCATCGGATTAGATGGGATAGGTGGAGTTCGATAAAGATAGGTTCTCCCTTTCTGTTCGTATCCCTCTTATATATCCCTTTATATAAATGAAGCCTGCGGTATGCGGGTTTAAAGAGAATAGTAACTGTGTCTAAAGCAAGGAGGACACAAAATGGCAAAAGACAAATTTAATCGGACAAAGATTCACATGAATGTCGGAACCATCGGTCACGTTGACCATGGTAAAACCACGCTTTCTGCCGCTATTACCATGCACTGCGCCAAAAAGTTTGGCGACAAGGTAATGAATTATGATGATATTGACAACGCGCCTGAGGAGAAAGCCCGTGGTATCACCATCAATACCCGTCACCTGGAGTATCAGTCAGACAAGCGGCATTATGCCCATATTGACTGTCCCGGTCACGCCGACTACATCAAAAACATGATTACCGGCGCGGCACAGATGGACGGCGCGGTATTGGTAGTATCCGCCCCAGACTCGGTTATGCCCCAGACCCGTGAGCACATCATTCTGGCCCGCCAGGTCGGCGTTCCCAGCATGATTGTTTTTCTGAATAAGGTTGACCTGGTTGATGACCCTGAACTTTTGGAACTGGTCGAAGAAGAAATCAAGGACGTACTGTCCCAGAACGGTTTCTCCGGCGACAAGATTCCCATTATCAAGGGTTCCGCGTTCAAGGCCATGTCCGAGCCGGATAATGCCGAATCGACCAAGTGTGTTGATGAACTGTTGGCGGCTATGGACAGCTATTTCCCCGATCCGGTGCGCGATTCCGAGAAGCCTTTCCTTATGCCTATCGAGGACGTGTTCACCATTTCCGGACGTGGTACGGTTGTTACGGGAAAAGTAGACCGCGGTATCCTCAAATTGAACGAGGAAATTGAAATTGTCGGTATAAAGCCCACCAAAAAGACCGTTATTACCGGTATCGAAATGTTCAATAAATTGCTGGATGAAGCCCAGGCCGGCGACAACGTTGGTACGCTGCTCCGCGGTATTGATAAAAAAGATGTTGAGCGCGGCCAGGTGCTAGCGAAGCCCGCTACGATTACGCCTCACAGCAAATTCAAAGGTCAGATTTACTGTCTTTCCAAGGAAGAAGGCGGACGGCACAGTCCCTTCTTTACCGGATACCGTCCCCAGTTCTATTTCAGAACAACGGACATCACCGGCACGGTTAAACTGCCCGATGGTAAGGAAATGGTTATGCCCGGCGACAATACCGAAATTATCGGCGAGCTGATTCATCCTATCGCTATGGAAAAGGGGCTTAAGTTTGCTATCCGTGAAGGCGGCAAAACCGTCGCTTCCGGTCAGGTTACCGAAATTATAGAATAGGGTTTGCCGAGCGCCTCATGGTATTTTGTTGGCATGAGGCGCTGAGTTGGAGGAATTGATGGCTAAGGATGGAATTCGCGTAAAATTACGCGGTTTCGATGTGGAATTGATAGACCAGAGCGCAAAGTCTATTGTTCAGGCAGTGCAAAAGGCCGGGGCGAAAGTAACCGGGCCGATTCCGCTGCCTACCCGCATCAATAAAGTAACGGTGCTTCGTTCACCTCATGTGAACAAGAAGAGCCGAGAACAGTTTGAGATGCGGACGCATAAACGGTTGATTGATATTATTAACCCGTCGGCGGAAGTGATGGATTCTTTGATGAAGCTGGAACTTCCCGCCGGCGTTGACGTGGAAATCAAGCAGTAGCGTTGCGGCCAGGGGCCGTATTTGGAGTATCAGGATGTTAGGGCTATTTGCCAAAAAAGTGGGAATGACACAGGTTTTTGATGAAGCGGGTAACATGGTGCCGGTCACGGTCATGCGTGTTGACCCGAATGTGGTTATTTCCCAAAAAACAAAAGAAAAAGACGGTTATCAGGCGGTAGTTGTCGGTATAGACGAAGCGAAAAAAAGCCGCGTAACCAAACCGTATGCGGGACAGTTTCCACCGGAAATCGCTCCCAAAAAACGGCTGAAAGAACTGCGGGATTTTGAAAAGGAAGTTGCCGTAGGAGACAAGTTGGGTATTGAAGTGCTGGAAGGTATCCGTTATGTGGATGTTTCCGGTGTTTCCAAAGGTAAGGGTTTTCAGGGCGTTGTGAAGCGCTATGGTTTCGGCGGCGGACGCAAAAGCCACGGTTCCAAATTTCACCGTGAACCCGGTTCCACCGGCCAGTCAACCTATCCGCATAAAACCTTCAAAAACGTAAAATTGCCGGGCCGTATGGGGCGGGAGAAAGTTACCGTTTTGAGCCAGCGGGTGGTAAAAATGGATGCCGAGAAACAGCTTATTTTGGTTAAGGGCGCTGTTCCCGGTATTAACAAGGGTCTTGTATTTGTCCGGGCGGCGGTTAAAAGGTAGGCGGTAAGCGATGAACGGTACAGTGTATTCAAAAGACGGCAAAGAGCTGCGGACTATCGAACTGGCGGATGCGGTTTTTGGACTTCCGGTCAATGATGATTTGATTTGGTACGCTATTAATAACGAACTTGCCAACAGGCGGCAGGGTAATGCCTGCACCAAAGACCGCGGCGAAGTACATGGTTCCAATGCCAAACCCTACCGGCAGAAAGGAACAGGCCATGCGCGGCGGGGCGATAAAAAGTCGCCGGTGATAGTGGGCGGCGGCGTAATCTTTGGGCCTAAACCCCGTGATTTTTCCTGGTCTATGCCCAAAAAAGCAAAGCGGCAGGCAATCAAAACAATTTTAAGTTTAAAGGCCCAAAGCGACACTCTGAAAATAATCGAAGATTTTTCAATAGAAACCGGAAAAACCAAAGACCTTGCGGGATTGTTGAATAACTTTAATCCCGGCACACGGACGGTACTGGTTCTGAAAGATGACGACCCGATGATTAAGCGGGCCGCCGCCAATATTCCCTGGCTTAAATATCTTTCCTATAACCGTCTCTGCGCCCATGAACTGTTTTACGGGCGGCAGGTGCTGATGCTGGAAACCGCCGTGAAGAACCTCAATGATTTTTACGGCTCCGATAACAAGGTTGCCGTACAGTCCAGGGAGGCCGCTGAATGATGCAATACGAAGATATTCTGCTGGAGCCGGTACTTTCCGAAAAGGCAAATATGCTGCGCGAGCAGGGTAAATATGTTTTTAAGGTTGCCCAATCGGCAAACAAGATACAGATTAAGGAAGCGGTGCGCCGTTTGTTCAACGTGCATCCGGTTTCCTGTACGGTAATGGTGGTGGGCGGAAAGCCCAAACGGCTGCGCTACCGCGAGGGGCGCACAGCGACCTGGAAAAAAGCCATTGTACGGCTTCCCAAGGACGAAAAAATCAGCATCTTTGAGGGCGTGTAGGGGTAATAATTATGGGAATTAAAACATACAAACCGATTACGCCGGGAATGCGGCAGTGGACCAGCCTTGATTTTTCAGAACTGACCAAAGGCGCAAAGCCCGAAAAGTCCCTCACTTCGGGCCGCAAGGAACGGGCCGGACGCGACAGTTTTGGCCGTATCAGTGTGCGCCACAAGGGCGGCGGCCACAAGCGCCGCTACCGGGATATTGATTTTAGGCGGGACAAAATAGGCGTTCCCGGCAAGGTCGCTTCCATAGAATACGACCCCAACCGCAGCGCCAATATCGCCCTTATCCATTACAAAGACGGTGAAAAGCGCTACATCATTGCCCCGCGGGGCCTGGCTGCCGACGCTGCCGTAATGAGCGGCCCCAACGCCCCCATTGAAACCGGTAACGCATTGCCGCTGGAAAATATTCCTCTGGGCTTTACCGTATACAATATTGAACTTACTTTGGGCAAAGGCGGACAGATGGCCCGCTCCGCGGGAACCGGCGCTCTTATCGCCGCCAAGGAAGGGGATTACGTTACCCTTAAACTGCCCTCCGGCGAAATGCGCATGGTGTTCAAAAAATGTTATGCGACAATCGGAACGGTGGGCAATGAGGATCACATGAATACGACTCTGGGCAAGGCTGGCCGCAAACGCTGGCTGGGCGTTCGGCCCACTGTCCGGGGCATGGCGATGAATCCGGTGGATCATCCCCACGGCGGCGGCGAGGGCAAGAGCAAGGGTATTCATCCGGTTACCCCCTGGGGGCAGCCCACCAAGGGATTCAAGACCCGAAGCAAGCATAAGCCTTCTTCCCGGTTTATCGT
>JAIRRB010000117.1 GCA_031256195.1 Treponema sp.
TCGTTAATTGTTTTAAGCCCGGCGTTTATTTCCGCAATATCGCGGCGGCTCTGCTGGTCTTCGCTCTCCTGCAATTCCGGAATATCCCACAGGTCGAACACACCGCGCTCTTTTATGCCCATGCGGATAAAAAATTGGGTTTCAAGCACCTGTTCAAATTGCTTTAGCAGAGGGATGAGGGTATATTTCCAGAACGCGCTGTGCTGCTCCGCCGTATCCTTGCCGGACAAGGCAGTAGATTTGTCGCTGATATTCGCCACCCTCGGCGGTATGCCGTATTTGGCAAGTATCGTGTAAAGGTTCCAGCGTTTCAGTTCAAAGAGTTTTACCACATCGGGGTTGAAGCTCAACGCCTCAAAACTCGTTCCCTTGCCCAAAACCGCAATCTTGCGTCCCGCCTTCACCTGGCCGTACTTGCTCTCCCAACGCCGCTCCAATGCGTCAGCTTCTTCCGGCCTCAGCGTCTGTTCGGTTTTTAAAAGACCCTGCGGGATGGCGTTGTTTTTAAGGAGGGTAGAATTGGCTTTATTGGCGTAGTAGTCCTGTTCAAGTTCGAGGGATAATGAAACCAGCGGATTAACGCCGCGCAGAGGGTTCCAGGGGTTCCAGTCCCGGAAATGGACAAGCTCGTCAGACAGGATGGGAATTTGCTCTCCGGCGCATTGGTAAAACCAACGGCGCCCGGAGTTCATAAGCTCATCATATACGCCCCCGGAAAAGGCAATCTCAGACAGCATCCTCCGGGGGGGGGTTGAGGATGAATATCTCTCTTGGCAAGCCGCCTGAATAATCAGGCCCGAACCACCAAAAAGCCTCCCCCTCAAGGAACCACCACCCGGCGGTCTCCTTCCACAAATCATAACGGCTTAATTTTTTTTTTTTTTTGTGGAACAAATCGTACAGCGGCCCGTTGGTAACGTCCTCACCGTCCCTCTTGATGGTGAAGTCGGCGCGGGCAATATTCCTAATCAGGATGTTAACAGCAATATTGACCCATGCGTTAAGGAGGTAGGAATCGCTGTCGAACCTTTGGTTCGTAGGCTGTCCTATGCCTAATATATTATAATTTTCATCATCTATCAAGAAATCCGAGGGGTTCCCGCTAAAACTTTTTAATTTTTTATTATCTTCCCGCCGTGAGGTGCCAGGCTCCCGCCTGTGTCCGGGCAACAGCCTCTTGAATATGTTCACGCTAAAATTACCCCCTGCTGAACGTCAGAGAACACCGCATAACGCAGCGCGTCAAGGAAATGATCATTGACTTTCACAATCTGCCCTGCCTCGTCACGGCAGTAGTCCCAAATCTCAGAAAGTATTCCGGTACAGCGTTCCAACACGAAAAATTGTTTTCGCTCTATTTTCGCATTTATAAAATCAATGCCGCTGTCCACGCTATTGTTAGCCTTCACGCCCCCGGTTATTTCCTGTATGCGTTCCCCTCCAGCCGGATCGCAGTAAACAGGAAGCCCCATCCCGTCAGGGCAGTCCAACAATCCCCTTGCCGCCAGTTCCTCGTTAAAACTTTGGGTAGTCATGTTGAACGCGCCGTAATCGCCCAGGACATAAACCACATCCCCAAGCCAGCCTATTTTCACGAAAGTAATGTTGAGGCCGAAATCCTGCCCTGCGGCGTAGCGGTCAAACCGTTCAGGCAAGTCGGCGGCCCTGACGATCATCGTTTCGTCAAACTTGTCATAGATAACGCCCTCGGCCTTCACCCACAGGCCGTCGCGGAACCGCGCCTTTTGTTTTTCAGGCAAAGCGTCCAGAATGTCAGCTATGTAATCTTCCGGCAAGTGATCCTTGTTATCTTGCGGGTTCAGGAGCATGGATTGATACAGTTCCGGTTTTTCCAATGATTCACCGGACAGGAACGTCTTTTTCAAAACAAATATCTTGTAAGCCCAATGAAGCGGCGAGCCTGGGTTGCAGTCATAGAAAAACAGGTTCCGACAGCCCTGAACCCTCATTGCCAATCTTGAATATGCGGTAGTAACAGCGGCGTATGAAAGCTGGCTAATCTCGTTGAAGTAAATCGTGTTGTACTCATGCCCGAGTATCTTGTCCGCTTGCTCCCTATCCCCCAGGCCGCCGATCCATATTTCAGAGCCGTTGAAAAGCGTTATCATGCTTTCATGCGCCAAATAGGTGTAGCCGCTTTTCCCCACGGTATTGTCCAGCCAGGGCAGAAGCGTTTCCCGCAGAACCGAAGATCGCGCGTCTTTGGCCCGGAAGCGGCAAATCAAATGCCTGGAACCAGCAAACCGCAAAGCGCGGTAAATAATCGCCATTGCCAGAACGGTAGTTTTTCCTGAACGCGAGCCGCCGAACAACAAAAGATGCTTCGCCCCGCTTTTCAGGAGGAAAAGGGCTTTTTTCTGTATTGCCGTAGGCTTAAAAATTACCGTAGTTCCCACGCTTCCCGCTCCCTCTTACAGCCCGTTGAATTCAGGGGTAAACATCAATTCCCCTTGTTTCGGTTCGCACCTTCCGTTAGGTGTAACAAGCCCTGCCGCTTCCCGTTCTGCCTTAATCGCGGTCTGCACCCATTCTGTAACGGCCCCTTGCGTCAAATCCTCGGGGTTCATGGCATCCAGTTTCTTTTTCACCACATCGAGCATTTTTCCGGTAACTTCCCTATGCTTTGCGCCCTGGGCCTCAATGGTTTTCCGCAATTCCGCCTGTTTCAGTTTTTCAAGGTATCCGTCATAGTCTGCGGCCCTCTCCCGCCACCTGAATTGGCTGCACCAGTTCCGCCATACCTTGTACCGCTTCCCCTGTATTGCTTCGTCTTTTTCTGCGCTCTCTACCGCCTTCCGGATATTCCGTTCAGGGCCGCAATCCCTGAAAGCGCAGAACGCCGCAAACGCCGCCGAAGTCTCCCCGGCCAGCCGCTCCCAGCTCTCAAACGGCAGAACAGCGGCCTTCGCTTCCTCAATGGCCTTGTCAAAATCAGTCATGCATCGCCCCCGCTTTTCCGGTTTTCAGAACGGTTCCCCGCCGTCTTGTTTATCAAAAATACGTCCTTCCGGTTCAGGCTGAAATAGGACAATAGCGTAATTTTCTGTTTTTTAGCTAAAAAAGATTTGTTATTCCTCATTGCCTTTCTTGCTCTCCCCGCACCGGAGGGGAACCTTCGCACGTTAGCACTCGCTCGGCGGCAGGTTCTCTGGTTTGTTCGGTTTTTGTATAGGAAACCGACACAACCCTGCTGTCATGCAGTTTTGCCGTTACCGAAACCGAGCCGTACCGCAGTCCGGCGGCATTGGTCAGTAATTGCGTTACCATCGCCTCTGCCTTTGATTGATTCATGCTTTCCCCTTTTT
>JAIRRB010000133.1 GCA_031256195.1 Treponema sp.
GTAACCCGCTGGGCTTATTCCTATCCGCTGCAATCCACCGGCAAAATCGCCGTGGATTCCCGCAAGCACATTTATGTCGAAGAACGGCTGCCCCATGAGCGGCACAATTTTGACGCTGAGAACAAGGCCTTGCTGGACAGCGTTATTCTTCATTTTGATGCGGACGGCCGCTTTATTGAGTATCTGGGACAGGGCGGGCAGGGCGGCGCTCCCTTTCCCCTCATAACGGGCCTGTACACTTCCGCGCTGGATGAAATTGCCGTTGTTTGCCGCCTGCCTTCCGGCTGGAATGTGTACTGGTACGGCGCCCATGGTGAACAGCTTTTTCTGGTTCAACTGGAAAATAACGCTATTCCCGCGCCGCCGGACTGGCCCGGTTTTTCCGCATCAGTTGACGCGATAATAGCCGCTCCCGATGTCCGAAAATTGTACATCAAGGTGGATTACTACCGGGATATTTTTGATGAATCAACCGATACACGGGCAAGTACCGAACCGCTCAGTTCGCTTGTCTGGATACTGGATGTGGAAAAAGGCGCTTACGAGCGTTTCGTAGAGGCGCCTTTTTACGAATACAGTTTTTCTGAAAATGGCAAAACAGTTTATGCGCGCCTTTTGTACTCCATGCTGGGAATTATCCGGGGAGGCGGAATACTGCTCCATTTTCCCGTCGAAGGCGGGTATGCCGTTTTGCTTATGGATTCTGACAGTAACCGGCAGCGCCGCAGTTTTATCAAAGTTGAGCCGGAAGAACTGCGCTTTAATGATTTTCACCTTTCCCCGGAAGGTATTCTTTCCGCCCTGCTGGTGGACGACTGGAAGATAAACGTCGTCTGGTGGCGCATGGATAAATTTTTGAGAGATGCGCCGTGAACAGAAAACCGCCGGCGGATTTGAATTCCGGCGCGCTGCTTTCCGCATCGGGGGCGCAGGCTCTGGATGGAGAAGCGTCGGCGCACTGGGGGCTTAATGCTTATGCCCTTGTTGAAGCTGCCGGCAGGGCCTGCGCCGGGGCTTTTTCCCGCGTGTATGCTACAGAAAAACGGGAACATTCAATTGTCGTGTTTGCGGGGAAAGGCAACAATGCCGCGGACGCTCTGGTTATGCTCAAGGCGCTTATACTGGATGGTTATGCGCAAGCGTCCGCCTGTTCGATTTTTGCCGTGCAGATTCCGGAGCCCCTTTCCGGCGGCGGAACACCGCTGTCCGGGGCAATGCTGGCCGTGCGGAAGCTGGGCGTCACGGTAACAGTATGGGAAACCGCTGCTGCCGCCGCCGCGCTTGCCAAAGCCGATGTCCTTATTGACGGAATAGCCGGAACCGGTTTGACTGGCCCGTTGCACGGCGCCGCTCTGGAAATGGCGGAACTTATTAATGCCGGCGGCCAGGATAAACCGTTTGTCGTTTCCGTTGACCTGCCTTCGGGTAATTTTGACGGCTGGCAGACCGGAATGCCTCTCGTTGCCGCCCACGCAACCCTTGCCATTGAGCCGCATAAACTCTGCCTGTATAATCAGGCGGCCCGGCCTTATGCGGGGACGATTATTCCGGTGAGGGGGATATTTCCCCTCGCGCTTGTTGAAAAATACCGTGAGGCGGAACTGGTCGCATGGGAGGCCGCCGCGGCAAGGATTCCGCCGGTTTCAAAAACCGCTTACAAATACGAACGCGGCCTGGTAGAAATTATGGCCGGGTCTTCCGGCGCTGCGGGGGCGGCGCGGCTTGCCGCACTGGGAGCTCAGGCCGCCGGAGCGGGGCTGGTGCGGCTTATCGTTGCCCCTTCCCTGTATCCCATGGTCGCCCCCGGCTGTTCCGGCATTATGGTCGTTCCCGGCGGCGCTGATGCGGAAGAAGGCCGCTTTACTCCCGATGCCGCGCTGTTGGGACCGGGCTGGGGCCGGGGGGAAGACCGCAGGCGGCTTTTGGAATCCTATCTGCCCCTTGAACAACAGGGTTTGCCTCTTGTCCTTGATGCGGATGCGATAGTGTTGGCAAAGGATATTGTCTTTAACGGCAATACCCTGTTAACCCCCCATCCGGGAGAATTTGCCGCGTATACCGGCCTTTCCAAAGATGAAATTCTTTGCAACCCCCTGCCGGCGCTCCGCCGCTGCGCCGCGGAAAAAAAAGTACATATTCTGTATAAAAGCCATGTACTGTATGTAGTTTCCCCCGACGGACGGACGGGTATTATTGACGGCATGAATCCGGCGCTTGCGGCGGGCGGTTCAGGCGATGTGCTGGCAGGTTTCTGCGCCTCCATCGCAGCGCGATGGAGATCTGTCGCAGCGCGCGTTACGCAACGCAGCAAATCATGCGATATGTATGACTGCGCCTGCGCCGCCGCGTCACTGCTGGTGCGGGCGGCGCAATCAAAAAACATTGCCGGCGCTTTTTTTGACCCGGCGGAACTGGCCGCCGCCGCCGCCGTCATTGCCGGCGCCGCGTGGCTGCCGGTCAGGAGTCACCCATGAGCGATAATGAAGAAAAAAAACGGCCCAACGCCCGCTATAAACTCAGCGGCGAAAATGTCAGCCAGGAAGGAATCGCCTTTCATTACAACCGGGAACGCCGCCTGGCAAAGGCCCCTCAAGCTGTCCGTGACCTGTACAAGGCGGCGCCTCCCCGGCGTTTTAGTCTGTTAAGGCCGCTCATTGCCACCAAGCCCCTGGCGATGATGTTTGCCTCAATCGTGATAGCCTGCCTGCTTATTCTGCTGGTCTCGATTCTGGGTCTCGCCGGTAACAGCCACAATCTGGACGGGAACCGTCTTTCCCTGCAGGCGGTACAATACGAAGGCGCCATTATTGTGGTCGTGAAAAAGACCATCCCCAAAGGCATCCTTGCCCGTTTTTCCGCCGCTTCGCCCTATACCGGTGCGGTTGATATTGCCGTACAGCCGGTCATAAAAGCCGTCGCGGGTCAGGAGCCGGAAGCGGTATTCTATCATAAGATATTCTTTACTCTTGAACCGGAGGAGACCTACCGTTTTTCCGTCCCCTTTGACTCAAGTACATTGGCCCTTGTTTTTAAGACTGAACAAAAGACCCTCGGCGTAACGGTAAAGGCGGAGTAAAACAATATCTTGACCAAACGGGTGTTTTGGCGTAATATATCAGAACAATGATACAGCTCTACTTTTTGTCAATAGTGTTTAATGGATTGTCCGGTTTTCTCTTTATTTTTGGGGATATGGAGAAAGATGATACTGACGAAAACAAGGGGAAATTCTCCTTTATCAGCGATGGTTTTCGCCTTGTTATCGGTATTTTAGCGGGAATAACCGGCATACTTAAACTGCTGCTCCCCATGGGGAGAATACCTATCCTGGGGGATTTACTCCCTGCCGTGGCGGGTATCGCCGCGGGTTTCATGCTGGTTTTCGGCTTTTACCGGGAACATTCCTCTGATGCTGTCGCCGAAGGAAGCATTAACCGCTTTGGAGAACTGGTCATTCACTACAAAAAGCCTATTGGTATCATTTTGCTTGCGTCTGCGGCGCTGCACTTTATTCTTCCTACAGCCTTCCTGCTATAAGATGAATTCCGTCGCGGGCATTGCCGTTGAGCAGGGTAAGGTCTTTATAGCGCGGCGGAAACCAGGCGGTGATTTAGGGGAAAAATGGGAATTTCCCGGCGGCAAGGTTGAAGAAGGGGAGGCCGATGCGGATGCCCTCAGGCGGGAATACCTTGAGGAATTCGGCGTTGTCGTGAATGTTGGCTCCCTGCTGGCCCGTGTGGAATTTGTCCACAATGAGCGGAAGTTTTTACTGAACGCTTACCGCATTTTTTTTACCAGTTACTGTTTCAAAATAACCGAGCATAGCGAATGGCGCTGGGCCGCCCTCACAGAAATCGAAGGGCTTGATTTTGCCGGTTCAGACCGCCGTCTGCTCCCCGCGTTACAGGCGTATCTTGAGACAGAGGCCGGTATCAATCATTGACAGGCCGGCTCCGGCCTCGCCTTGTTCTATATAGTTCTGCGTGAAAAGCGGACTTGCGTAGGTTTCGCCTCTGGTTCCGCCGGTATACCGCCAGGAAAAATCCAGAGACAGTTCAAGCCGCTTATTGACGCTATAGGAAACATGAAACCCGGGTTCAAGGAATAAACCGCCCCGCATATAATCCCGGTATTGGGTATAGGTCATCAGATGTTCGTCTAAATCATTGCAGAAAATCAGCGGACTTATTTGAAAAAACAATTCAGCATAAAAACGGTTGTTAAAATAATAACCCAGAGCAATGCCGGGACTGACGATAAACCAGTTCTGGGTATAGTTAATTATTTTTTCTTTGTCGGCAAATGAGTAACGGTCAGGTCTATCATCTATTGAGGCATATATACCGCTGTTTGCTCCTCCTGTTTCACGGGCATACTTCGCATAACCATATTGACCGGAAAAAGTAAAGCGCATATACGACAGGGAAAGATATGGTTTTAACAGCAGAATGCGCCTGAGGGGAAATGAAACCCCCGCGGAAAAATCAAGTATAAATAATTCGCCGGTAAAATTGTCATGAGATGAATAATGGGTAAGCGCTTTATTTTCTTGCGACATCCAGTCCCGGTCTTCCATTTTTCCGCTTTCAGCGGGGATGCCGTTTTTCAGGGAAAGGTTGGCGAAGAAGCCCCATTGGGTCATGGGCCGCGCCCGTGAAAAATCCAGCGTCAGACCGTAATAAAAAACCGGCTTTATGTCCCAGAGCAGTTGGCTTAACAATTCAGCCTTGTACGGGGATGAAGGATACACGATTTCTTCCGCCTGACCAAGAAGTACGCCAAATTTGGTCCATGTCGAGAAAGCATAGGAAGCGGCTTCTTCGGAAGCGGCCTGTTCTTCCTGGGTAAAGGCAGGCCGGGCGCACAGTATCATAATGACTAAAACCGCGAAAGCGGTTATATTTTTCATTAGTATGAAGATAAAAATTATTGACCCTTATAGTCAAGTATGCTGGATGATAGTTTTACTGATTCTGGTGTCCGCCTGTGACCGGAAAAAAGATGAGACGCCGGTAATACCGCCGCTGACTTCTCCCCTGTCGCAGTCATTTATCGGGTTCGGCGTGGTCAATGTTTCATATACCCGCGTTGCCGCCCAGCCGGAGGAAGATGTTTCCGCAGAAGATACCGCTTCTCCGGGTTATTTACGACGGGGATCGGTAGTTTGCATACTTCAGCGGCGGCTGATAAAAAATCAGGAAAAGCCCGAATCCTGGGTGTTTGTGGAAGGTTCCTGTACCGGCTGGTTAAAGGAATCCCTGGTAGATATTTATGATACGGAATCTCAGGCCCGTACCGCATCGGAATCTATGGGCAGGTAAAATTTACCTCGCAATTTTTAACCACGGAGGACACGGAGCCTTGATACGAAAATCTTTTCTTCCTCCGTGTACTCCGTGGTAAATTTTTGGGGCAAGTTTTCAGAGGCTTCCTAATTGTCCGCAGGCGCCCATAACGCCGCGGCCCCGGCGGTAACGGCGGGTAACATTCAGTCCCAGCGCTTTTAGCTGTTGGGTAAACGATTCAATTTCCGCCGCCGCCGGCTGCCGCAGGGCCTTACCTTCAAATTCAAGCCCTTTAACCGGATTCCAGGGGATAAGGTTTACCGCCGCATCCAGCCCCCGCGCAAACTGCGCCATGCCCGCCGCGTCTTCACGGCGGGTGTTTATGCCGCCCAGCAAAACCGCCTCCAGAGTTATCCGCCCGCCGCCTGAGTCCTGAAAATGGCGGAGCGCTTTCTTGACTGCGGCAAGCGGCTCTTGTGCCGTTATGGGCATAAGCCGCCGCCTCAGGCTTTCATCCGCTGTGGTCAATGAAAGGGCAAGCCGTACCGCGGGCCCTTTATCGGCAAGCTCATTGATGCCCCGGGCGATGCCGCAGGTGGAAACGGTAATCCGCCGCCGGGAAAAATTCAGCCCCTTTGTGCCGGTGATAACGGCAAGCGCCCGGCGCAGTTCCGTTAAATTCAACAGCGGCTCGCCCATGCCCATAACGACTATGTTGGAAACGGAAGCGGCATCTTCATCCGCCAGCGCTTTAAGCTGCAAAAACTGTTCTGTTATTTCGGCGGAAGTCAGATTGCGCAGAAAAGCGGCGCCGGTCTTGCAGAACACACAGCCTGCGGGACAGCCGGCCTGGGTGGAAAGGCAGGCTGTCCGCCGCCCGGAACTGTCGCTGAGCAATACCGCTTCAATCCGCGCGCCATCGGCGAACTGCAGGGTCAGTTTTACCGTGCCGTCATCGCCGGAATGTTTTTGTACGGCGGCATCCGGACGCAGCGTAAAACGTTCGCCCAATTCCTTCCGCAGCGGCAGCGGCAGGTTATCCATCGCATCAAACGAGGAGGCTCCCGACGCTATCCATTTGCAGATTTGCACCGCGCGGAAATGCGGCAACGGGCTGATATATTCCGCCAATTCCTCCAAAGGCATACCGCTCAATACGGGAATTGAATTTATTTCAGAATCTGGCATTGTGGAACAACTTTAGCCTCGGTCATAATTTGCCCAGCATTTCGGCGATCTGGGTGTTGCGGATTCCCATCCGCTGGAATTCTTCCAGTACTTCAACTGCCTGGCGCTTATCGCCCATTTTAAGGCAGCAATCGGCAAGCTCTGCATAAATACGGTAATTTTTGGAATCCTGCTGTTTAAGCCGCCGCAGCGATTCAACCGCATCGCCCAATTTCCCCTGGGCTTTGGAAATCAGGGCAAGGCCCATGACGGCATAAGTGTCAAATTCTAT
>JAIRRB010000140.1 GCA_031256195.1 Treponema sp.
ACAGGGCCGGGCTTGAAAAGCTGGCGGAGCGTTATCCGACACCGTTTTATCTTTACGATGAAAAGGGAATTATCGAAAATGTCCGCCGGATTAAGGCGGCATTTTCGGTTTTTCCCGGCTACAGGGAACATTTTGCGGTCAAGGCCCTGCCCAATCCCGCTATCCTGAAAATTCTCGCTGCGGAAGGTTTTGGCGCCGATTGTTCCAGCTATACGGAACTGCTGCTGGCTGAAATGGCCGGTATACAGGGCGAAGATATAATGTTCAGTTCCAACGAAACTCCGGCAAAAGAATATGAACTGGCCCGTAAACTCGGCGCGGTGATTAATCTGGATGACATTACCCATATTGAATTTTTGGAGAAAACCGCCGGTATGCCGGACTTGGTTTCCCTCCGCTATAACCCCGGCCCCCTCAAGGAAGGCAACGCCATTATCGGCAAGCCGCAGGAGGCAAAGTACGGCCTTACCCGCGAACAAATTATCCGGGGCTTTGCCCTGTTAAAAGAAAAAGGCGTTACGCGCTTTGCCCTGCATACCATGGTAGCCTCCAATGAACTTTCCATGCCCTACCATGTTGAAACCGCGCGTGTACTCTTTGAACTTGTTGTGGAAATACAGGCCAAAACCGGCATCAGGATTGAATTTGTAAATCTGGGCGGCGGCGTGGGGATTCCCTACCGGCCCGAACAGGAAGCGGTAGATTATCAGGTTCTGGCGGCGGGTATTCAAAAAGCGTATAACGAAATTATCAAAGATGCCGGTTTGGGCATCCGAACCGAATGGGCCAGAGTTGTCACCGGGCCTTATGGCTGGCTGGTGACAAAAGCGATTCACAAAAAAGAAATTTACCGTAATTATATCGGTCTGGACGCCTGCATGGCGGATTTTATGCGTCCGGCGCTGTACGGCGCCTATCATCACATCAGTATTCCGGGCAGGGAAGATGCGCCGTTAAGCGAAACTTATGACATAGTGGGCAGTCTTTGTGAAAATAATGACAAATTTGCCATTCAGCGAAAGCTGCCCAAAATTGACATCGGTACAGATTTTGTGGTAATCCATGACGCGGGAGCGCACGGCAGGGCGATGGGCTTTAACTACAACGGCAAACTGCGCTGCGGCGAACTGTTGCTGCATCAGGACGGTTCTGTTACGCAAATTCGCCGTCCGGAAACTGTCCAAGATTATTTTGCTACTCTTGAAGTATCAGGGAGGAAAAATTAATGCGGCGGAATTCATGTATGGTAAATATCAGGGCCGGGTATCTCTTTCCCGAAATTGCCAAAAGGCGGCGGGAATATGCGGCGGCCCATCCTGATGCAAAAATTATCAGCCTGGGGATTGGAAACACCACCGAAGCCATTTTGCCCCATATCAATGCGGGCCTCGTGGAAGGGGCGCGGCGGCTGGGGACTCAGGAAGGGTATTCGGGGTATCAGGATGAGGGACTACAGGAACTGCGGGAAAAAATTGCGGCGGTTTTTTACGGGGGCAAATTCAGCGCACAGGAGATTTTTATTTCCGACGGGGCCAAATGCGACATCGGCAGATTGCAGCTGCTGTTCGGGGCGGGGACGCCGGTTGCCGTTCAGGACCCTTCGTATCCGGTGTATGTGGACGGTTCGGTGCTGATAGGCGCTGCCGACGGCGCTTCCGGCAGCGCGGGAATCTATGACCGTATTGTTTATCTTCCCTGCACGGTGGAAAATGTTTTTTTTCCTGAACTTTCACGGATACCGTCAAAAGGCCTTGTCTACTTCTGTTCCCCCAACAACCCAACCGGAGCGGTGGCAAACAGGGAACAGCTTGCCGCCCTGGTGAAAGCGGCCATCAGTAAAAGTTCCATTATCATTTTTGATGCGGCGTACAGTGAATACATCCGCGATCCGGCGCTTCCCAAAAGTATTTATGAAATTGAAGGGGCAAGGGAATGCGCTATCGAAGTCAATTCATTTTCCAAATCGGCGGGCTTTACCGGCGTGCGTTTGGGCTGGAGCATAGTTCCCGCGGAAATGAAATACGAATCCGGTGAAAGCGTCAACGCCGACTGGCATCGCATTTGTTCAACCGTTTTTAACGGCGCTTCCAACATCGCCCAGGCCGGCGGTCTTGCCGCTCTGGACAGTGAGGGGCAGAAAGAAATCCGCAGCCTTACCGGTTTTTACCTCGGCAACGCACAATTAATCCGGAATGCCCTGCAAAGCCTCGGCATATTCTGCGTGGGCGGAGACAACTCGCCGTATATTTGGGCGCAGTTTCCGGGCAGGGACAGTTGGGAAGTTTTCTCGGAGATTCTTGAAAAATGTCAGGTAATCACCACACCCGGAGCGGGCTTTGGCCCGGCAGGTGGTGGTTTTATCCGCTTCTCCGCCTTTGGCCACCGCGCCGACATAGAAGAAGCCTGCCAAAGACTGCGGATTACTTTTCAATAAACCCCGTATTCTGGTAAAATACAGGCATCGTTGCTTTTGCCGGCGTGGTGGAATGGTAGACACTGGGGACTTAAAATCCCCTCCTCGCAAGAGGGTATGAGTTCGAGTCTCATCGCCGGCATAAAACAAACCGCTACAGTGTAAACAGCAGTTCTTTATAACCGGGCAGGGGCCAGGCTTCCTTGGAAACCAATTTCTCCAAACTGTCTACCTTTGTGCGAACCGCATCCATACCGGGCCGGACTTTTTCAAAATACGCTTTCGCCTGAGCGGGCGCATCCTCAATACCCTGAGCCTCAGCCAGCACGGTTTCAAGCATGGTAAAAGCATCGTACAGGGCGGCGGTTATTTCGCCTATCTTCCGTGATTGTTGTATCTGGGGCTTATTGTTTGCGCCCGCGTTCATGAGCGCGACAGAGTCCGCGCCCAGACGGGCGGCGTATGCTGTCGCTGCCGGAAAAATATAACGCCGGGCAAGATCAATGGTAACGCCGGCTTCAATATTGATTTGTTTGGAATATTTTTCCAGATAAATATGATAACGGCTTTCCAGTTCCTCTTTGGTCAGTATCCGGTAGGTCTCAAATAAAGTAACGGTATCACGGTGATTAAGCGCCGCGAGGGCTTCAACCGTGTTATTCACATTGGGCAGGCCCCGTTTTTCCGCTTCGCAGACCCATTCGCCTGAATAGCCGTTACCGTTAAATACTACCCGGCGGTGCTGACCGTAAGATTCCCTGATAACTGTTTGAATGGCTTCATTTATACCGGCAGTCTTGTTTTCCAAAAGGGATGTCAGTTTACTTTCAAATTCGGAAAGCACCTGAACAAGCGCCGCGTTGAAATAAGTGGTAGGAGTCGCAATTGACTGGGAAGAACCCGCCATGCGGAATTCAAACTTGTTGCCGGTAAAGGCAAAGGGACTGGTACGGTTCCGGTCAGAAACATCTTTGGGCAAATTGGGAAGAGTCGTTACGCCCAGTTTTATCTGCACATCGGGGGCGCTTATTGCGCCGGATTTTCCTTCGGCAATATTGTCGAGTATTTCAGTCAGGGGGCCGCCGAAAAATATTGAAATAATCGCCGGCGGAGCCTCATTGAGGCCCAGCCGGTGGTCGTTGCCGGAAACCGCCGCCGATGAACGTATCAATAACGCATAACGGTCAACGGCTTCCACCACCGCGGCGGCAAACAGCAGAAAGCGGGCATTGGATTCGGGATTTTTACCGGGGTCAAAAAGGTTAATGCCGTCATCGGTATCCAAAGACCAGTTAAGATGTTTGCCCGAACCGTTAACCCCGGCAAAGGGCTTTTCATGTAACAGGGCTTCCATACCGTGACGGTTGGCAATATTGTGAATCGTTTCCATGATAAGCTGATTTGCGTCAAGCGCAACGCTTGCATGGTCATAAACCGGCGCAATTTCAAATTGATTGGGGGCCGCCTCGTTATGCTGAATTTTGGCGGGAATGCCTATCTTCCATAATTCATAATTTACTTCCCGCATAAAATCGGCGACCCTTTCCTTGATTGCGCCGTAGTAATGGTCTTCCATTTCCTGGCCCTTGGCGGGCAAAGCGCCAAAAATGGTGCGGCCGGTCAGAATAAGGTCGGGGCGTCTGTCGTAAAATTTTTTGTCAACCAGAAAGTATTCCTGCTCGGCCCCAATCGAAGTGAACACCCGCTGAGAATGGAAATTCCCCAAAATTCGCAGAACCTTAATCGCCTGTTTTGAAAGGGCGTCGCATGACCTGAGCAGCGGAACTTTTTTGTCCAGCGCCTGGCCGTTGTAGCTGATAAAGGCGGTGGGGATGCAGAGGGTTGTTCCGGTTTTGTCCTGTTTCAAAAAAGCGGGGCTGGTGAGGTCCCAGGCGGTATAGCCGCGCGCCTCAAAAGTGGCCCGAAGCCCCCCTGAAGGGAAACTGGACGCATCGCCCTCGCCCTTGATAAGCGCCTTTCCTGAAAATTTCATTATCACTTCGCCGTTGCCCGACGGCGCAATAAAACTTTCATGTTTCTCGGCGGTCAAACCGGTAAGGGGATGAAACCAGTGGGTATAGTGGGTCGCGCCCTTTTCAATGGCCCAGTCTTTCAGGGCAGCGGCAACCACCTCGGCTGTTTCCGGGGTCAGCTCCTTTTCGCCCCTGCGGATTGCCTCAATTTCATCATAAATTTTCACCGGCAGTTTTTCCCGCATAACCGCGCCGGAAAAACAATTGGAACCATATAATTTTTCAAGCGGCATTTCAATAAAATCAATTTCTGACCCGGCGCAACAACGATCCATGGAAGTCCCCCGTTTATTTATATGTAATGATTCATATTCCTGCGGCAATTTCTTGATGTACTATTTTACCAATAATCTGTGCCGGTGTCTGCCTGGTAGCTTCAGCCCGGGCCATGATATAATTGGCGGTAACTTTGTCAAGCACTTCGAGCAAAGTTCTCTGTCGGGCAAAAACACCAGGACGCGCAAAGTTTACCCTGGGAGTTGTTTGTGTCCACCGTTCATCAAGCGCGTCATATTCTTCATCTGTCATATCTGCCATAATTCCTCCTGCTCTTCCAGCATTTCATAAAATTGTTTCCGGCACCTCATTGCGTGAAATACTTTTATTGTTTGCTCGTTTATATAATTGTACATTATTTCAAGCAAATTCCCTGATTTATCAAATCCAATGGATAAATATTTCGTCTCATCGTCTTCTTCAATTATACCATCGGCAATATGGTTTAACAAAGCCCAGCGTATATTTTCTTCGGAAACACTGTGTTTAAAAACCGATGGAATAAAGACTATCTCAGGTCCCACAATAAGCCCATTTTACCGTAAATTCAGAAGAAATGCCAGACTGAATGTAATCGTATGCCGCATAATCTGTTTTACACTGTCAACATATCCTTCCATAGAAAAATTTTCAGTTTTTTTATTCTGCCGGTTTTTAACAGATAATCAATGACCTGTTTTGCTTCTTTTTCCGACCAATGGAATTGTTGCGCCTGCGCTAGAACGGAAGCGGCCTCATTTATCGTGTAGCGCCGTTTGTTTCTGCGAAAAAAATCCTCTATACTCATTTCTTCGCGTAGCGCTGAACCTGCCTGTTGTTCACAAACATCACAGCATTGTGTTTCCGGGCTTTCGCCGCTTCCGTCATAGTTGAGCATCTTTAACAGCGCCTCCCTCCTGCACTGTGTTACATTGCGGGCATAATCCAGCAGACCGGAAAGACGCGCCCGGTCGGCCTCTGTTTTGGCGCGGCGCAAGCCTACCTGATCGTCCGGCCCCCACAGGAGAATTGCCTTTGACTGCGCCCCGTCACGGCCCGCCCTGCCCGATTCCTGCAAATACGCCTCCACCGAGGGAGCGCAATCCCGGTGTATCACCGTGCGGACATCTGCCTTGTCAACGCCCATGCCGTAGGCGCAAGTTGCGCATAATACCGCCCTGCTGTTGCCCATGAACCATTTTTCAACATCAGCCTTTTCTTCCCTGCTTAAACCGGCATGGTAAAACCGAATCTCATTGTGCCAGTCCATGCCCATTTCCCCCAGACTGATTCTAAGGTAGCGGGCAAGATTCTGCGTACCAGGCCTTGACGAGCAAAACACTATCGCCGGACGGGAGTTTTGAATCAATAAATCCCGCACTGCCATATCCCGCACAATACAGCCCTTGGCGGTATAGTTGATATTGGGACGGTCAGGATTCCCCACAATCTGGTGAGCTTCCATATCGCCAAAAATATATTTTTTGATTTTCTCCAGAACCGGTGCGCTGGCCGTTGCGGTAAACGCCGTTACCAATGGGGCCTTAACATTTTTGATGATAGTGTTGATTTCAAGATAACTCGGTCTGAAACTTTCGCCCCATTCGCTGACGCAGTGCGCCTCATCAATCACAATGTGAACAATTTTTATTTCTTCCAGCCGGCTCATTACCTGCGGGGTAAGTAAAACTTCAGGATTGGCGATAATGAATTTGCTTTCTCCCGATTCCAGTTTTCTCCAAATTTCATCCCGCTCTTCCCTTGTCTGCCCGCCCCGCAGTGTCACCGGAGAAAAACCCCGCTCATGCAGGCGGCGCTGCTGGTCTGCCATAAGGGACAGAATGGGGTAAATAACCAGCGTCGGCCCTTCAATAATCATTGCCGGCAGCTGGAAACAGAGGGATTTTCCCGCGCCGGTGGGGAGTATAACAATCTGGCGGCCCAGACAGCCCCGGTCAGACGCCTCCCCTGACGGCGAATCCTCATCACCGCTTTCATCCTCAACAGACTGGTTTAATAAACTAGTTTGTTCACCGTGCTGGTCATGGGCGTCAGGCCAGTTGAGGGTAAGCCCCGCCGCTTCAGCCGCCTCAAGAATATTCGTCACTACCAGCCTTTGGTAAGGGAACAGGTACGAAAGCCCGAACAGGCTGCTGACCGCACTGCTCAAGGGATCACTTAATTCATCCAATTTTAACCTCCACACTATATAGGGGGCAAAAGTGAATGGTGCATTAGTGGAATCGGACGCTTGACATTTAATCACCGCATTTTTACCATATAAACAGTGAGGTTGCCATGAGCGAGTCAAAGGTGTTTTTTACCGACATGAGGACAAAGTTAGATGAGAGCCTTTTGGTAAAAATGGACCGGCTGATAAAAAAGGCTGGTATTGATGAAATTGATTTTAAGCAGAAATATGCCGCCATAAAAATACATTTTGGCGAGCCGGGTAATCTGGCGTTTTTGCGTCCCAATTTTGCGAAAGTTGTGGCGAATAGGATAAAGTCGCTGGGCGGAATGCCCTTCCTCACCGACTGTAATACCCTGTATGTGGGACGGCGTAATCAGGGATTGAATCATCTGGAAGCCGCCGCCGAAAACGGCTACACTCCGCTGTCTACCGGTTGTTACAATATAATCGCGGACGGCATACGCGGCGCTGATGATATTGAAGTGCCGGTTAACGGCGGAAAGTATTGCAAGACTGCCCGCATCGGCAGGGCGATAATGGACGCTGATATTTTCGTTTCGCTGAATCATTTTAAGGGGCATGAAGGCTCCGGCTTTGGCGGCGCACTCAAAAATATCGGCATGGGCTCGGGCAGCCGCGCCGGTAAAATGGCAGTGCATAATGACGGCAAACCCAAAGTTGATAAAAATGCGTGCACCAGCTGTAAAATCTGTACCCGATTCTGCGCTCACGGCGCAATTAGTTTTGACGCGGGCAAGGCTGTTATTAACGAAAGTAAATGCGCGGGCTGCGGACGCTGTATCGGCGCTTGTAGCAAGAATGCCATCTTCACTGACTGGGACAGTACCAGCGAAGCGTTATGCTGCAAAATTGTTGAATACGCCAAAGCCGTGCTTGACGGGCGGCCCAACTTTCACATTAACGTGGTGAATCAGGTTTCACCGTATTGCGACTGCCACGCGGAAAGCGACGCCGCGATAATACCCGACATCGGGATTTTTGCCAGTTTCGATCCGGTTGCCCTGGACAAGGCCTGCATTGACGCGGTTAACGCCGCCCCCGCTTTGCAGTTAAGTATCCTCAATGAGCGTGACCGCAGCCGCCGTGATGCCGTCGGCAATGAAGATTATTTTACCAATATTCATCCTACAACCGACTGGCGCAAACAAATTTCGTATGCGGAGCAAATAGGGCTGGGCAGCGGCAAGTATGAGTTGATTACGGTAAAGTAGTTTTTTTCAACATAATCCTTTGTACTGGACTTTAACCTTTTGGTGAAAAAATAAGGTTATTGCTTTTTGAGGACATTTATTGATACAACGGTAGCAGATTGTACAATTGGATTTATGCGCAATCTTTCTGTTTTCATATTCTAAATTATTCATAGGACAAATAGAAACGCATAAACGGCATTGTATACAATCATTGCCAATGACTACGCAATCCAAAGTCTTTTTCTCGATTATTGGCATAAATACACCCTGCGCCAACCCCAATATTCGGGATACAAAATTAAATCCGCGTTTTTTGATAATCCCGTTTTTAATATTACGGCATACAATGTGCATTTTTCTTTCCGCTTTTGTTATGTACTTTTTAATTCTTTTTTCACTTGCCAGAGACAATAAAAAGAAGTTGCACACATTGTTCGGCATAAGAAAATGTTCCGCATACAGCACTTGAACATAATTACGCGGAAACATATCGGTAAACACTCTTGCTCCGTCACCGGAAAATATAAGCTGCGTGCAAAAAATAATTATTTTTTTATTTTTCAGGAATTCAATATGCTTTTGGACGAATTCCCGCATAATCCTCGGTACTCTTGAACCATAAATCGGATAGCAAAACCCGATAATCTCCTGCGAGGCTATCAATTTACCAAAATCTATTTTTTCTTCGATAGAATAACATTCATCATTCATATAGCGGCAAAATAATTCCGCTATATATTTTGAATTGCCTGTTCCTGAAAAATAGAGTATCATAATGTTTATTATACATTAACTACTTCCATCTTTCCAATGTTTTCAACATAAACGCGCGGATATCAATACCATAGGCCGCTTCCAGAACCTCGCTGTTAAGGACTTCTTCAATCTTTCCGTTAGCGGTTATTGTCCCCTTGTCAAGTACAACCGCCGTATCGCCGAAATACCGGGCCAAATTCAAATCGTGAAACACGCCGATTAAACAGGTATCATTTTCTGTAACCCATGCTTTCAAATAATCCAGCAGGGCAATTTGATGTTTCAGGTCAAGGTGATTCGCCGGTTCGTCCAGCAGAATGACGCGGGGAGTCTGCGCCAGAGTTTTTGCCAGGAAAACCCGCTGCAAGGTTCCGCCGCTCAGTTGATCAATCATGCGATTCCGGCTGTCCCAGAGCTCCAGTTTTTTAAGGGTATCATTAATAATGGCGGTATCTTCCGCGGAAAGATTTTTGAGGAATCCCTGCGAATAGGCATACCGCCCCATTGAAACCGTTTCATATACCGTGTAGGGAAAAAAGACCTGCATATTTTGGCTCAACAGGGCGATTGTGCGCGCAAGTTCCCTGCGGGGAACAGCGGAAATGTCATTACCGTCTACCAGCACCTGACCCCGGTAATCAATAATGTGGGCGATGGATTTAAGCAGCGTACTTTTGCCGCAGCCGTTTGGCCCCAGTACGCAAAGACATTCCCCCTTCTCCACCATGAAATTAACATTGCGTATAATATCGCTGCCGTTGTAACCGGCGTATAAATTCCTTACTTCGGTCATCGCCGCCCCCTGAAATATACCCAGGCAAAAAACGGCGCGCCGATAAGCGCGGTGATTGCCCCCACCGGCAGTTCAGACGGCGATATGACCGTTCGGGCGATTAAATCAGCTATCACCATTAATGAGCCGCCGATAATAAACGACATGGGTATTAAGTGCCGGTGCCGCGAGCCGGTAATTTTTCGCGCGGTGTGCGGCGCGATAAGGTCAACAAAGCCGATAATGCCGCTTAACGCTACCGCCGATCCGGTCAGTATGGCGCACAATACCAGCAATTTTTTCCGCAGCGCGCCAGTTTCCACACCCGCCGATTGCGCCTGATCATCGTCAAAAGTCATGATGTCCATTTCTTTGGCGTAGCGGAATATGCCGACAGTCCCTAAAATCAAAAATGGCAGCAGCAGTTGAATGTATGACCAGCCCCGCAT
>JAIRRB010000211.1 GCA_031256195.1 Treponema sp.
GGTAAGTTTATGTGCTTCGTCCGCGGGAAGAATCCCGCCGTCGGCAAGGCCGAACTTAAACCCGTTGTGGCCTATGGGGTTGTGGCTTGCCGAAATATACACAAAGCCGCAGTTGCCCAGGCTGCGGGCCCATGCCATAATTTCCGGCGCGGCTATAACACCGGCATAGCGGACGCGGCAGCCGCGGGCCAGCAGCGCGGGAATCATCGCTTCGGCTATGGCCTTGCCCGTTGGCCGGGTATCGCGGCCGGCCAATATCAGCGGCGTACTCTCTCCCCGGCTGCGCAGGTAATCGGCAAAGACCGCCGCGGCGCCGGCGGCAATAATGCGGTGCGCCGCGCTGATTTTCCCCGACCGGCTCTCTTCCCCGCCGCAAAGCGGCGAGCCGCACAGCGAAGGCTGTCCACTAACGGCAAAAATTCCCCGCCAGCCGGAATGGGAAAGAATCATTGCGGAAAGGGCTGCCGATACTTCGTCCTGAAAAACCATGCGTCAGTATAGACAGTTCTCTTGTCATTTTCTACCGGCGCAGTATAGAATACGTTATGAGCCTTTTTTGCCTGTTGTGTATCCCCCTGGTGTACTTTCTCAGGCGGACCAGGGGGGAGCGAGCCAGTATTTGGGCGCTGCCTCTCGGCGGCATTGCGGTGATTTTCTGGTATTTTACCGGTTCTTTGATGACCGTGGGCGGCTTCGGCCTTTCCCGCTGGATAAGCGGTTTTGTAGGCATTACCGCCCTGCCGGTTCTGATTCCGCTTCTTGCGGCCCTTCTGCTGGTCATACTGCGGATATTTCCCGTCAGTCTGGATTATGCCGGTTTTACCTTGCTGTGGCTTGTTCCCCTGGCGGCCATACGTTCGCTGAGCGGAGGTTCTCCGCCTTCTCCCATCCCTCTGATTTTTGTTCCTCTGCTGTGGATAGCGCAGGCTGTGGGCATATCTTTTTTTATCAGTTTAATTCTGAAAAAGCCGCGCCGGCATATAATTGTTTTTTCGGTTTTGGGCATAGCCGCCCTGCCGGTTCTCGCGGCAATGTCGTGGTGGGCATTTTTTGTTCAGCGGGGCTTTTCGGGTCTGCTCTTGCTGGCGCTCAGCCTTGTTCCGGCGGTAATTTCAATAGCTTTGGACATAAGCGGAAACAGAAGGCCGGAAACAGAACGCTCAAAAACTTCAATACCGAGTCTGTAGAAAAATCCTGGCTTGTAGGCAATACAGGAGGTAAAATAAGAAAAGGGCGGAGGGGAAAATGGCAAGATATAAACATTTGGCGGCGCAAGTCAGGCAATCGGTATTCTGGTACATTGAAGCATATTACAATCGTGTTCTCCTATTGGGGTAAAGTCCAAAAGTCGCGTTTTGCATTAGTCCGCGCTTAATTTTTTTCAAACTCGCGCCCGGAAGATTTTTTACCACGGAGAAGAATTCTTCGTTATAATCCTTCATGGAGCTCCGTGTACTCCGTGGTGAATTCTTTTTTCTTTTCCCCGCCGCGCACTCGGTTGGATAAATCCAACCGGCCTTGTTGCAAGCAGTGGATTTTGCTGTGCGCGGTAACCAGTCGCCCTTGTCCGTCAACGCCTCTTGTCAAGGCGCGTTTATTTGGTTACCTGCCCTACATTACTTCCAGAAAGGGAATACCGGTTAAATGCAGCGCATCGCGTAACACCCGCAGTACCGCCTGAGAAAGGCCCAGCCGGGCGGCGGACAAATCGGGGTTTTCGGCATTGAGAATTGGGCAGTCATGGTAGAAGCGGCTGAAACATTTGGAAAGTTCATAGAGGTAGGCTGCCAGGCGCGAAGGGTCAAGGGCGGCGGCGGCCTCGCTGACCGCCTGGGGATATGTTGCCAGTGTTTTAACCAGTTCCCATTCGGGGTCGGAAATAAGCAGTGAAAATATATTGGCATCATATTTTTTATCCCCGCCGCCTGCTTCCCCGCTTTTTTTGCGCAGCATCGAAGAAATTCGCGCGCCCATGTATTGCAGATAGGGGCCGGTATTGCCGTTGAAGGAAAGGGATTCTTTGGGGTCAAACAGCATATCTTTGGCGGGGCTTGCCTGGAGCAGGTAATAGTGGAGGGCGCCCAGAGCGATTTTTTCCGCTATTTCCCGCGGGTCGCCTACTTTCTCCTCGCGTTCCTTTTCCTGTATCTCGGCAAGGGCCATGTCCCGCAGGCTGTCAATCAAGTCGTCCGCGTCAACTACCGTTCCTTCGCGGCTTTTCATTTTGCCTTCGGGAAGGTTGACCATGCCGTAGGAAAGGTGATAAAGATTTTTCGCCCAGGCATAACCCAGTTTATCCAGCAGCACAAACAATACCTTAAAGTGGTACTGCTGCTCGGAACCGACGACGTATATCATCTGATCAAAGGGCCAGTCCTGATAGCGGTTGATGGCGGTTCCGAAATCCTGGGTGATATAAATCGAAGTGCCGTCACTGCGGAGCAGAATTTTTTTGTCAAGTTTTTCCGCCGTAAGGTCAACGGCGACCGCCCCGTCAGGCTCACGGTAAAAAAGGCCCCGTTCCAGACCTTTAAGCACCTCATCCCGGCCCAGAAGCCAGGTATTGCTTTCATAATAATAGCGGTCAAAGGACATGCCGGTACGTTGGTAGGTTTTTTTCATACCTTCAACCGTCCAGGAATTCATCAGTTTCCAGAGTTCCACCGTTTCCCGGTCGCCCGCTTCCCATTTGCGCAACAGTTCCTGGGCGCGCAGCATCAACGGCGACTGAGCCTCGGCCTCCTCTTTTTTCAGGCCTTTTGCCTGCATCAGTTCTTCCGTTTGCTTGCGCAGTTCAGTGCTGAAATAAACATACCAGTTACCGACAAAATGGTCGCTCTTGATGCCCTCGGATTCAGGCGTTGTGCCCCGGCCCTGTTCCTGATAAGCCAGCATCGACTTGCAGATATGAATTCCCCGGTCATTAATAATGCACACCTTGCGCAATTCCGCGCCGCAAGCCGCCAGAATACGGGAAATGCTTTCACCTAACACATCATTGCGCAAATGGCCCAGATGCAGGGGTTTGTTGGTATTGGGACTTGAAAATTCCACCATGATTTTTTTCCCCTCCAGTGTACCGGGCCTGCCAAAATTAAAATTACCGTCCGCCAAAACTTCCGCAAGAACAGCCTGCGCCGTCTGCGCACGGTTCAGCCGGACATTGACATAGGGGCCCTCGGCTTTTACGGAACCGTCGATTCCAACTTCATCTTGCTGCGTAAGACGGGCGCAGACCATGTGCGCTATCTGCGGCGGCCCCTTGCGCAGCATTTTCGCATAACTAAACATGGGAAAGCCGATGTCCCCCAGTGCGGGATCGGGGGGAATTTCAGCGATAACCTGCGCGGCGTTAATGATGCCGGCCGCAGGGGTATCGGTTTCCCGCAGCAGCGCGGTAAGGGTTTCAGCTATTTTTACCTTCCAGGGTTCTTTATAATCGAGCATGGTCACTCAAAAATATCGGGAAATGGAGGGATATGCAAGGTATTGCCCTTGTTTTACCGGGTAAATGCCGCTGTTCTGTCAAAATGGGTGGACAAAAGGGGAAAAATGTCATATATATAGTATATGCCGTTAAAATGTTGTATATTTTCAGGTAAGGAGAATGTTTGATGGAGCAGATTTCATCTGCCGCAGCCCAGGTGATCATAGCGATAATTCCTCTGGCGGGGATTGTCATGGGGGCGACGGTGGTTTTTTTCTATCTGCTCTGGAATCACCGGCGGCGGATTCTGCTTATCAAAGCGGGTCAGTACAGCCGGCCTGATTTCGATGTTTCTTCATTCAGCCTGCTTGCGGGACTGCTGTTGAGCAGCGTGGGACTTGCATTGACGGTATTTTTGGCAGTGGCGGCGGGCCGCAGTTACGGGCTTTTGGGCGGAATAATCCCCTTGTCTATGGGGGCAGGGCTTCTGGCTTATTACGGCATCAGGCGCGGCGACAGGGCCAAATGAGCCGTTGTGGAGGAAGAGTACAGCGATGAGTTGATTGCCGGCCAAATCACGGCGGGGCAGAAGGATTTGTTCCGCTTGTTGGTCAGGCGGTATCAACGGGCTGTTTACGGGATGGGTTTAAGCTTTTTCCGTAATGCCGAGGATGCTTCCGACTTTAGTCAGGAAGTTTTCCTGAAAGTGTACCGGAGCTTGGCTCGTTTTGAGAAACGCTCCCGCTTTTCAACATGGCTGTACAAAATCGCCTATAATACGGCGGTCAACGGGGTAAACCGCCGGAAGGAATACCACAGCCTTGCGGAGGAAGATTTTGAGCCCAGCGACAGCAATACGCCGGAACGTCTGTTGATTCGCCGGGCGGCGCAGAAAGCGGTATGGGCTTCATTACAGGAACTTCCGGAACGCTACCGGGTCTGCATCGATATGTTTTTCTTCTACAACTGTTCGTATCGGGAGATTGAAGAGATTACCGGATTTCCGGTAAATACGGTTAAGTCCCATGTGTTTCGGGCAAAGAAATTGCTGCGGGACAAACTCAAAGAGGTTGGAGAGCTGAGGTAAAGAGAGATTGCCATGAGTTGTGAAAAAATATTGGACAAGGTATATGAATATTCAGGCGGCGAGCCGGACTCTATGTCCCTTTTAACCCGTATCCATATCGGTCTGCACCTGCTGGTTTGTCCGGACTGCGCCCAGGAAGTTGAACGTTTTGAGGTATGCCGGGACATTCTGCACAGTGAATTTTTGCCGCCCGCGCCCGGCTTGGAAGACACCGTAATGGCAATGATAGCCGCCGAAAACGGCAAAGCCGATGAAACGGAAGATGCGGAACTTCCCGGCGGTTTTTCCCTCAGGGGCTGGATTATTGCCGGCCTGGTTATGCTTGTTTCACTGGCGACGGCGTTTTTCGGGCTGGATTTCAACAAAGTTGCCCTTGCCGCGGGAATGTCATTTATGATTCCGGTCGGCATAACTTTTGGCATAGCGCTGACCTGCTACGGCGCGCTGTTTATCGGCAGCCACCTGAAAGAATTAACTGAGCGGTTTGGTTTGTAACTGCGTCACGCGGCTTACAACAACAGGCCGACTTCTTCATCGCCGTGAGCGCCAATCAGTTCCTGCCCGGCGGGGTCAACAATTAAATCCATATTCTCCAGCGGTATCGCTCCCAACAGGATTCTGCCGGAACCAACGACCCAGGGCTCACAGGTCATTGACCGGTTTTTCCAGTGAACCTCCACCGCCTCGGCTACTTGTACCGCTTCTTTTGCGTTGTTTGCGAGTGTAGCCTGTTTTGTTCCCAGTACCCCCAGCCCTAACTGCCGGCGTAATTGTTCATTGATAACCAGCGTCATCGCTCCGGTATCAACCACCGCCTCTACCGTTGTTTGACGGATTTCAGGCTCTTTCACCAGCCCGCGCCTGCAGGCCCCGGCATCAATGGCATTTTTCAAAGTAATTTCCGCATGAACAAGTCCCATCGTTTTTTCCTCCCTGC
>JAIRRB010000046.1 GCA_031256195.1 Treponema sp.
ACTCTGGACCGCTATTGCCGCGACCTTACCGCTCTGGCGCGGCAGGAAAAAATCGACCCGGTGATTGGGCGTGATGAAGAAATACGCCGCTGTATGCAGGTTTTGTCCCGCCGCACCAAAAACAATCCCATTTTGATAGGCGAGCCGGGTGTCGGCAAGACGGCGATTGCGGAGGGTCTTGCGCGGCGTATTGTTGCCGGGGATGTGCCCGAAGGGCTGAAAAACAAAAAACTCCTTACCCTGGATTTGGGGGCGCTGGTTGCCGGAGCAAAATTTCGCGGCGAATTTGAAGAGCGCGTCAAGACGCTGATCCACGAGGTACAGGCCGCCGAAGGGAAGATAATCCTGTTTATTGATGAACTGCATACCATCGTGGGAGCCGGAGCCGCTGAGGGGGCAACTGACGCTTCCAATTTGCTCAAGCCGGCGCTGGCGCGGGGTGAATTGCGCTGCATTGGGGCGACCACTCTTGATGAATACCGCAAGTACATCGAAAAAGACGCCGCCCTGGAACGCCGCTTTCAGCAGGTGTATACCGCGGAGCCTTCGGTGGAAGATACCATTGCGATTCTGCGGGGCCTGAAAGAACGTTATGAGATACATCACGGCGTGCGGATAAAAGACGAGGCGCTGGTGGCCGCCGCGGCATTGTCCAACCGCTATATCACCAGCCGCTTTTTGCCGGACAAGGCCATTGACCTGGTGGACGAAGCGGCAAGCCGTTTAAAAATAGAACTGGACAGCCGTCCCACGGAACTGGACAAACTTGAACGCCGACTTTTGCAGCTTTCCATTGAAAAGCAGGCCCTTTCCCGCGAGGAAGACGCCGCCTCAAAAGACCGTGGGGTTGAAACAACCCTAGCAAAACTGGAACAGGAAATCGCCGATCTCAGCGCGGAACGCGATACGATGAAAATCCGCTGGGAAGATGAAAAAAAAGACATTCAGGGCATCCGCACACTTAAACAGCGGATTGAAGACCTTAAAATCGAGGAAACCCGCCATGAGCGCGAAGGCAATCTTTCAAAAGCCGCTGAGCTCAAGCACGGAAAAATTCCCGAAACCCAGAAACAGCTTGCCGCTCTTTCCGTTCAAATGGAACAGAGAAAAGGCGCGCCAGCCCTGCTGCGCGAGGAGGTCAGCGAGGAAGATATTGCCGGCGTGGTGTCAATCTGGACGGGTATTCCCGTTTCAAAAATGCTTTCGGGCGAAATGCAGAAGTACCTTGACTTGGAACAGGCGCTTGAACAGCGGGTGGTTGGGCAAAGCGAAGCCCTTACCGCGGTTGCCGATGCGATTCGGCGGAACAAGGCCGGTCTTTCCGATGCGGCGCGGCCTTTGGGCAGTTTTCTCTTTTTGGGACCGACCGGCGTGGGTAAAACCGAACTGGCGAAAACGCTGGCGGATTTTTTGTTCAATGACGAAAAGGCCCTTACCCGAATCGACATGAGCGAATACGGGGAAAAACATTCGGTAAGCCGGATGATTGGCGCGCCGCCGGGTTATGTGGGCTACGAGCAGGGCGGCCAGCTTACTGAAGCGGTACGCCGCCGTCCCTACAGCGTGATACTTTTTGATGAGATAGAAAAAGCCCACCCGGAAGTGTTTAATGTTTTTTTACAGATTCTTGATGACGGACACCTTACTGATGGTCAGGGCCGCGTGGTGGATTTTAGGAATGTCATTATCATTATGACGAGTAACCTCGGTTCGGATTTAATTTTTGAAGCGAGTAATGCCGAGGCGGTCAAAAATGCCCTGGACGAGTTACTAAAACAGAGTTTCAGGCCGGAATTTCTCAACCGCATTGACGAAACGGTGATTTTTAACCGGCTGGGCAAAGACGAAATCGGCAAAATTGTGGACATTCAGCTTGCCCGTCTGACCGCGCGTTTGGCGGAACGGGAAATAACTGTGCGGCTTACCGATGCGGCAAAAAAATTACTTGCCGAGCGGGGCTATGATCCCCAATTTGGGGCGCGGCCCCTCAAACGCTGCATCCAGGCCGAGCTTGAAAATCCGTTGGCAAAGCTCGTTATTGCCGGACAAATCCGCAAGGATGATACCGTTACGGCTGACAGTTCGGTGTTTGGCGACGGGCTGGAGTTTCAAAACGACGCAAAAAAACCGGCTGACTTACAATAATTGTAAAAAGGTATACATATCGCGCCCGTTTTGTTTGGACATATACAGCGCTTTATCCGCCCGTTGAATGTAAATATCTCCGCTGTATGTATGCTGTACGATACCGGTAGTGACACCGATGGAAATGGTAACATAGTCCGCCACGTTGCTTGCCTCATGCGGTATGCCGCGGTTTCGAATACCTTCAAGCAGCCTGTCGGCAACCATGCGCGCTCCATTTTCACTGGTATTTGGCAGGACAACAACAAATTCCTCGCCGCCGTACCGCGTAACAAAATCATCCGCCCTCAACAAATTTTTGCCAAGAACTTCCGCAATGGTTTGCAGGCAAATATCGCCCTTGCTGTGGCCGTATGCGTCATTGTAGTTTTTGAAAAGGTCAACATCTATCATCAAAAGGCTGAGGACACCATTCGAGCGAGACAGGGAACAGATAATGCGCTTGAGGTTTTCATCCAGATACCGCCGGTTGTAGATACCGGTTACCGGATCGATTTTGGACATTTCTTCAAACATCGTTTTCATCTGCCGTAATTCAAAATTATTTTGTATAACAAACAAAACAAGAAAGCAAAAGAAGAAACCTGCTACGATATATAGCCAACTTTCCACATGGCTATACCATGTATAAATGGGCCATATCTTCAGAAACCATACAGCGTTAAGAATGGTTATTTGCTTTTCAACAAAATGGGACTTTGGTTTTGCATAGTCATAATTGTACGCTATTACCTGTTCTTTGTTTGTATCCGGATTTATTCTCCATAATTCATAGGAAAAACCGTACGTTTTCAGGGTTTCAAGACTCATCTCCCCCAAAATCTGTGAAAATTTGAGCGTTACGGAAACAAGTCCCCAAAATTGGCGTTCTTCGTCCGGGGTATCAATGTATACGGGCAGTCTGCCAACCAGCGCCTCTCCGCCCTGAAGTACGCTGAAAGGACCGCCCATGATAAGACCGCCGGAATCTCGCGCGGCCATCGCTTCAACATTCCCTGCTCCTTCGCCGAAAAAGTTCCAGTCAATAATGGATTCATTGCCATGCAGGGGATAAACTTTTGAAACTATGCCGTTAGGCGCCAACAGGACATTTAGTATTGCCGGATCATCGGCGATTATAACCGGCGCTATTTTATCAAAATTATTTACAACACCGTTTCCCTGTATTACAATTGCCGAAAGCGCCTGTGTCTTATACAATAATTTGGAAATAACTTCATTTATTCGGATGCTTTTTTCCAGTATAAGCTGTTCTATCTGCAGTTCTTCAATATGCGTCTTGTTTATAATTACCGCGCTGATTAAAACGCCGCACAGTATTACTGATATCAAAAAAGAGACAATCGCTATGCCTGAAAATCCTCCGGACAATCTTTTCATTCAACCGCTCCTCATTCAAAATGATTCTTTTTATTTATGAATGGTAGTATTATTTTTTACCAAATCTGCCGGGTTTGTCAATGTCCCATTACATTGCATTTTTGTATCAAATTCAGGTAAAATGAACCATGCTGCGAACCATACGGAATATCGGTATTATGGCCCACATAGACGCCGGTAAGACTACCACCACGGAACGTATTCTCTTTTATACCGGCAAAAGCCACCGTATCGGCGAGGTTGATGACGGCGAAGCGATTATGGACTGGATGGAGCAGGAGCAGCAGCGGGGAATCACCATACAAAGCGCGGCAACCACCACTTACTGGAAAAATCATCAAATTAATATTATTGATACGCCGGGCCATGTGGATTTTACCGCCGAGGTTGAACGTTCCCTGCGGGTACTGGACGGGGCAATCGCCATTTTTGACGCGGTACACGGAGTGGAGCCGCAAACCGAAACGGTATGGCGGCAGGCGCAGCGTTATCAGGTTCCCTGCGTGGGTTATGTGAATAAAATGGACCGGGCGGGCGCTGATTTTTATTTTGTCCTTGAAGATGTGAAAAAAAAACTGGGGGCCAATACAACGGCCCTGCAAATTCCCGTTATGAAAGAAGGGGCTTTTGAAGGCGTTATTGATTTAATTGAAATGAAGGAAATGTACTGGGAAGGGGACGAAGGCGAAAAACTAACCGTTATGCCGATTGCGGCTGATAATGAAAAAGCGGCAAAGGAATGGCGGGAAAAACTCATTGACGCCCTTTCCGCCGTTTCCGATGCCGTTACCGAAAAATACCTTGCGGGAGAGGAACTGGATGCCGCCCTTATCCGTGCCGAATTGCGCAAGGCGGTGCTGAAACGCCGGATACTTCCCATGTTTGCCGGCGCCTCCCGCCGTAATATGGGCGTTCAGCCCCTGATAGACGCCATTGTCGATTATCTTCCCGCCCCCGATGAAATACCGCCCGCTCTGGGCCATCACTTAAAAAAGGAAGAAGCCATCACTATACCCTGCGATCCCAAAGGTCAGCCTGTGGGTCTGGTGTTCAAGATTCAAAATGACCGCGAAGCGGGAAGCCTCTGCTATGTGCGGATGTATTCCGGTTCACTCAAGCCGGGCAGCGCGGTATTCAATACCGGAAAGAAAAAGCGGGAGCGGGTCAACCGTATTTTGCGCATGCATTCCAACAAGAGCGAATCAATGGATGAACTGAACGCCGGGGACATTGGCGTGTTTATCGGGATGAAGCTGGCCCAAACCGGCGATACCGTTGGCAGCGAGGGCTGGCCGGTGTTGCTGGAAAAGATGCAGTTCCCTGAGCCGGTAATTTCCGTTTCCATTGAACCGAAAACCATTTCCGAACAGGATAAACTTAAAGATATTCTCGCTGTACTTTCAAAAGAAGACCCGACTTTTACCACCAGGGAAAACGACGAAACCGGACAGCTTATTATTTCCGGCATGGGCGAACTGCACCTTGACGTGCTGGTAACGCGCATACTCAAGGAATTTAACCTTGGCGCCAGAGTGGGCAAGCCCCAGGTTACCTACCGGGAATCAATCAGCAGGGACAGCGAGCGCAGCGAAAATTTCTCCCGCGTTATTGCGGGCAAGGAAAACGCCGCAGGCTTAACTCTGCGGGTAGAACCGGCGGAACGGGGAAAAGGCAATAAATATGTCTGCGCTGTCGGACGCGGCGCAATCCCCGATGAAATTTTTGCCGCGGTGGAACGGGGGATTACCGGAGCATTCGGCTCCGGCATCGTTATGGGTTACCCCTGCATTGACATTATCGCGACCATAACCG
>JAIRRB010000111.1 GCA_031256195.1 Treponema sp.
ATTCTTGACCTGCTGTTAGGCGATGATAACGGGCTTGACTTTCTTCCCATGCTGGAAAAATATTGTGTTAACAAGAAATTCCCCAAACCGCCCGTGTTGGTTTGTTCAGCCCTTGGAGATTCATTTAAAATACAGACTGCCCTTAAACGGGGAGCCGCGGGTTTTTTATCAAAAACAGGCAGCAAAGCGGAATTGTTAAAAGCGATAGACACAATACTGGACGGAAAAGTGTATATTTCAGGCGAACTAGATATTAAATTAAAAGAAAACTCGTCCCTTTACGCGAAGTTTTCAAAACGGGAATTGGAAGTAATCAATCTACTGAAGGCCAATAAAACAAATAAACAAATTGCCGATGCGTTGTTCATCAGCTTACGAACCGTGGAAAACCACCTCAGCAAGATTTATTTTAAAACCGGTGTTTTTAGCCGCGAAGAAGTACAAAGACTTTAAAACTGTGCCTTTTACACAGATGCTGCGCAACAATAGCTGATACATCCCTAATCAACATACTCAACAGGAAACACCGAGCGGTCGCGGGAAAGAACCGTAGGGGGAAAAACGCTCTGGGCTTCTTTCAGAAGCTGTTTAAGATTGAATTCGGTGTAGCGGGGGCTGTAGTGGATAAGGGCCAGCTTTTTGACGCCGCCGGCTGAAGCCGCAATGCGGGCCGCTTCTTCCGCGGTCATGTGTTTTTTGCTGTGAGCGTCTTCCGCCAGTTCCCGTTCGAACATTCCTTCGCAGACAAAAAGGTCGGAATTGGCGACCTCCGGCGCGATTTCCGGAAAGGCGAGGCTGTCCGTAACAAAAGAAAATTTTCTGCCGCCGCGGGGACTGCCCAAAACTTCATCGGGGTGTACGTCCCGCCCGTCGGCGGCTGTGACGGTTTCCCCGCCCTGCAAACGCGACCAGAGCGGCCCCCGCGGTACGCCCAGAGCCTCGGCCTTTTCCGGATGGAATTCGCCGGGGCGCATATCTTCTTCCAGCGTATAGCCAAAGCAGGGCTTGGTATGCCGCAGCGGGAAACACCGTATATGAAAGCCGTCACCTTCGTACACGATGCCCGGTTCGGTTATTTCCTTAACGATAACTTCGTAATTAATATACATATCCAATACACGGCGGTTGGTCTCGATGTACTCAGCGATGCGGGGCGGGCCGATTATGTAGAGGGGGTCGTCCCGGTCTACCTGGGATGAGAGCATGAGAAGGCCCGGTATGCCGGTAACATGATCCGCATGGGTATGGCTGACAAAAATAACGGATATTTTTTTCCAGCGGAGGTTCAGTTTGCGCAGGGCAACCTGGGTTCCCTCGCCTGAGTCAAACAGAAACAGTTCCCCTTCGCGCCGCAGCAGCACCGATGTCAAATGCCGGTTCGGCAGGGGCATCATTCCCCCGCAGCCCAGCACAAACGCCTCAAGATTCATGGTAGGTCTACTATAGCGGTTTGTGGCAATGAAAGGCAACAGTATCTGCAGCCACCCGCTACTCCGTGTAGCTCCGTGGTGGAATTTCTTAAATTTATGATTCAGGGGGTCATTATTTGCCGGTCGGTGAGCAGGCCCTTTTGTTTTTGTTCCGCGACATAGGTTGCATAGGATTTGTCAGAAACGGCAATATGACCAAAAACCCACTCTTTCAGAATCTGGACAAAACAGTTGGGGGTGAATATCTTGCCCGTGTCAAAATCTTTTGCCGCTTCAAGAATTTTTCTCACCAGGATTTTATGTTCTTTTTTGTGTTCGTGGCAGAGCGGATATTTAATGCGTTCCAGCAGTTTTTGTTCCGCGCTCGAGTGAAAGCGGATATATTCCAGCGTACGATGCATGGCCTCTTTGAACACGGTCTTGGTTCCTTCCCGCCCGGACAAACAAACCAGAAACAAATAATTGGTCAGGTTTACCAATTCCCGGTGTTGATAGTCAATTACCGCAATCCCCGTAATATACTTCTCCCCCCAGGTAATAACATCTCTGCTGCCGGCCTTTATTAATTCATCGGCAGGGTCAGTTTTGATAGTCATCATAAGATAAAGTATAACTTACAATCCCCCGGTTAAGACGGAAAGCACCGCTGTTTCCGCATCTGCCGCGGTTTTTATCCAAAGAATGGGGCATAATATATAATATCCTTCCAAAAACTTCCTTTCGGCGCCGCCGGTATGCTATTATGTCACTATATGAATGGTCAAAAGCTTCTGGTTCTTTCTGACACCCACGGCAACAGCCCCTTTCTGGAAGCGGTTCTGCGCTGGGCCTGCGGTGATACCTTTGATGCCGCTATTTTCCTGGGGGACGGTATAGAAGACCTGCGCCGTGCGGCGGCGCTTACGGGTTTTTTCGGCGAATGGAAAATAGTCCGGGGAAACAATGATTATGCGATTTCGGTACCGGAAGCCGCTGTTATTGAATGCGGCGGACACCGGTTTTTTCTTTGCCACGGACACCGCTATGCCCTGTACAACGGTAATGACCGGCTTATTGCCGCCGCCCGTAAAATGGAAGCGGATACGGCGCTTTTCGGCCATATCCATGTACCGTCCCTTGAAAATGAGGATGGGCTGGTGCTGATCAATCCCGGCAGTATTGGCAGGCCCCGCAGTACCATTGGCTCAACATTTGCGGTTATTGACTGTCCGCCGGGAAAACCGCTTAATGTCCGCTTCTGGAAGATTGACCCGCCGGGAACAATTGTGGAACTCACCCGGCGCTGAATAATTTCATTTTATGGTTGTATTTTTGGGGAATTACTGGTAGTATACCTGCGAGGAGAAAAATATGGATATTTCAGCATTGCAGAAGGTGCGCTATGGCTATAAACCGAAGCTTCCCGCCAGTCTTTCAGGGTCAATCGGCGATATTGCCATAGAAACCGGCGCCGCTACCGAAGCGGCGGTAGACCGGGATAAACTTAAAGATATTTTCAAATTAAGCTATGGAAAGCCGCTGGTTACTTTTACCGGCGGAAAAAATGACAAACTGAGCCGTGAGCTTAAAGTGGGCGTTATTCTTTCCGGCGGGCAGGCGCCGGGGGGGCATAATGTCATTGCGGGCCTGTACGACGGCTTAAAGAGCGGCAATGCCCAATCTACCTTATACGGATTTTTGAACGGTCCCAGCGGCCTGATTAACAATAAAACCGCGATTCTTACCGGGGAGATTATTGATACCTATCGCAATACCGGCGGCTTTGACATCATCGGCTCGGGGCGGACCAAAATTGAAACGCCGCAGCAGTTTGCCGCCTCGCTGGAAACGGCCAAAAAACTGGCCCTGAACGCCGTGGTCATTATCGGCGGCGATGACTCCAATACCAATGCCGCCCTGTTGGCGGAGTATTTCCTTGAGCAAGGCTCGGACATACAGGTTATCGGCTGCCCCAAAACCATAGACGGCGACCTTAAAAATGAATACATCGAAGCGTCCTTTGGCTTTGATACTGCCTGTAAAACCTACGGCGAGCTTATCGGCAACCTGATGCGTGACGCAAACAGCTCCAAAAAATACTGGCACTTTATCAAACTAATGGGCCGCGCCGCCAGCCATATCACCCTTGAATGCGCCCTGCAAACCCAGCCCAATGTCTGCCTGATTTCCGAGGAAATTGAGCACCGGCAATACTCACTGGATACCGTTGTGGATATGATATGCGACTCGATAATTAAACGGGCGGAAAACGGCAGCAACTTCGGAATAGTGCTTATCCCTGAGGGCCTGGTTGAATTTATCCCCGAAATAAAACATCTTATCGATGAATTAAATGATACCATTGCCCGCGATGAAGAAACTTTTTCCAACATCACTTCATTTATTGACCAGCTCTATTGGCTGAGCAGCCGCATCTCGGAATCATCATACCGGCTTCTGGAATCCCTGCCGCCGGACATTGGCAGGGAATTCCTGATGGACCGCGACCCCCACGGGAATGTGCAGGTTTCCCGAATCGAGACCGAAAAACTCCTGGTCGGCACGGTAGAGAAAAAGCTCCAGATACTCAAAGCGGCAGGCGCCTATAAGGGAAAATTCAGCGCGCTGGCCCACTTCTTTGGCTATGAGGGCAGGTGCGCCTTTCCTTCCAATTTTGATTCGGATTATTGCTACTCCCTGGGTTACAGCGCCTTTGTACTGATAGCCTCGGGGCTGACCGGATACCTTTCCAGTGTGCGCAACCTTACCGCCCCGGCCCATCAGTGGATAGCGGGCGGCGTTCCCCTGACCATGCTCATGAATATTGAACACCGCCACGGCGCGCAAAAGCCCGTTATTAAAAAAGCGTTGGTAGAAATGGACGGCAGCCCTTTCCGGGCATTTACCGCAATGCGTGATACCTGGGCGCTTGAAACCTGTTTCCGCGTTCCCGGAGCGATACAGTATTTTGGTCCGCCTGAAGTATGCGACGAGCCGACCTATACCCTCAAGCTGGAACAGGGAAAGCAAATATGATAGTCCATCAATTAAAACATTTTTTCTGTTTATTGATGGGCTGTTTGTGCGCCGCGGGAATTTCAGCGCAGGCGATTCGGGACAATGGCGCCGCTGCAACTACTGGAGCGTCCGCCGGTGCAAGCGCCCTGCCGGTAACCAAAATCTCAATCTTTTCTTCAGGGCTTGCGTACTATGAACATGCGGGAACGCTCAACGGCCCTTCGGTGATTAACCTGCCCTTTAGGGCGGAGGCGGTCAATGACGCGCTCATGTCGCTGGTATTGAATGATCCCGCGTCGGCAAATCCCTCGGTGTCGTACCAGTCCGAGCAGACCCTGCTCCAAACCCTGGGAAGCCTCAAAATCGACCTTTCCAATTCGCCGGACATGGCCGGTATCTTAAACAGCCTGCGGGGAACAGAACTTGAAAT
>JAIRRB010000025.1 GCA_031256195.1 Treponema sp.
CGAGCCAAGCGATTAGAAATGTTGCATGGAACCTGTTGAACCGCCGTGTACCGAACGGTACGCACGGTGGTGTGAGAGGACGGCCGTTCAACTAATGGACGGCCTCCTACTCGATCGCGACCAAAGGTTTCCGCCGCCCTTTAGGGCGAGCCCCACAGCGCCGCCCACTGCCAGCCTATTTTGGTATCGTTCATGCCATCCACCCCTATTACTTCTTTGTGCTACTCTTTGTAACTTTGTGGTAAATATTCTTTACCGTTTATTACCCTACACTACCCATCCTGGATTCCCGCCTAAAAAGTTAACCTACAAGCAAGTCACGATAAATTTGGAATATTTTCTCGTTTTTCCACCTTTTTTAGAATTTTGTGCCGATTTTATAGGGATTTTCGTGCTATTTTTGGTTCGACAATTTTCTCTTGTAGGTTAATTATTATTAGCCTACAAGAGAAAAGCAGTGAGCAGGAAATAATGAAAAAGTGAGAAAAATGCCGATAAATGTCATTTTTATGAAGGAAAAGTGCTGTTTTCAGAGCTTTTTCCCTCATTTTTTTATTGTAGGTTAACTTTTTAGGCGGGAATCTAGGACCCATAGCGTATATGTTACGCCTAACGGCACTACGGAAAAATGGTAGCGCCACTGTTGCGTCACCATTAACGCTAATTTTCCCGCAGTTGATTTGCCACACTTAAAACCGCTACCAGGTTTTCGTCCGCATAACGCTGTAAAATGCTTTTTTCTGTATCCGACAAGAGTGCGTCCGCTTTAAGAAGCTCATAGGGTTCTATATCCAGTGTAGAGGCCAATTTAACCAGCGTATTGGGGGAAATCCATGCCTTGCATCGTTCTATGTCACTTAAAAAATTGGTCGATATACCCAATTTTTGGGCTAAAGCCAGTTGAGATAGGTTACTTTTTAACCGGCAGCGTTTAATATTATTGCTTAAGATCCCCCTTAATTCCTGTTCTTCCATAAAAAATCACCTTATACCGAAAAATTCTGTTAATGGCTTGACAAAATAGCAAACATACAATAGTATGAATATTCGATAATACCGATTTTTAATGGAGAAACTACCAAATATCCCCGAAAAAGGGCTAAATTGGCTGTTTGAGGAGTAAATTATAATGAAGCAATTATGGATTTTTACGGTTACATTTTTATTTTGGGGGATATGTTTTATTTCAGCACAAGACTTAATAGTTTTGAGAAATGGGAATATAATCGAGGCAAAAATTATAGAAGTATCTTCTACACGAGTCACGTACCAAAAATATGATAATTTAGAAGGTCTGCATGTTATCGCAAATCTAAATACAGTACTTTCAATAAAGTACGAAAATGGTGTATTGCATATCGTGAATCCCGCTCCTGTAGCTGGGCAACAGAGTAATCAACCGAATACCGCAGCGAAGCAACAAAATACACAAAGGGCAAAATACCAAACTACCGCTATAGACGAAGATGCTTTTATCTTTGGCATCAATGCCAATGCGGGTGGTGCTTTGGGCTACATTTGGGAAGGAGCTGCTGGAGCAGGAATCAACATTGAGCTTGGGAAGGGTCATTTTAATAGCGAAATAAATCTTATGTTTCCAACTGGTGGTTTTGGAATTTTGGCCACATTCAATGGTTTTTGGCCAAGCCAAATTGGAGGTTTTTATTTGGGTGGAGGAATAGGATTTTCAATTTATCAGAGTAGTTCAGTTTATCGGGGTAGTTCAGATGGTCAAGATTATTATGGCTCTGGTAAAGCCTTTTCTCTTCCACTTGGTTTAAATATAGGTTATAAATTTGTAAAAGAATCAGGTTTATACTTCCGAACAGGTGCTTATGCTGCTTTTGACTTGAGTTTCATTTCGAATAGGATATCTCCTTTCTATTTTAAACCAGACTTGGCAATAGGGTGGACTATGAGATAAAAAATGAGGCTCTTGACGAGCACTTTTCCGATTTTTTGAACGCTATTACAACCTGTTGCAGCAATTTGAAGACTGGGCACAATTCAATTTTCAAACAAAAAAACTCTCTTCCATCCCCTCTTGCCATTATTTTTCATTTCCGCTACTATGTACCTAACCTCTTTTCCGGCGCTCAAAGTCGCCGGACAGGGTAAAACCCAGTCTTGCGTAGCAAGTTTGATTAAACTTGCCCAGCAAGGCAGTCCGTAAGGAGGACCTATGCGTCGATACGAGCTGACGGTCATCTTCCCTCTGGAAGAAGACCAGCATGCGGCGGGCCGTGAACATCTGTTGAACGACCTTACCGCCAACGGAGTCGAGATCGAAAAAACCGATGAAACCGGGGACCGCGATCTTGCCTATGAAATCAAAAAGAGAAAACGGGGAAAATACGTCCTGTTCACCATCAAGGCCGACCCGGCAAAGATTGCCGGTCTTGACCGGGTATTCAAACTCAATACCAACCTTCTCAAGTATCTTTTTGTGAGGATAGAGGGGTAGCTTATGGTCGATCTAAATCATGTCGTATTGATTGGGCGGCTGACCAGGGATGCTGAGCTGAAATCTATCGCCAGCGGACAAGCGGTCTGTAAATTTTCCATTGCCGTGAACCGCCGCCGCAAAAACGGCGATCAATGGGAAGATGAGGCGAATTTCTTTGACATTGTGGTCTGGGGGCGGCAGGGCGAATCTCTGCACCAGTACCTGGTCAAGGGAAAAATGGTTGCTGTTGACGGTGAACTGCGCCAGGACCGCTGGCAGCAGGACGGGCAGAACCGCTCAAAAATAGAGATAGTCGCCAATAATATCCAACTGTTGGGGGGGAACCCGGGTTCCGGCGGCAATTACCAAAATTCCGGCTATAATCAGGGCGGATCAGGGTCGGCGGGAGGTCCCGCTGCGGCAGATTCCTCCGCTATGGCAGGGGCCTCTATCGCAGAGGATAACTTTGCCGATGATATTCCATTTTAATACCAAGGAGTTACATTATGTCTGATGAAAAATATATGGAAGGTGAACGGTCTTTCCGGCGCGACCGGGGGATGGACGGTCAGGACAGCCGGGACGGCGATGACCGGATGGGCCGTGGCATGAAAGGCGGCAAGACTTTTTTTACCAAGAAAAAAGTCTGCAAATTCTGCATTCAAAAGCTCAAAATTGACTATAAAGATGCGGATTCCCTGCGCCGTTTTATCACCGAACGGGGAAAAATACTGCCCCGGCGGATTACCGGTACCTGCGCGAAGCATCAGCGGGCATTGGCGGCGGCGATTAAGCAGGCCCGCATTATTGCCCTGCTTCCCTTTGTAGCGGAATAATTGCGGGTTGGTAATGTACCTTAAAGACCCTGCCGTACCGCTGCCCCATGCCGGCAAAACAACGCTTGTTCCCGCCCTGATTTGTGCGGTGCTGTCTGTTGTTGTGATGCGCATTGGTTTTCTCTCGTTCTTTTTCCTCGCGCCGCTGGGCGTGTGCGCGGCGGTTTACGGCCCGGCGGTCTGGCTGGGCCTTGTATTTGCCATGCTGGGTAACGCGGTATGGTCGCTGGGCTTTTCCCTGCGCTACGGTACGGGCTTACCGGGCATCGGTATGGATATGCTGTATTTTACCGTGCTGAGCGCGGGTTTTACCTGGATAATGGCGGGCAGTCCGGCAGCATCCCTCATTCCTCCCCTCCGTACCCTCTTTCGTTTTATCGCCGCCTGTGTTGCCGGAGCGCTGGTATTGCTGGGCATGATCTTTTCGCTGAACGGCGATGAGGGCTTTTCTTCCCTTGTCCGCTCCCAGCTTGAGACCATTTCTTCATCGTATATCACCTCATCCGGCATGGATGCCGACCAGCAGGCATTTTTGGAACGCATGTTTACCCCGGACAAAATAATCGAGATGTTTTTGATGATTATTCTCCGGGGCGGGGCGCTGGTTTCAGCGTTTTTTCTGTTCTTTATCAACCGTCAGGCGGCGTGCATCCTTGCCCGGCTGTTCCGGCGGCAGCGGGAAAACACGGGTAATGACTTAACTGTTTTTTTTGCCCCCCGTAAGGCAATTTGGGTTCTTTCCCTGTGCCTTCCGGTTATTTTATTCTGCCGGGCGGTTTCTCTGGAAACAGTGGAAATTGCGGCATGGAATCTTCTGGTCATCTGCGCTATAATGTTTCTCGCTCAGGGCGGCGGCATTGTACTGTTTTTCCTTGCCCGCAGGTCCATGATAATGCGTCTGTTCTGCAGCCTGTTGTTTGTCTGTGTGGTATTCAGTCCCGGCATTAACGTGCTGGCGCTGGGGGTTCTTATCCTGCTGGGCATTGCCGAAAACTGGCTGCCCCTGCGGGTACAAAAGAAGGTATAGTAACGGACCAGCCTCTACTCCGGGGCTGTCGTATACGCATTATGCGCGTCCGTCAATAACTGCCGTTGGGCGGTTATAACAACAAAACGGAGGCCGCCACAGCGGCCTCACCAGGGAGCTTGGTATGAAGGTTATTTTGAACAAGGATTTGTCCACCCTCGGCGAAGAGGGGGATGTAAAGGACGTTGCGCGGGGCTATGCCCGGAATTATCTTTTCCCCCGGGGGATTGCCCTTCCCTATACACCCAAAACGGTTAAGCTGTTTGAGGCGCGGAAAGAAGAAATTGAAGCGAAAAAAGCCCAGAAGCGGCAGGATGCCCTGGGGCTTAAAGAACGGCTGGAAAATCTTGAATTGTCCCTGACCATGCCGGCAGGCGCCAACGGAAAACTGTACGGCGCGGTAACCAGCCAGACCGTGGCGGATGAACTGGCAAAACAGGGTTTCCAGATTGACCGTAAGCGGATTGACCTTGCCGGGGCTGGTATCAAGAATGCCGGCAAATACAAGGCGGTAATCAAACTGTACGAGAATTCCCATGCGGAAATTCAGATTGTCATCATCGGGCAGGAAATAAAAACCGAGACGCACCATGCGCCGGCGCGTCCGGTCCGCCGACGCCGGGACGACGCTCCGGCTGTTGCAAGCGGCGCTGTGAACGAAACTTCATCTGCCGCCGGGGCTGATGCCCCCGCCGCGGAACAACCCGTTCCCCCGCCGGAAACCGCCCCGACAGCCGAAACAGCGGAAGGCTGAAAAAACACTATGTCGAGGGGGGGCTGGCGTAGCATCAGCAACGTGAAGAATTTTTACCACGGAGTACACGGAGTTTTTGAGGGAAGGTGAGAAAACAATTATTTTCTTCTTCCTCTGTGACCTCCGTGGTTAAATATTCTTGAATAGCGTGGAGAAAGATGGCAAAGACACGGGAAAAAACACCTCCCCATGACGATGAACTTGAACGCGCCGCCCTCGGCAGTATGCTGTTCGATGCCGATGCGGTGGATGCGGCCATTCAGTATCACCTGCAGGCGGGGGATTTTTATACACGGGCGCATCA
>JAIRRB010000182.1 GCA_031256195.1 Treponema sp.
TATAGCGGAAAAATAGCAATCGGCGGCGGCAATGATTTGGCTTGGGGTACAGGCGGTTTTATATATGTAAATTACCCCACTGCAAACATGAATACAACCCATGCTTCGGACACCGCTAACCCTAAAACCCCATGCGAAAGAATCCCCTATCGCGGGCAAGATACCCCGCTCGTATATAGCGAGCAGGGCAATGCGCGTTACCAACAGGAGACATGGAAGTAAATTATGAAACTCCAAACCAGGGCGGTACGCATTGCAACGGTTATTATTCTGTGCGCACAGGCGGCGGCGTTTTTCGCCGCCTGTGAGGAATCCGGCCCCCTGTACGGAACATGGGCGGATAACAAAGGCAATTCCTTTTCTTTTTATAACGAAAACAACAGCGACAAATTTAACGCGCGGATAGCCGCTGTTTCGGTTGATTCACTGCCCCTCAACTACAGCGGAAATTTTTACCTGCTGCTCAATGTTCTTACGCTGGACTGTAAAGAAATGGGTATACAAATTGTTACCGAATGGGATATTCGGGGGAATGTTCTTCGTTTGGACTGGGTAAATCCCACGGGTGAAATAGTATCCCTGACCCTGTTCAAGACTAAAAATTAAAAGGAAATGTTATGCCCCTGAAAATTGTACCGCGTTATTCGAACCGCAGGTTCGCCGTGTCCCCCGTGGTTAATTTTTTCAGGTTCTTTTTGACATTCGCTGTTATGGTTTCCGGTTTCGCGGTTTACGCGCAGGAAACGGAAGAAGCCTTATCCCCCCCTCCCTCATTTGAAACCGCTGAAACCGGTTCAAGCGACAGGATTTTTCTTACTTTCAGCCAGGGGGCGACCGCTTCATGGCTTACCCGGATTATCAGGCAGACCAACAGAAGCAATTTTGTTTTCAGGGATTTTTTGCCGGGCCTGTACGTTAATATGGAATTGCAGAATATAAACTATGTTATTCCGGCGCTGCGGCTGGCCGCTTATTATCCCCTGTTTTCAGGTTTTAACGAGATGTCCCAAAAGTCCAAGACCCCGCTGCACTACAGCGCCGATGCGCTTACCGGAGTGAAATTCAGATTGCTCAATACAAAATACCTGCGCCTTAACGCGGGGCCGGCCCTGCACCTGTTTTTTCTGAACGCGGACCGCTGGAATTATTTTGATTTGGGCATCGCGGCGGTTGCCGGTATTGAACTGCCCCTGACCGCCCGCTGGACCCTGCTGGCTGACGGCAATGCTTCACTGGACAACGGCAATTTGGGGGGCAACCGGTACATGGAACCTTTTGATATTGCCTATCAGTATCAGGTTGATATAGGATTTCGTTATAGCAAGAAGATGCAGAATGTAACATTCCTGTTTGGGAAACAAAAGCAGGAAAGTGACAATAATGAAGACAGACCCTTGTGGAGGTAATATATGAAAAACCGGATTTTTGCCGCTGTTGCGGTGATTTTTTTTATGAGCGCGTGTCAGGACTCATTTGCACCTACGCCGGTGATACCGCGGGAAGGCGTCTTGAATGGCGGCGCGATAAGCCCGCCCGGCAATCTTGTGGCGACTCACGGCAAAAAGCGCAGTATTGAACTGAGCTGGGATGAAGTTCCCGGAGCGCTCAGATACAATATCTCCAAAGCGAATAATCCCCTTGAGGCTTTTGTTCAATGCGGGGAAACAACAGAACCGTATTTCAATCTTACCGTACCGCCGGGAATAACTAACTATTACCGGGTAAGTTCTGTTACGCCTAACGGAAAAGTGTCTGCGCAGAGTCCCTATGTCATGGGTTCAAGCCTTGCCCAGCCCTTAATCAGCGATATTACCGACATAACCGAATCAAGCGCGGCGGTAACCTGGTACATGGAAAATGTTTCAGACGCGACATATAAAAGCGATCTTCTGTACACGATATACTGTTTTAACGGCGCGACGGAAGTTGCCCAGATTGCCCTGGACGGTTCACAGCTTACGGAAAACAAGGCGGTTTTTAACGGCTTTAGCGCGAATACAATGTATGAATATCAGGTTGAAGCGTACCTGAAAAGCGATCAAAACGCCAGTGAAAAGAGCGATAAAATGGACGCGGCAACCGCGCGGCGGTTCAGGCCCGGCGCGCCGATTGACCTCAGGGCATCGCACGGGGCCGCTGCCAACGAAATAACGCTTTCCTTTGAACTGCCCGACACGGTTGATATTGCGCTGGGCGATAATCTGTACGATCCAAAGCCGCTTTATTTTGTTATTTCCAAACGTTTTTACAGCGACAGCGGAACCAATGAATATTACAAAGTGTGTTTATATTTTGGTTCAATTTCGGGTAACGTTGTAAAACCAGGGGATGCATCCTTTCCGGGTTATGTACCCGGCGAAACGGTTAGATGGACCGATACAAGCGTAAGCAGGGGCGTGAAATACGAGTATCAGGTACAGTCTTATGTTGATGATACGATTAAATTAATCAGTTCCGATTCCTCAAAATCAAACGCGGTGGGCTGGGCATTAAGCGAAGGAAGCCTCTCTTTCGGTAAAATTGAATACACGATAAATGTGATGGGGACTTTGTATGAATCCGCCAAAATGCCGCTTAACTTTAAATTTGATCCGCTGGACGAATCATACAATTATGTGCTTATAGAAAATATCGAGCCCCTTAACGACACTCATGGAAATGACCCGGACGTGAATATTGAAAGAAGAATTCCTTTTGATACCTATGATGCCATTTGCGCATACATCCCTGAAATGAACTTTAATCAGAAAACCACGGAAACCGCTCCGGGAAGGGGCGTATATTCCTATGCGGTTGAAATCCGGCTGGATGATGATGTGCTGGATACTGTTAAAACAATTGGCAAAAAAGAAGTTTCCGAAGATACCGAGCCCATAACCGTGGAAAACTTCAGCGTTCAGGACGGGTACACCGATAAATTTATACTCAAATGGGAATACCGAGCCGACAGAAAATACGAACTTTTTGTAGTGAATGCCGATGGAAGCAATCCGGTCAGTATTGGCTCTGTTAATGATACTCCATCGAACGATGCCACTGTAATGGACTATTCATACACATACACTACGGGTGTTACTCCGGGCCTTACGCGCTATTTTGCGATAAAGCCCTCCCGTGATGTTGGCGGTTCTTTCAAGGATGGGCAGATGGTATACGCCGGTCTCACTTCCCAGACGCTGGGTATACCGGAAGCGGAACTGAGCGGAGAGCCTTCCTACAGCGCCATTACCGTGGCATGGATTGAAGCGCAAAAAGCCGATACCTACCGCGTAAGATACCGGTATACCGGCGAAACTGATTACCAAACCGCAGGGATACTCAAAAAGGAAGCGTTTTCCGTTGATGCCGCCGGAAAATTCAAATATGCGTTCAAACCGGAAGGGACTGAAATAGACATTGCCAAAGCGGGCAAGGAAATACAGGTACAGGTAGACGCGCTGAACGAAGGCTTGCGCAAGATAGTCGGCGGCGGCGAAATTTCCACCACCTCGGCGGAAGATATTAAAACCTCACTGGTGGGGCCGGCTTATCTCGGCCTTTCGGCAAGCAAGGCGGATATGGCGCAGGAAATTGAAGTTTCATGGAATAAAGTCTCCGGCGCGGCCGGCTATTATGTGTTCAGGCGGCAATTCAACATGACCAATACGGCGGAAGAAGGAACTGAATCGGTGGTGTATTATATTCCCGCGGTCGAAGCAGACTCAATCAACATTACCGGAAAAAATCTGCTGCTGGATTCGACCAACGCCAAAATAGACACCACGACGGTAAAAGCGGCGGTTGTTTTCGCGGATGGGCGGTACAGGTTAAGAGATAACTATATGCCGGACAGCGACTACACCGGCGGCATCTACAACAGGCATACCGACCCGTACAAAAACCAACAGAACGATATGATACAGGGTAATCCCTACCGTTACTGGGTGGTTCCGGTTATAAACGGCGCCGCGCTCGCTTCGATTGAGTTTGTATACGGAAAGGATGGCAACAATAAAAATACTGACATTGCCTATTACACCATACAGGAAAACAGTTCCCCCATAACATACACCGGGGCGATTGCCGCTCTTGAGAAAAATAACGGAGAAGGTTTTACCATCGGTTTTGGGCGGAATGTAATCGCTACCAAGGGAACCTATAAATCAACGCCTTCCGGCAATGTTAATGACGGGGTAAAAATCACCTGGAGTCCGCCGCCCCGCCTTGCCGCGGTTGCCGGCGCCGCTAACCTCCGGTATACCGTGTACCGCAGAGAATCAGGTATGTCCGACTGGGATACGCTCAAGACCGATGTTACCGTACCGGAATATATTGATGTTCAGCTTCCCAATGAAGGGCGCGGCAGGGCGCATGAATATTTTATCGGCATAACAAAAGCCGGCGCGACCGTTGCTTCCGATCCCCGGAATTCCCGGCGTTTTATTGATCTCTGCTATACCCAGCGGGATGAAATGAACCGGCCGTTTATGCTCGGTTTTATGCTCGAAATGGTCAAAATGGAAAGCGTCAGCCGCAATGAGCAAAAAGTAGGGAACGATTTTGCCGAAGAAATAAAATGGAAAAGCGCCGGCATTAAACACCGGGACGGAGTAGGTTATAAATGGGGCATTAACGGATACGAATTGTGGGTGATGAACCGGAATATTGACGCTGAATGGCATCTGATGAAGGAAATTCCCTATAACGATATACTCGACCAGCTTGATCAAAATATTATGGTTACCAACAGCACGGGCCTCCTGAAAGTAATGCGGGACTATAAACATTACTTTAAGGTTCGCAGTTATGTGTTGAATGACGATAATGAAAAAATCTACTGCCCCGATCCGCCCTTTACCTATGAGTACTGGGTAGGCAGTTCGACAACCGGCTACCTGAAAAACCAGGAAACCGATTATATTAAATGGGGTGCGCGGCAGATTACTACAACGGAATTTATAAAAATCGCCTCGCTGTATGTAGCCGACGGCCTGGACCGGGTTAACGGTACTAGCTGGAATACCGGTTACTTTGGCAGAACCGCAAACGCAAGCGGAAACTATGGAACAACCGGAAGTGTTAAAGCGGATTCCAACTTTGGCGTTACCAGTTGGGATTTTAATTTCCAGAATTTCAAAACAGACATGCAGGTAAGAACCGGTGAGTGGCAGACCTTTATAACCATTACCGGAACAGTCTGGGCCGGTACCGGTGCGTCTAACCAGTATCCCCAGCGCTATGGAGATCAGGGCTTTGTCTCCATCAAAGGACCTTCCGATACTCCCACCCTGTATACCGGTCAGATAATTTTTGGAACCCAGGGTGCTGCTGATTTGTATTGGGACGGAAACCCCTCAGGCGGTAATATCAGAAGCAGGGTTGCGGTAATATACCCGTCCACAACGGCAAGGCAGAACATTCCGTTTAAGGGAGAAGATACCGCATTACCATACAGCGGAAAAGGCGATAAACGTTTCCAACTGGATGCCTGGAGGTAAACCATGAATAGCAAAACCATACGGCAGGGCCGCCCCGGCACAATATCCTTCATTTTCTGTTTTCTGTTGTTCCTCGCTTCCTGCGCTGATATGTTTCAGCCAAAGATTCCGGAGGAATCCACTTCCTCTGCCGGTTCCCTGGACGATATATTCAGGCCCAAAGAGGAAGAAATCATCCGGCTTGTATCTCCCACGCAGTTGTATGTAGCCCCCCATTATTCACGTTCTGAAATCCGGCTTGCATGGGAGGGCGTTCAGAACGCGGCGTATTACGCGATTGAACGTGCGGTTGTGGTTCCCACAATGGAAAACACCGAACTGGAGTGGGAAGAACCCGGCGATGAAAATTATGAAACGCTGGAACGGTTTGTATATGGCAGATCGTATACCGATGAAATAATTAAAAACCCATCTCTGGAATCGCCTGAATTTGTGAACAGGTATTATTACCGCATCAAGGCCCTCAACCCCGCACGGAATCTTGAAGAAAGCGAACCCTGCGGGCCTGAATGCGCCATGCTGTTTCGCGCGCCGGTCAATGTAAAAGCGTCAGGCGGCGTTTCGCCTGAATTTATCAATGTAACATGGGAAAAATCCGAAAATGCCCAATCCTATGAGGTATGGAGAAGCGATTTCCCCAACGGCGTATCCGCCAGTTTGTTGGGCATAGCCATGGGAAACCAAACATGGTTTCAAAACAAGGTCAGCTCTGCCGAACAGGGCAAAGATTTTTATTACATGATAACGGCGCAAAATGGATTCGGCAATAAAACCCTGCAAACAAGGCCCGCTTACGGTTTTGCCCGTATCTTCGGCTCGCCGGATGAGCCGAACGTCAGCCTTGCGGATGGTTCGGGGAGAGGTCAGTCAAAAGGAGAAATAAAAATTACCTGGAAAGCCGCAGCCGAACCCGAGGCCTATTACGCGGTGTACCGTTACAGTTCCATTGATTCTTCCCTGACGCGGCTGGCTGAAAAAATCGAAGATACGAAAGAAGATATTGAATATATTGATAATCAGGGGCTTAAACCGGGCATATATTACTACTACAAGGTTCAGGCCATAGTTGACGATATTAAATCGGGAAAGGCGCTCAAGAGTCCGTTAGTTGCCCCGAACGAGACCGAAAGCTATATTTTAAGCCCGCCCGATACGGTCGTTGCGGAAAAAAATTCTGACGGTACGGTAACCGTGAAATGGAAACCGGCCATCGGCAGCGAAGGCGAGCGTCTG
>JAIRRB010000202.1 GCA_031256195.1 Treponema sp.
TGGCGACAGCCGCGGGAATGTTCAAAAATGTGGTCAACATTTCCCTGATATTTATCGCCAACTGGATTGCCAAACGGGCCGGCGAAGCGAGGCTGATATGACCTACTATGTTAAATCAAGAATCGAGCATTATGCATTTAATCTCATTAATACCGCCGTTATGCTGCTCATTATGTTTATCACCCTGTACCCGTTCTGGAATACCATTGCCGTTTCGTTTAACGCGGCGGCGGATACCACCAGGGGCGGCATTACCTTCCGTCCGCGGGTTTTTACCCTCCAGAATTACCGGGCGGTGTTTACCAGCGGCACTATTTATCACGCCTTTTTTGTATCCGTCGCCCGGACGGTCATTCAAACCGTTACCGGCGTATTTTTTACCAGTATGCTGGCCTATGCCCTCAGCCGCAGGGATTATGTTTTCCGCAAGGCCTTTACGCTGATACTGGTGCTTTCCATGTATATCAACGCGGGGCTTATTCCCAATTATTTTTTGATTCGTTCTCTGGGAATGATTAATACCTTTTGGGTGTATATCGTTCCCGGCATGATAAGCGCCTTTAATTTTATTGTCATCAGAACCTACATGATTAACCTTCCTGAAAGCATTATTGAATCGGCCCGTATTGACGGCTGCGGGGATTTTGTTATTTTTACGCGCATTATCCTTCCCCTGTGTCTGCCGGTACTGGCAACCATAGCCCTGTTTATCGCTGTCGGTTCATGGAACGCATGGTTTGACACCATGATCTACAACTCTGGCAGGGCCAATCTGCATACCTTACAGTACAAGTTAATGGAATACCTCCAGTCGAGCCAGACCCAGGCCAAGAGCGCCGCCGCCATCGGCTCTATGGGAATGGCGCAGAATCTTGCTTCAAGCATGGTAACGCCGGTCAGCATACGGGCGGCCATTACCGTCGTGGCGGCGCTGCCGATTCTGGTGGTATATCCTTTCCTGCAGCGGTATTTTGTTACCGGCATTAATGTAGGAAGCGTAAAAGAATAAGGAGATTGAGCATGAACAAAAACATTTTATTAATCATGGTTTTTCTGGCCTCAGGCGCACTGGTATATGCCCAAAACTATAACCACGTTACCGCTATTGATACCAATTTTGAAGACGGGACTCTCGGCGGCTGGGCGCCGCGGGGTTCTCCGGAGAAAGGGCTGGAAAAACTTGAAGTGGTCAAAGATATAAAACATTCGGGAACATCCTCCCTGCGTGTATTCAACCGTTCAATGACCTGGCACGGACCTATTCACAAACTGACCGACAATGCCGTCGCGGGAGATGTGTACAGCGTGTCAGCCTGGATTTATTTCCGGGACGGCCCCGCCACCGGCGCGTTTACGTTCAGCGTGGAGCGGTCATTTAAGGATGCGTCCAAAGAACACGCCTATCAGAATGTTACTTCATTTCAGGCAAAGAAAGGGGAATGGACCGAATTAAAAACCGAATATACGGTCGGCGCCGACCCAACCCAGGCCGGTATCTGGGTATATTTTGAACTTCCCTACAAGGAAGACAATTTGGTTCAACCCAATGACAAAATTGATTTCTGGTTAGACGACATTAAATTCGTCAAACTCGATCCGGCATCGCGGCCCAAAGCGGAAATGAATATTCCCGATTTGTACAAGGCGTGGGAGAAAAGTTTTGACATAGGCGTCGCCGTATCCCGCAGCGATGTGGATGTTTCTTCCCAAAATTCACAGCTTTTAACGAAACATTTTACCGTTTTGGTTGCCGGAAACGAGCAGAAGATGGATGCGATACAGCCAACTGAGGGAAAATTTAACTGGGAACCGGCGGACACGATTATCAGTTTTGGCGAAATGACCGGTATGCGGCTGCGCTGGCATCCCCTGGTTCAACATACCCAAAACCCCGCCTGGGTTTTTCAGGACAAGGCCAACGCTTCCCGGCCCGTTTCAAAAGACGCGCTGAATCAGCGGCTTAAAACCCACATTCAAACCATTGTGCGCCGCTACAAGGGCAGGGTTGAATCCTACGACGTGATAAACGAAGCCCTTTCCGAGCGGTCAGGACTGCGTACCGGAGGGGAAGGTTCCAAATGGCATGAAATACTTGGCCCTGAATATATTGACAACGCTTTCCGCTGGGCCAGGGAAGTCGACCCCAGGGCTCAACTGGTCATCAACGATTTCAACCTGGAAAGCGACTCCCGCAAACGGCAGGAAATGTTCAATCTGGTTAGAGGTATGAAACAGCGCGGCGTGCCGGTGGACGCCGTGGGCCTTCAAATGCACATTGACCTGAAAAGCCCGTCCGTGCAGGAGATTCGGGAAACCATTGAACTGTTTGCGTCCCTGGGCGTTAAGGTAATGATTACTGAAATGGACGTGTCCATGTATTCAAGCGCTTCGGAAGCGAAAAAGCCGGTGACCGACGCGCTGCTCCTGGAACAGGCGCAGCGGTATAAAGATATTTTTGCCATGCTGCGGGATCAGGCCCAAAAGAAAAACCTGACCGACATGGTGGTGATATGGGGGACAACGGACAATACCAGCTGGAAAAATGATTTTCCCGTTCCGGGACGCACCGATGCGCCGCTGTTGTTTGACAGCCGATTCCAGTCAAAACCGGCTTTTTGGGGACTGGTGGACCCGTCCAAAGTCCGGGGTTTAAGGTAAAAGAACAGCGCCGTTAGGCGAATTTTGATACAGATTAATTATTTGGAGGTTTCCATGCGGTTCAAAAGAACATTTTTTGCGGTTGCGGTCATGGCAATTATGAGTGCGCCGGTGCAGGCCCAGGTTTCTTCGGCGGAGGATATTGTCACCCCGACTCCCCAGTTTCAGGATCACGGAGGAGTAACGCCCTGGTTCTGGATTGGCGTTCAAACCGTGTTTTCAGGCGGGTATAACCTTGAAACGACCGCCGCAGGTTTCCGCAATTACGGCGGCGATAACCATACCTACGCTTCGTTCAACTTGGCCTTTGTGGACAGCCATTACCAGACACCCAAATTTTATGAGGTGCCGCGGGGGCTGGACCCCGAAGCCTGGACCGGCCATTTTATCATGCTCAATTTTACTTCCCGCATTAACAGTTGGGAAAACGGCGCCACCGGTGTGGAAAACAACGCCCCGGCATGGCTGGCGGAAATTGCCGGCAAGGGCGCGCGTATCGGTTTTTTTACCCAGGCGGGTAATCTGATAGGCTCTCTTTTTGATTCAGACCGTAGTTCCGCAACGAGTCCCACTCCCATTGTCAAAATTGCAGGCGGCAACAAGGTGCTTAATCTGGGTGATAAAGACCTCGGCAAGATATACTATGAAAAATCCGCCGATAAAAACAGTGTCACCACCTACTCCACTTCAGGCACAAGCGGCGCTATCTGGTATGCGGGTTATGAAAAGAAAGAACTGTGGAATGTCTACCTGACCATGCTGTCGGAAGGCAATGTCAACTCCGATGTCACCGGTGACAAGAATAAAGGCATTGCCGGAGTAATTGATTTCGGCGTGTCCCCCTTTGGCCTGTTTACCGACAGTGAGAATCCCTTAACCTTTAACATTACCGGAAATACCATTGCCGGTTTCAGATTTACGCAGGGCGCCAACGCGCAGGAAGGGGTCGGTTTCGGCCTGAAAGGGGAAGGCGGTTTCTGGCTGGGACGGGATAACCTCGTAGTATCGCCGGTTGTGGCTTTTGACGGAAAAATCAACAGCAATAATGAATTCTTCTGGAAAGCCGGCGGCGGTCTTGTCTTCCAGTTCAGCGGAATGCGCTGGACCGATGATGAATGGGGCGATTTGTACAATAATGGTTATACTGCTACCGGTACCGGTTTTACCGGAAATACCGCCTTTGCCGATATTCGCTACGAAAACAATCAGGTGTTAAAATACGCCTATGCGCAGATTTACGGCGCTTATTCCGAGGAAAGCGATTTTAATCTGCTGTTCCGTGTTGAAGAACCAGACGGGAATGTGGGCTTCCATGACAAACTGGGATTCATGGGAGAACTCAGGCTGTATAACCTGGCGGAAAAACTGGCAAATAAACCCATGAAATGGGAAGCTCAGGGGCGGGTGTCCTGGGATTTCAATGTAAAGCAATATACCTTTACCCCCTATCTGCGGGGTTACTTCAACGATGATTCGGTGGTTAAACTGCGGCTGGGGGCCTATGCCAATATCATTCCCTTTACCGGTTTTGAAATTGCCTATACATCGGCCAATCTGAACAGCGGAGTTGACCTTCCCAAGCCCTCATACCTGAACGCTTCGTATAACAGTTTCTTTGACGCCGGACGCATTGAGTTAATCGTCATTTTGAAATCGGATAATATCCGGCCCCAGGTGCCCAAGCGGATGAGCGACTGGAATTATCCGGCAATGATTCAGAACTATTAAAGGAGTTGTAAGCCTTTAAGGCCCCACTATTTTCAGGGAATCAAACCAGATAGTGCGGCCTTTAAGGTCACTGTCTTCTGCGACAAATTCCATTTGCTTAATTTGCTTCCAGGAAAATTTTCCGCGGGGACTCATCCATTCCTGCTTTGCGTTAACCCAGGCTCCCTGTTCCTGCATATCCGCAAGAGCAATGCGGATAGTATGCCATTTTCCGTCCGGCGGAAGCAGCTTCTCATCAACGGTGTAGCGCATCCGCCAGGGAATGGAAGATGCGTTTTCGGGATTTATAAACCGGATATCAAAGGCCGCCGCTTTTTCCGTGCGGGCCTGAAATTCAATGCTATACCCTTCCCGGGCAAGGCGGCTGAAATCTCCGTTGCGAAAGCCAAACCAGAACACGTTATATCGTTCGGCGTTTCCCCATCGAATGGCAAATTCTCCCTTTGCCGTGCGGGTATCGTACAAACTAAAATCCGTTTCGCTGCCCCAGTATCCCACTGAAATATCCCGTGCCGGATAATCATCGTAAATCACCAAAGCGGAATCAATCGCCTGCTGGGAACGCGGCCGCTGGGGCGGCGGCGTAAAGCCCATGGCGCGAGCCACGCCAACGTTGAGGTCCGCGTAAAAATCCCCTCCGTTTTCATTGTTAAAAATGCCGAACCCGCCGAAATAATCCCAGCTTGCCCGCGGAATATTGCGTTTTCTCAACGCCTCGGCAGTGAATTCATACCATCTTACCCGGTCTTCAGGCGGGCTTTGAATCATGTATACCCCGAATTCACCGCAGAAAACCGGAACATTCCGTTCTCTTGAAAAAGCCACCGTCTTATCGAGGGCATTGTAGAGTTTTGCCGGGGCGGCGTCATTGTGGTAATTGTTCAAAGCTCTTCCAACCCAGGTTCCCCTGAGGTCACCGGGAGTTGCCGGCATCCGTTTACTGTCCGCCGGAAAAGGAACCCCCGCCAAAGACCCCATTGACGGAGGCCCTCCCCAGGTAGCGCCCTGATGGGTAAACATAAACGGATCGTAAAAATGAAAAGTGTAAATTAGATTCCGGTCCGCATATTCCGGTATGGCAGCCAATTTCCCGATGGAATTATAATCCGTGCCTCCGACAATTATTGTATGTTCCGGGTCTGTTTGACGGATTGCCTTGATTACCTCTCCCTGGATTTCTCCCCAGCGCTGGTCGGAAATTCCGTGAGGTTCATTAAGAATTTCGTATAACACATATTTGCTGCGGTTTTTATAACGTTCCGCTATCTGCACCCACACTTTCAGAAGAATCCTGTCGATATTGGCATCGGTGTTAACCGATGGATCAAAAGAATGATTATCAAGAATGATATATATTTCATATTTTTCCGCCCAGTTGACCGCGTAATCAAGAAATTTCAGCAGCAACGGATCAAAAACATAATCCGGCGCCCCGCCGGTCATGCTGTGCATATTTATGGGAAGCCGTATTACGTCCGCTCCCAGACTTTTTACATTGGCAAAATCCTGCTCAACATATTTGGTAAAAGGAATCCCTTGGGCGCTGGAACTTTCAAACCATGTGGAAAAATTCACCCCCCGTGAAAAGGGAACCGGGCACAGGACTGCGTCAGGAGTCTCGGTTTCCCCGGAAACGCCTGAATTCGTACTATTGCAGGCCGCAAGCGCCATGGTGATACCCAAAATCATATACAGTATCTTCTTCATGTTCATAACCTCCGTTCAATACCGGTCTCATCCCCTACATGGGCTAAACCTGACCCACCATCTCAATAACTTCGGCAGGGGGGAGGCGAGCGGGGTACGGAAACGCTTGTAGAGTCCGCCTGCAGAGCCTCCCAGCACTTAAATTACCATGCACATCGTAACAATGCAATCATTATCTGATTTAAGTGCTGGGCTTTTACTGTCCCTACCCTCGTTACTGTTTTTCGCTGGTCTCCTCCGGCGGGGAATTCCAAATGTTTCCGTACCCCGCCCGCCTCCCCCTGCCGGAATAAATCTATGAGACAAGTTTAGACATAGGGGGGGTGAATCCTAAAGCGCGAACTATATCGATATTAAGGTCAGTATTAAAATTTTTGTCCCGAATAGTTTTGTGTATGCCAAAGCCGCCGAAATAATCCCAGCTTGCCCACGCAATATTTCGCTGGTTCAACATTCCGGTAACGGTTTCATACCATTTTACCCGGTCATCAGGCGGGCTTTGAATCATAAAGACCCCGAATTCTCCGCAAAAAACGGGAACATTGCGGCTTTTTGAAAAAGCCGCCGCTTTATCAAGAGATGCGCACAGCGCCTGCACCGCCGCGTCATGTTCGTAATTTTTCAATGACTTTTCAACCCATGTTCCCTTGAGATCATCAGGAATGGCGGGTATCTGCCTGCCGTCCGCCGGAAAGGGAATCCCCTTCAAAGACGCCAGTGAGGGAGAACCCCAGGTAGCGCCCTGATGGGTAAACAGGTGGGGGTCGTAAAAATGAAAAGTGTAAACAAGATTCTGCTCTGAATACTCCGGTATGGAAGCCAATTTCCCGATGGAGTTATAATCGGTACCGCCGACAATTATCGTATGCCGGGAGTCTATTTGACGAATTGTCTCGATTGCCATTCTCTGGATTTCCCCCCAGCGTTGGTCGGAAATTCCGTGAGGTTCATTGAGAACTTCATACAGCACATAATCGCCGCGGTTGTTATAACGCTCCGCTATCTGCGCCCAGACTTTCAGGAGAATTTTGTCAATGTGCGGATCAGTAGGTTCGACCGGATGAAAAGAATGATTGTCAATAATAATATACAGTTGATATTTTTCCGCCCAATCAACGGCGGAATCAAGAAACTTCAACAGCGAGGAGTCCATGGTATAATCCGGCGCTCCAAAGGTATAGTTATGCATGGCAACGGGAAGCCGTATCACATCCGCACCCAGACTTTTGACATGGGCAAAATCCTGTTCAACATATTTGGTAAATTGAATTCCCTGAACAGTGCGGGCTTCAAACCATGCGGAAAAATTCACTCCCCGCGAAAAAGGAATCGTTCCTGAACCCATGTTAATGCTCCTTGCGTTATTATACTGTCTATGGTAGGTTATTGACAAGCGAAAGGAAATTTATGCTGAATGAATATCATTGCTGGCTGCAACGGCGAACAGTAAAGAATCCTGCTTTGCAAGCCCCGGTTTTACAGACCGTGTATGCGCACAGCGGCGGGGAGGTCGCCTCTCAGGCAGCCGAGGAATTCCGCCGGGGAATAGAGCGTCTGCTGGGTTTTTCCCCCGCGATGTATCCCTTGTCCGCCGGGACCGGAGAAAGCGTCGGCGTATATTTGGGAACCATTGCCACGCTGGAAAAACAGTTGCCGCGTGCGGCGGGAAAGCTCTGTGCCGGCGGCTTTGTCATAAAAACAGCGGGAAAGAATTTGCTTATTGCCGGGCAGGATGAGGCGGGGCTTTTGTACGGCGTGTTCCGTTTTCTCTCGCTGCTGGCCCAGGGCAAAGCGGAAGACAATATTGACTTACAGGAAGAGCCGGCTTCCCCGCTGCGCATCATCAACCACTGGGACAATCTTGACGGCACGGTTGAGCGGGGTTACGCGGGGCCTTCCCTCTTTTACCGTAACGGCCATTTTGATTACGACCCGCAGCGGATTGAAGATTATGCCCGCCTTTTGGCATCGGTCGGCATTAACCGCATTTCGATAAATAACGTCAATGTCCGCGCCGAGGCAAAACTCCTTATTACCGAAGCGTATTTGACTGACGCCGCCGCGTTAGCGGCAATTTTCCGCCGTTTTGGAATCAGGGTTTTCCTCAGCATTAACTTCGGCGCGCCCTGGTCGCTGGGAAAACTCCCCACGGCTGACCCGCTTGACCCGGCGGTTACTACGTGGTGGAAGGAACGGGCGGCGCTGATTTACCGTTACATTCCCGATTTGGCGGGCTTTTTGGTCAAGGCCGACTCCGAAGGCGAGCCGGGGCCTTTTCAGTATGGCCGCACCCATGCCGACGGGGCGAATATGCTGGCGCAGGCGGTCAAGCCCCATGGCGGTGAAATTATCTGGCGCTGTTTTGTGTACAACTGCCAACAGGACTGGCGCGACCATAGTTTTGACCGCGCCCGCGCTGCTTACGACCACTTTATGCCCCTGGACGGCGCGTTTGATGACAATGTTATTCTCCAGATAAAATTCGGCCCCTATGATTTTCAGGTGCGCGAGCCGGTATCGCCGCTGTTCGGCGCACTGCGCAAGACCCGCCACATCATGGAATTACAGATAACGCAGGAATATACCGGTCACCAGATTGACCTCTGCTACCTGCCTTGGCTCTGGGAAGACATTATGCGCTTTGACACCGCATACGGCCCCGACAGCCGCATCAAAGACCTTATTGGCCAACATAGCGAAGGCCGTTTCCCTATCGAAGGTTTTGCCGCGGTGGCGAATACCGGCCTTGACCGCAACTGGACCGGCCATACTCTGGCCCAGGCGAATCTTTACGGCTATGGGCGAATCATCTGGAATCCTGCTCTTTCCGCGGCGGAAATCGCCCGCGAGTGGAGCGTCCTTTCCTTTGGCTTCGGCCCTGCGGCGCACACCGCCGAAAACCTGCTGCTTAAATCCTACCCCGCCTATGAGAAATACAACGCGCCTTTCGGCGTATGTTTCATGGTAACCCCCGGACTGCACTACGGCCCGAATATCGAAGGCTACGAATACAGCCGCTGGGGAACCTACCACCGCGCCGATGCCCAGGCCATCGGCATAGACCGCAGGCCTGCGGGAACCGGCTACAGCGACCAGTATGCGGCGAAAAACGCCGCTCTGTTTGCCGACCCGGCATCCTGCCCGGAAAATCTGCTGCTTTTTTTCCATCGTTTGCGCTACGACTACATCATGAAAAACGGCGAAACTCTTTTACAAAATATCTACGACACCCATTTTGAAGGTTATGACGAAGCGGCGGCCATGCTGGAACAGTGGAAGGGCCTTAAAAACGTATTGGAAACGGATGTATACCAATCGGTGCTGTCCCGTTTTGAACGCCAGCTTGCCAATGCCCGCGAGTGGCGGGACCAGATTAACACCTACTTTTTCCGCAAAACCGGCATCGGCGACAAACGCGGCCGCATGATTTATGAGTGAGGGAGAACCTTTTATCAGGGCGTTTGTTTAGCGCCCATGATAAAATTTCTTTTTCTCTACTTTACCAGTTTAAGCAGTCCGTAACAGGAGGGGTCCTGCCAGGCGCTGCCGGTAATATCGTTCCATACGGCGATACTCTGGCGTATCCCCTGCGCCGAAGCGCCGTTGATCTGCAGGTCAAAACCGATAAGCGTATCTTCCTTTGGTTCAATGGTTCTGAACGGAATTTTGACGACAACGGTATACGATTTATCGGAGACAAAGACCCGCGATTCAAAACCCGCGGCAATGGGCGAAGGATTAAAACTGCGCTCGTTGTCAAAATTTACCCGGTACTGGCCGTCATCATCCTGCATATAGCTTGATTTGTGGTTGCCTTCATCAAGAAATATCTCGACTGAGTCCTGTTCATGGGGGGAACGGTTTGCCTTGTTCAATTCCGCGTTGGTAACCGTTATCAGCGCATAGAGGTGCTGTTCATCCCAGAGAACTCGGGCGCTTCCCTGCGCGCCCTGCCATGCCATAATGTACTGGTTAATGCGTATCGGCGGAGCGGATTGCCACAGGGGGTCGGCTATGTCCAGAGCCGGGGCGCCGTAATGCGCCTGCGCCTGCAATGGTTCGTTTTTGAAGTCCGCAAGACGGCCTTCGTTTTCCGCAAGAAAAGACGCCGGGTCCAGCGCGCCCCAAAAAGCCGGCTTGGGCTGTAAATTCCGGTCAAACAAAGCGGGACTTGTCTGCGTCAGCCAGCTGGTACCGTCATCAAGCCCCCACATTGTTACCCTGCCCAAAACGGCGGCATATTTTTTGAAAAGGGCAAAAAGCCGCGCATAAGCGATGCCCTGTTCAAGGAGCTGCGCCTCGCTCAGCGTTGAGTTATATCCGGACTGCACATCCAGTTCGGTTATGCTGACCTCCACGCCGAGTGAAATAAAACGTTCCAAAGTGTTGGCGACATTTTCAGGGTTTGTCTTTGTCCGGTAATGTCCCTGTATGCCAATTCCGTCAATCAGGGGCCTGCCGCCTGCGTTGGGATTTTGTTCGTTAATTTCTTTGACCATGTTGAATACAGCCAGAGCCTTGTTACGGTTATCCATATTGTAGTCGTTGTAGTACAGCTTCGCATCAGGATCGGCTTCCCGCGCCGCTTTGAATACAATCTCTATATATTCAGGGCCTATGGTCTTATACCAGGGGCTTTGCCGCAGTGAAGCCCGCCAGTCTTCGGGGTTCGGCGGATTGTCGATAATCGCCTCGTTCAGCACGTCCCAGGACACTACCCTCCCCCTGAAATGAGCCGCTACGGTTTTTGCATGGGTTGTCAGGTTTTCAATCGCTTCGTCACGGCCCATACCTTCCTTGTTTATCCATTCGGGGGACTGCTGATGCCATGTCAGGGTATGGCCGTGCATTTTCATACCGGCTTTCAGAACCGCATCCACCAGTTTATCGGCAGTCTCAAAAGTAAAAACCCCCGGATTGCCCTGGATATACAGCGGCTTCATGGCGTTTTCCGCCGTCAAAACGGCAAAATGTTTTTGCAACATTTCAAAACGCGGCCCGCCAAGGTCTCTCGGTGAAATGACATTGCCCACGGGAAAAAAGGACTGGTAACGCCCCTTAAGAGCCGGCGTATCCGCCGCGCCGGTTTGCGGTTTCGACTCATCCCGAATCGCCTTTGCGGCAACTCCGCCGCAGGGTAAAACAACCATAATGACCAACAAACAAATTAACAACCCCGCCTTCAGGTCGAACCACAAGTTCGACGAGGTATAAAACCTCTTAACACAAATAAATATTTTCATTTAGGGCGCCACATATTTTTCCAGCCGCTCCTGACGAACAGCCTCCGCGCCGGAAGAAAGCCAGTCGGTAATACTGGTATCCCACACACGGTTAAAATCCGCCGCCGGCGCGATGATAGCCTGAATAACAAAAGCCTTGGACTTGTCCTGCAGCGTCTGGTTCAGCGGGCCGGCCGCCTTCAGCGGCGAAGAAGGAACGATTACCGGCCCGGGCCGGGCGTTGTTCATGGCGACATGATAGGCCGCCATAACCATATCCGCAGTCCAGGGATAGGCGGAAGCAATCGCCCTGATGCTTTCTTCCTCGGTTTGCAGGAAGAGGCCGTTCATTATCGGGGTGTAGTCAATATTCTGACCGCTGTTCTGTATCCAGCCTTCACCCGCCAGAGGATTAAGTTTGGGTATACCGTCAACCATAGTGTGGACAACCCCCTCCGGCCCGGTTTGGATAAAGTGATAGTTTTCGTATTTGGCAAGCCAGTTAAGGTAACGCATTGCCGCATCGGGATTTTTTGATGATTTGGGAATAAAGTAATTAACCCCCGCCGGGTCGTATGACATTTTACGGGCAATGCCATCCGCACTGGTCATGCAATCAAGGGCGACCCATTCGGCAGTGGGAACATTTTTGCGCAGGTCAGAGAGCAGCCGCTCGCTTTCCCGAAAAACCTGATCCCAGTTATGGCCAAAAGAACCGACCACCCCGCTTCTGATAAGGTTGTTCATGATGTCATCATCACGATACAGGGGGAAGTCCGGGTCAATAAGCCCCGCGTTCCACATCGTGTTGAGGAAACGGATGCCTTCCCGGTAATGGGGAATCAAAAAATAACGTTCAACAACGGAATTGACCCAGCGGTCTTTAATGGAAACATCCGGATCGATGAACGATTCCAGAATATTCCCCGCCGTCCAGCGCACATCCTGATTCATAATGTAGGGAATCACCTTGTTTCTGCCCACCCCGCCGGGGTCTTTTTCCTTAAAGGCAAGCAGCGTATGGTAAAATTCCTGGGTGGTTCGGGGAACCGGCAGACCCAGTTTGTCCAGCCAATCCTTGCGCATAAAGGTATTCAGCCGGGCAATGTTCATGCGCCGGGCGGGCATCGAATATACCTGGCCGGTTTGGGCATTCATGTTCCGGCGGATAAAATCCCTGCCGGGCAGGGCCGCATCCGGCCCCAGAAAAGCCTTGAGGTCGCTGAGCGTGCTGTCAATAAAGGGGCCCAGGTCCAATATTCCCCCCATCTCGGCCCAGTTATTAATATTGTCAACACTGTACGTCATGCACACATCGGGCGGAGTTCCCGCAGCCATCAGATTGATAAGGGCCTGCTCCTCCTCGGCGCGGGGTACCGGTACAAATTCAACAATGATATTTTCATCTTCCAGAATTTTTTGCTTTATCCAGTCGGTCCATTTATTGTTGGCCGGGTTGGTCTTGCCGCCGTCAGTGCCGCGGTCATACACTTCCACCTTGATGCTGGCCTGTTTTCCCGATCCGCCCTTTAACTTGTTACATCCGGCAAACAGCACAATCAAAACAGCGGCAGCCAGTAACGCGCTGAACCTGAAAACTTTTACGTTCATAATTACTCCTTACTTATATAATAAATCAAGCATTTTTTCGCCGTAGCGTTTTCCCAGTTCTTCGTACCCTGCAAGGCTGAAATGAATGCGCTCATTATTGTCACTGCCACTTGGGTTCCAGGCCGTGCATCCGTCTGACGGAATAACAAAGGCGGTACCGGGGATGTTGGTGAACGCATTCGGTATTGAGGCGATATTACCGTTATTGTTACCGACCGCCTGACCGGCAAGGAATGGTACTACTCCCTTTTGAAGACCAAGGTCTTCACACAAATCATCGTAGATTTTTCTTACCACGGTATTATAAGTTCCGCTCGAAGCACCTGATTCGCCCTGATGCATAATAATGCCTTTTATAACGCCGGTTTCCTGGGCGCGCCGCGCCAAATCTACCAGACGTTGGTACGGATAATCCACGGTTTCAAAATCCGCTGTGGGTATGGTGTTGCCGACACTGGCATCAACATACGCGGCGGCCTGCCCCCGCATCCAGTCTGGCTGCGCCCTGATATAGGTTTTGAACGCGTTCTTGTCTTTTGAAAACAAATTAATGGCGCAACCGTCTACCGCGACTACAATAACGCCCACGGTAATACCCTTGTCTTTTACCGCGTCCGCAATGGTTCTGCCAAAAAAGTCAGAAGGGGAAAGTCCAGTACCGCTGCGGCAGAGCGGAGGCACTGCCGAATACCATTCACCCATTTGCCGGCTTTGGGGATTCCTGCCGTTATTTGCCGCGGCCATCACCTTGAAATTCTCCGGAACATTAGCGGTATACGCATTAACGCTGCCGCCGGGTCCCAGATACCCCACCATGTTCGACTGCCCAAAGGCAAGGTAAACATGGAATGCGCTTTCATTCGCTTCCCATCTGGCTGTTAAGTTAAGGTTCTGATTAACGGGAGTAGTACTATCATATCTATTCCCGCCATCCAACCAGCCCCTGAATTTAAAGCCTTCTTTTGTCGGATTAGCCGGATATTGGTCTCCCATACCTTTACCTTTGGCGACTTCAATACTGCTGATACTGTCCGGTATTCCGCCATTAGTATCAAAAGTTACGGTATATTTTTCGTCTTTGGTATTGTCACCCGGCGAACAGGTTGCCGACAGTCCCATACAGGCAAAAGCCGCAAGCAGCACCGATACGATTCTTCTTGTCATGTTAACCCCTCCAATTACACATAATTTAGCCTTTGACCGATCCAACGGTTACACCGGCAATAAAATGACGCTGCAGCCAGGGATACACCAGCATAATCGGCAGCGTGGCGAACATAACCGCGGCGGCCTTTATCCCGTCGGTAGCTGCCGGAATACCGCCGGCAATACCTTCCTGGCTTGCTATCTCTATCGAAGAAAGATTGTTAATAATATTGTACAATTTAAGCTGTATGGGATGAAAATAGGGAGCGGAGGTCAGATACATGAGCGCGTCTGAAAAACCGTTCCAGCGGCCTACCGCGTAAAACAGGGCCAAAGTCGCCAATACCGGCGCGGACAGGGGCACATAAATCTTCACCAGTACGGTAAAAGGGTTCGCTCCGTCAAGTTCCGCCGATTCCCGCAGGCTTTCCGGTATCGAATAAAAAAAACTCCGCAGTATAATCATATTAAACACGGCAAGACAGTTGGGCAAAATCAATGACAGGGGGTTATTCAGGAGGTTAAGGTCCTTTATCAATATATAGTTCGGTATGGTTCCCGCGCTAAAGTACATGGTAAATATGATTAAGGTATTGATGATTCCCTTTCCTTTAAGATTTTCATACACCAGGGGAAAAGCGCACAGTATTGTTATGCCCAGCGAGAACAGCGTACAAATAATGGTAAGCAGCGCTGTCCAGAGCATTGAACGGGAAAAAGCCGGGTCCTTAAACACATAATAATAGGAATCCAGCGTGGGATTCACCGGCATAAAGGAAACTTTCCGGTTGACAATCGCCATGGGATCGCTTAAGGAACGGGCCAGTATATTCAGTATGGGAAGCAGGCAAATTAACATAATAAACAGGCAGAAATAAATAATAAACGTGCCGCCTTCTTTTCTTACGGATGATTGAACCACAATGACCTCCTACCAAATGCCCCGTTCGCCGGCTTTTTTCGCAATGGTGTTAGCCGCAATAAGGAAGAGAACGCAGACCACCGACTGGAACAACCCAATCGCGGCGGTCAGCGAAAACTGGCTTGAACGGATGCCGACGCGGTACACCATGGTACTCAGTACGTCCGCCACCTGCATCACCGTTGGATTCGCCAAAGTATAGGGCCGGTCAAATTCGCTGCTCAGGATGCGGCCCAAATTCATAATCAACAATACCACAATCGTGGAACGTATGCCCGGCAGGGTAATATGCCAGATTTTGCGCCAGCGGCTCGCCCCGTCAACTTCGGCGGCCTCGTACAGTTCCGGATTAATGCCGGTAATCGCCGCCAGATAGATAATCGTACCCCAGCCCATTTCTTTCCATACGCCCAGGCCGATATAGGTGCCGATCCACGCCCCTCCCTTCATAAGAAAATCAACCGGCCCCAGACTCATTTTTCCCAATACATTGTTGATAACGCCGCCTGAAGGGGCAAACAACTGGGTGGCAATACCGGCGATAATAATCCATGAAAGAAAGTGAGGGAGGTATATTACGGTCTGGGTAAGCCGCTTGTACGAATTGGACTTGAGTTCATTGAGCATAATGGCAAGAATTATGGGAGCGGGAAACCCCATGAGCAAATCAAGTACATTGAGGGCCAGGGTATTCCGCAGGGCAAAATAAAAATCCCGCGAATGAAAAGCCTGATCAAACCATTTAAGACCTACCCAGGGCGAATCCCATACCCCCCGGAATATATTGTAATCCTTGAAAGCGATAACAATATTGGTCATGGGAACATAACGGAACACCGCAAAAAAAGCCAGCGGCAGAACCAGCATCAGGTACAGCATCCAAGTTCGCTGCCAGTAATGACTCTGGTTTTTCAAAGCTCGCGGCGGTGAAATAGTTGGTAACATGGCTGCTCCTTGCCTGTTTTCCCCATGATAAAGGCAAAACCCCAACTGCGCAATGGGTATTCATTTTTTTACCCAAAAAAAATAAAGAAACATGGTATAAATCACAGCACGCAAAATTAAATCAATGGTATACTCACCGTATGCGTTTGAAGGTTTCGCCGCTCATAGGCAGCGGTATGGTTTTACAGGAGGGGGCTTCCGTCCCCATTCGGGGCGAATCTGCGCCAACCGAAGAAATTACCGTCGTATTTCGGAGTAAAACATACCGTACACGGGCGGACAGCGGCGGCAAATGGCAGCTTTTTCTGGATCGTCAGGTTTCCGGCGGGCCCTACACCCTGGAAATATCCGCCGCTGAAGAAAAAATCGTCATTAGCGACATATACATAGGCGACGTGTGGATTTGTTCCGGCCAGTCCAACATGGAAATGCCCATGCAGCGCATGAAAGACAATTTTCCCGAAGAATGGGAAACGCCGGTTAATTCCCTGATCCGGCAGTTTAAGGTTCCCCAGGAATGGGAATTTTCCGGACCGCGGGAAGACCTGCGCGGCGGCGACTGGGCGGCGGCCTCGCCTGAAACCCTGAATGACTTTTCGGGAACCGCCTGGTTTTTCGCGCAAACGCTCTATAAGCGGCACCCTGTCCCCATCGGCCTTATCAACGCGGCATGGGGCGGCACTCCGGTGGAAGCATGGATGAGCCGCAGCGCCCTCGCCTCCTTTCCCGAAAAAATAGCCCTGGGCAAACAATTCGCCGATGCCGCTTTTTGCGACGCCGTTATTCGTAAAAATACCGCCGTAATTAAAGCATGGGATGACGCCCTGACTGTCGGCGATTCCGGTCTGGCACAGGCCTGGCATCAACCGGAAACCGAACTTTCCTCATGGGATGAAATAAACCTGCCCGGCGATTTTGCGGAAGCCGGGCTTACCGGTTTCTGCGGCGTTGTCTGGCTGTGCAGGGAATTTGAAGTGCGTGAAGCAATCGCCCGCTCTGAATTCCGGCTGTGGCTCGGTACCATTGTAGACGCCGATACCGTCTACATTAACGGCGTGGAAGTGGGAAACACCGCCTACCGCTATCCGCCGCGCAAATATTCCGTTCCCGCCGGCCTTATCCGTAAAGGAAGAAACCGCATCGTTATCCGGGTAATCTGTTGTAACGGCGAAGGCGGCGTTACACGGGAAAAAGATTTTCGCCTTTTTTCCGCAAACGGCCGCATAGATTTGGACGGAATGTGGAACTACCGTGTGGGAATAAAGACCGGGCCGCGTCCTGAAGAATTTTTTATCCACCGTCAGCCGACAGGTCTTTTTAACGCCATGATCGCCCCTATTCTGGATTATCCCTGCAAGGGCATTGCATGGTATCAGGGGGAATCAAACGGCAGTAATTCCGCTGAATACGCGACGCTGTTTACCGCATTGATTAATGACTGGCGGGACAAACGGCAGCAAACTCCGCAGGAACCGCGCGACTTGCCCTTTCTGTTTGTTCAACTCCCCATTTTCGGCAAGCCGGAAGAAAACAACGAATCGGATTCCTGGGCCATTGTCCGTCATGCGCAATATTCCGCCCTGTCGCTCCCCGCCACCGGCATGGCGGCGGCCCTTGATTTGGGTGAATGGAACGACCTGCACCCCCTCAACAAAAAGGATGTCGGCCATCGCCTGGCTCTGGCGGCGGAAAAGGTTGTCTTTAACCAAAAGAACACTTCCCCGGGGCCCCTGCTGCGCCATGTCGCTCACGATCAGGGCCGCCTCCGCCTGACTTTTGACAACTGCGGCGAGGGGCTGAAAGCATACCAACAGCCGTATGTCAGCGTCATTGCCGGCGGAAAGACGGTATGCGTACCGGCGGACATTGAAGCCCCCGACTGCCTGTTGGTCGACATTTCCGCCCTGGAAAACCCCCAAACGCTCCTGTACGCCTGGGCCGCCAACCCCCGCGACCGCCAGGTATACAATGCGGAAGGCCTGCCGGTAATCCCGTTCCGGGTTGCTATACCTTAAGGGCTTGTCCCTCAATAAGCAAGAATTTAACCACGGAGGGATACGGAGTTTTGATGCGGAAATCTTTTCTTATCCTCCGTGTACTCTGTGGTAAAAATGTATACAAAAATACTGTTCTGTGTTTCACTCCAAGGGTTCAGGATTGTCCAAAAGACCCCTTGTATCCACAGCCTTAACCTTTACCGTACTTTCCCGCATCAGCCGCACCCGCTCGGCAATGGTGGGATGTCCGGGACGGCCAATGTCCATGCGGTTAAAATCCCAGCGGTAGCGGGGGTCATCCACGGGGAAAGGCGGGGTGCGGAATTTGGAGTGAGGCTGGCTGCCTGAATAAATAGCCGTAGTTAAATCATGTTCATCCACATCCTGATAGGCTTGATGCGCATGGGGAATGTGGTAAAGTTTGATTGCGTTCCGCCAAATTATGGAAGCATTGCTTTGCTGTTCCGCGTACATCTGGTAGATTTCATCGCACAGGAGCCAGTTGGCCCATTGCGCCTCGGTGTTATTTCGTGTGGTAGCGTAACCGTCTTCATAGTAAACAATACGGGGGGCAATAAGCGCGGTAATAAAGTGCGCGTCAAAAGGCATGGTGCAGACAACGCCTTCTTTTCCGCGGCCTGTTTGGTCAAAATCATAATCAAGGTCAAGCCCGTCATGTAAATCGCTCAACTGCCTGAAACGGGCGCTGAACCAGCCTGCCACCTCATTACGGGCCTGCGCCAAAACCTGAATTCCGCCCCAGTTATCCCGAATACCGTACACCGGATCCGCGTTAGGCCCTTTGCTCGCGTGAACATAGGGCATTACGGTAAAATCGGGCGCTTCATCATAAATAAGAGAACCGGAAGGAATGCCCGGCGTTGCGGCAGTCCACCCGCGTATAACGCCGCGGTTAACAGCGCCCGCCGCCGGGGTATCGCTTAACGCTTGTTGATACCAAATAATCGAAGTAAGGTCGCTCCATGTTTTGGCCCCCGTTCCGTCAACCGGCAGCGGGTCTTCCGCAAAGGCCTTGTACCCAACCTGGGCAATAAAACGGTCAAGGCAGGGGCCGCCCGAACCGGCGGAACCAATATAGGTCTGCCCCATCCGGTTTCCTCCCCTGCTTTCGGCAAAGGCCCCGATACACATGGCCGCCTTGCCGTAGCGGGAAAAACCGTAAATGCCCACTTTGGCAGGGTCGTAATGGCCGCCCAGACCGCCCTGTTCAATAACGGTAAGGATGACGCTCATGGCCCAGGCATATTCCATGTTTACCGACGGGGTGTCGGGGCTATTAAGGTCAAGGCCGTACAATGTCGCGCAGGTTCCGCCCCGGTTACTTTCAGCGCCGCCCCAGCTTGTCAGGAAGGCAGCCGTACCCCAGCCGGGATGCCTTGCCGCATTGGGGGCGCCGCCAACGCCAAACATCAATATTTTATTCGCGCCGGCATCCGCCCCCGTCGGCGGATTATGGGCAACTTCAATAGTTGCCGTTCTTCTGCTGGCAACATGGGTCAGGCTAATCGTCGTGGTATTTTGCTTGTCCCTGCTTTCCCTCCACTTGATTGATAACACATCAGCCGCAATCGAAGGCATACGTCCGTGCATATAGTATTGTAAAATGTTAAAAATTTCCGTCCGGCGGTTTTCCCAGTCGGCAATGGTTTCTACCTTGTTGCCGTTGGCAAAGTGGAACACATCGGGGTATTTGTGGTTATGCCCCTGGGTATTCCAATGCGTTACCGGGGCTTTTGTGCCAATATCCTCATACGATAAAATGCCGTACGCAGGGGCATTGGGGAATATCCGGTACTTTGCGTTATAGGCATCAGCGGCCCACGCTGCATCCGGAACGCCGTAACCGTCATTGCTGTTTTCCACCGTAACCTTGACTTTATAAAATGAAATTTCATTATCCATGGAAGTAACCCTGAGCCAGAGCAACGAACCGTTTGCCAGTGAAACAGGCAGCGTGGAACTAAAATCAGCGTCGGCGGGCTGTGCGCCAACGGCATAATCTACCGCGGCATTGGCCCGGTGAACAATTGAGATTTTGGGATTGGCCGCTGTGGCATTCGCCCAGGGGCCTTTAATGGTAACCGACCCTTCATCCGCTCCTTCAATCGTTGTCCAGGGCTTGCCGAGCGTAACGGGGAACTGGGCGATTTTTAATGAACTTATCATAGCGCCGCTTTCTTTTCCTTTTCCTGCGGGCTTCTTTGCATTGCTGTTCGAATCACAGCCCGCCATGATTACCGCCAGAAGCAGGAGTAAACCGGTCAGGTTCAAACCCATTCTGATAATCTTTTTCATAAAAGCCTCCTCAATCGAATACCTATTCCTTCAAAATGTCAACGACATTTTTCCGCCGTGTTATACGGCATTTCTGTTCCGGGGAATACAGTGGGACGGCGGAAATCCCCGCAGCGCCTTAAATGATTTGTAAAAATAAACGACGTCGCAAAAGCCGCATAATTCGGCTACTTCATCAATTTTATATTTGCCGTTATACAGCAGGTCTTCGGCGTTTTTTACCCTTACCCGCGTAAGGTACTGATGCAGCGACATTCCGGTTTCCTGTTTGAACAGGCGGCCAAAATAATCCGGGTGCAGGTGAATCCGGGCCGCGAGATTTTTTATCGTCAGTTTCTCCGCATAGTGCATGGAAATATAGCGCGTAACTTTATTGACACGATAATCGCGGAAAGAAGCGTCTCCGTCGTATACAATAATTTCCGACAGGCGGTGTAGGATTAACATGAGCAGAGCATTGGTTTTCATAAGATAGCCGTTTTGTTTTTCTGTCCATCCCGCGTTTAATTCCCTGAACATATTGATAATATCATGCCGCAGTCCAATGTGATTTATTTGGGGAAAGTGTATATTATCCCCCCCCCCCCAATTTTTTTAGCGTATTGGTATTTCGGGGAAAAGGTAATTTCAAAACATTGTATGGAATTTTGTTGATTCGTATGCGCTTCCATCATGTCGCCTTTCATCAGGAAGACCATATCGCCGGATACCAGATTATGGGAAACGCCGTTAATGGTATAACAGGCGCTTCCCTTTACCATATAGGTAATATTATAATCATTGACGGTATGCGGTAATATGAGACGGCAACAATAAAAGTTGTCGCGGACATGGACCCCAACGCGACCATAACCATGAATTCCAACCGGAAATATCAGTATGTGCGGGGCTTCGGCGGCATGGATATTCCCTGGGATAACTTCTTTGAAATCAAACGGGACGAATATGAAAAATTGTACCACCCCGAAACCGGACTGGGCCTGAACATAATACGGATTATGATAATGCCCGAAAATCCCACCGATAACACCAATATACGGCTTACCAATGAATACTATGTTTCAGGAGAAGGCAACCGGCCGCTCTTCTTTGACTCCGTTAAAATTGTTAACGGTTATAACGGTTACGCGCTGGCAAGCCCCTGGAGTCCCCCGCCTGACTGGAAGTCCAACGGCACCAAAAACGGCGGCGGCCATCTGATTGAGACCTATTACGGCGCCTATAAAAATTACCTGCGGGATTTCTGCCAGGATATGCTGGACCACGGCGCGCCCATTTACGCGGTGTCCATTCAAAATGAACCTAACTTTATGGCAACTTATGACGGCTGCGAATGGACGTCGAATCAAATGAGGGATTTCTTTAAAACGCAGGGACATTTTACCGACGGCATCAAGGGCTGGGGCGGCGGCGCGGAAACTGAAACGGTATTTACCATGAACGGTGAATCCGCCAATCATCCGAACATTAACGACGCGGCGCTGAACGATCCGGAGTCCCGCGCAGTGATTGATATTATCGGCCGCCATATCTATGGCAATGTACAGGTCCGCTATACAGAGGCCCTGGATAAGACGCCCAAAAAAGAAGTCTGGATGACCGAGCACAACATTAACAGCGGTAACGTAACAAGCTACCCGAACGATTCCACCTGGAATTATGTATGGGCGATGATGAACGATGTTGACGTGAGTATACGATTGAATGACGAAAGCGCCTTTATCTGGTGGGCCCTCAAACGCTTCTACAGCTTTATCGGGGACGGCCAGTACGGTACGATAGAAGGGGCTATTCTGCCCCGCGGCTATGCCATGTCCCACTATGCCAAATTTGCGAAGGAAAGCTGGCGGATTGCCCTTTCCGTCAGCGGTAAAACGGCAAACGGAACAGACCTGAGTACCAGGAATTTTAACAACGGTACGTTTGACCGCAACGGTACGGATGTTAAGGCGACCGCCTATGTGTCCGAAGACGGTAATACCATCAGCATGGTGCTGTTTACCCCCACCACAAACACCGGAACCGGCGGCGTTGATATGGGAACCATAAAAATTCAACTGCCTCAGGGCTTTACCGTCAAAACCGCAACGGGCATGAGGTCGACCGCCGCGGTTAAAGCCAAAACGGAAGAGGTACTGTTGAGCAATGACCGAACAGCGGCGTTTGTCATGCTGCCGCCCAGCACCATTTTATCGCTGAGATTTACGCGGTAGCGGGGAAACAGCATGAAATCAACGATTGCAAAATTGTTGGCGGCAGGGTTACTGATAATGCTTGCCGCCGCCGCGATTGCGCAGGAACAGCCGGAACAGGAAATACGGATAAACGGCTACGCCAAGAGCGGTATATTCTGGAACAAAAGCCAGTATCAGGGAATGGACAAGATTACCGAAGAGGTAAAGACGAGATTTTGTACCGTGTCGAAGAAAGAATTTTGAGCAACTACCTGAATGGTCTGCAGCTATGGGCACTGGGCTATTTTGAAGGACTCTATGTCGAGGACAAAAGCTGTCAGTTGTTTCAGAACTGGCTGTTCGGCCAGTACGACCCTGAATATTTTACCGCCCAAATCCGTATCGGTTACGATGTCGGCGACAAACGGAGCGTCCTCCATTTTCGGCCCAGCTTTTACTGGAAGTTTTTTGCCAATCTGTTGAATGTGGGCGTTTCATTCTGGTACGGCCAAGATTTCGGCGAAGGCAAGATGTACACGGGTTCTCCGTATCAGTTTATAGAACTGGAGCCCAAAATACAGCTTAACTTTGGCAATTCGTATATCGCCTTTGCGTATAACTGGCGCAGACAGTATGAACATGAATATGAGGGCAGCATAACAGCGGGAGTAGACCCGGTTCAGCAGATTCAATGGATGAACCTGCGGTTCTGTATGCAGTTGTAGGGATCAATCAGGGTACGGAGTATCCTGTAAAAATTTAGTTGGAGGGAGAATAATGAAGAAAACAGTAAAAACCGGTATTGCCCTGTGTGCGGCAATGATCGTACTGGGCCTGGTAAGCTGCGGCGGCGACGACAATAAGCCGGCAAATACCAAGAGCAAGGACGCCACCTTAGCTTCGGTTAAATTTGGCGCGGAAACGGCGACCTTAGGCACGCCGACAAGCACCTACGCGGGCATAACACAGGCGGGAAGCGTAACGCTGCTTGACGGAAGTCAGGTGCAGATTACGGCGACACCGACACACAACAAGGCAAAGGTTCTGATGGACATGGTGACGACCGGTGTGCCCGATTTTTGGGAAGATACCGTGCTTGATTTCGCAACGGGAAGCTTCCTTGCCCTTGAAGTAACCGCCGAAGACGGCACAACCAAAAAGTACTACAAGATTGGCGTTACCCTGGCCGATGTCGCCCTGTTGGTTCTCGATGAAGCCTGGCTGTTTCTGAAAAATGAAACCTTCGCGGATAAAATCGCCGAATGGCTTAAAGTCCTGCGCAAGAAAAACGTGTACGTTGTTTTCGCCACCCAGGATGTCGCCGATGTCGCCAAATCACCGCTGAAAACAACCATCATGCAGCAGTGCCTGACCAAAATCTACCTTGCAGACCCTTCCGCGCAAACGCCCGTTATGAGGGACGTTTACCTTTCGTTCGAACTTTCCGATTCGGAAATCAGCCTTATCACAAACGCCCGCATGAAACGCGATTATTTTTACACCAGCCCTGCTGGCCGCAGATTATTCCAGCTTGACCTCGGCCCCTGACTCTTGCCTTAATCGGTTCGCCGGATCACGCCCTGCTCAATGACCTTGCTTCCCGCTACGAAACCGGTAAAGCGTTATGCGCTCAAATACTCGATGCCAAAAGAATCGCTTTCCGCAGGCTGCTTGCCGAAGACGCACCGGTTGAACCGGAACCGGTACTGCGTACGCATTCCATTAGGACCGTTTCTGGACCCGGCTATGAAACGCCGTCTGAAAAAACGGTAACGGAAATAAACGCCGAACCGGAGGAAACGTCAAAAATCGCCGCCCTGCTTGAAGCGGTTGCATCCCTTCCGGACCGCAAAAAAAATGACGGATCAGGACGCGCCGCCGCTTCCATCGCACTGCGATTCAACGTCAGCCAAGCTACTGTTTATCAGGCCCGTAAAGTCCTTAAACACGGCAGCCCGCAGTTGGTCGAAGCCTGCGTCGGGGCGATATTCCTGTCAAAACCGCCTATAAACGCCTGGAAAAAGAGCATGACCAGGCGGATTTGGAAGTTGAAATCGAACAGGCGCGGTAACGCTGGACAGGTAGAGCACAACAAGGTATAATTATTTTGAGGAAAAAGCCATGAAAATACCTCAACTTGCCGGCAAAAACAGTGAGCCTTTAATTCGACACAATCGTCTTAAAGAAAAAACCGCTCCATTCTCTGATAAAATTGATCTTATTAAATCCCTAATCCTTAACAGCGTTAATGAAGAAGTAATAAAAAAAGTGTATCTATTTGGTTCTTACGCTTACGGCGAGCCGTCTGAAGACAGTGATATTGATTTATGTGTCGTTATTGGAAATAAATATAAAAGAGCGGATATTTATTTAGATATTGCTACTAAGTTATATGAAAACAAAATAATACCATGTGACTTGATGGTATATAATGAAAAATATTTTGTTGGCGCAGAAAGCGGAAGAGGCATCGAGAATACTATTATGAATAGGGGGACGCTTCTTTATGGGCAATGAATACGTTGATGATGACCCTTTCGCTCTATTTAAAAGAGCGGAAGAAGATGTCGCTGGTATTAATGCTTTACTAATTCAAAAGGAAGTCCCTGAAGAATATAATTATGTATCAATTTGTTTTCACGCTACACAGGCAGTAGAAAAATTTGTGAAAGGGTTCATAGTTGAAAATAATGGTTTAGTAAAAAAGACACATAATTTAGACTATATACAAAGTATTGCCGAGAATATTGACAAAAACTTTTCTTCTGTCAGAAATGAGTGTTTAACATTAAATGAATATACACAAGCCGCCAGATATAACGATAACCATAAAATTGAAAAAGATGAAATTAACAATGTCCTAAAGTCTCTGAATGTTGTTTATCATTTTGACCCTATTGTTAAAATGAGAGAAGAGTACAAAAAGAAAAACAATTACAGGATTTTACCTGAATTCGATTTTCTGAAAAAGTAGGTAAGAACCGGAGGAAAAGCCGCAATGGAAACGTTACAATTATCAGATGAAAATAAAATTAAACTTCGTTATACCTACGAAATGGACGGAGATTTTTTCGTTGGATACCTTGACGATTACCCCGAATACCCTACCCAGGGCGAAAATCTGAAAGATTTTGAAGAACACCTTGTGGATATTTATGAAATGATACAGGACGGGACGCTTGATGTACGTCAAAAACACGGAGTCCTGGAAGTAGTGGCATGAAACGGGAAGACTTTATATTGGACTTCCCCCGGAATAGTGGACAGTAAGTTAAGAGCGTGATAAACCCAAGGAGAGGGAATCATGATAAGACGAAGAACGTACACGAAGGAGTTTAAGGAGTCAGCCATAGAAATC
>JAIRRB010000227.1 GCA_031256195.1 Treponema sp.
TCTAAATTTAATTGACTGTACTTTTTACTGCTTTTTGAGGTATTCTTTTTCATGACGGTTCTCCTTTCGGTTTGGTCTGGTAACAAAACCTTACAGGTTAAAACCGTTTTCAGGTAGGGCTTTGCCTCTACCTGCTTTTGTTTATTGCTCTTCGTCCTTGAACTCGGGGGTTAAAATATTGAAAATATTTTTTTTATATTTACTTTTTAAATAATTTTCTCATTATATTCGGAAGAAAATGAAAATAATAATATGTATGATCCAAATGCAAAAAAAATATATACACCATATATTATATGAGAAAATAGAATATTCATTTCTTATGGAGAGGACTGGTACAATCTGATTGACTGGCTAATGGATGCCTCGCTATTTTGGGATGGTAAAGGTTTAATTTACCTTGCAAAGATTTCAGAAAGCCGTTACATGAAAATTGCCGTTAAGGGAATGAGGATCGCCTTGCCAAAATAGATACAATGTATTTGCTTGATGTCTCGGCTGAAAACACAATGGGCAGCAATGAATTGAACCGGATTATGCTAATGGAAAAAATCAGGTAGGATAGCCATGAGCACCAACCTCCATTCGTTACCGTCCGGCGGTTTTATAGCTTCCCAGTCGAAACCTTGCTACACTCTCTCAAGGCTTCCTACCTTAATTTTATGATAAACCCGGTTTTAGTATAAGTCAATGACTGCTTTTATCAAAAAATCGGCGGCGATTTTTATCTCACTATGTGCAATCCCTTTACATTCCTTATCCCGATAATTCCCGCTAAATTCTTATATTTCCCGCCTATTCGCTGCCATTCGTGAATCTATTCTCTGCTAAATACAGCGTCCGACCAGTACGGCAGTTTTAGCAAGTGTAAGTGAAGGGCAGGGCAGCCAGCAATACACGGCAAAACTGTGTTGATATTTGGCTCCGTAGTTTCGTGAATAATGTGCCTGCTATTTTTTTACCGGCGGCTCAATTTTTCCCTGAGCCTCCTTATACAGGGCGAGGTATTTTTTTGCCGATTTTTCCCAGGAAAAGTCCTGCTGCATGGCCCTCTGCTGCATGGCCTTGATCTGTTCGGGATGATTGTACCAGACCCAGACAGCCCAACCCACGGTATTGTAAATCGCCTGGGGCGTCAAATCATCAAACATAAAACCGGTGCCGGTTCCCTCTTTTTCATTATAACTTTCCACCGTGTCGGTAAGGCCGCCGGTTCTCCGCACAATGGGAAGGGTTCCGTAGACCAGAGAATACATCTGGTTAAGGCCGCATGGCTCATAACGGCTGGGCATCAGGAAGAAATCCGAACCCGCCTCAATAAGGTGGCTTAACTCTTCGCTGTAGCCGATGTGCGCCCCAAAATTGGGAAGCCGGGATGACAGGCTGGCTATTTCATGCTCACACCACGACTCGCCGGTACCGATTAACACCAGTTGCAGTTTCAGGTCATTGCAAATTGACCAGGCGGAGCCGTAGCTGGGGCCAAACAAATCCCCTACCCCCTTCTGTTCGGTAAGCCGCGTCACCATGCCGACTATTGGTACGCTGCTGTCTTCCGCAAGTCCAAAGTACCGCTGCAATGCCTTCTTTGCCGCCGCTTTTCCTTTCAGGTCATCAATCGCATAACGCTGGGGTATCAAAGTATCCTTTTGGGGATTCCAGACCCCCGTATCAATGCCGTTCAAAATACCCGAATAATCGGCGGAACGGTAGCGCAATACTCCGTCAAGGCGGAAACCGTGGGCCTGAATCTTTGTTTCTTCGGCATAGTTAGGTGAAACGGTATTCAGCTTGTCAGCGCTGTACAGGCCGGCCTTCAGGAGGTTAAGCATATTCCAGTCCTCAAAGCCCGCGTTGTAAAATACGTCCCAGCCCAGGCCGGTATAGTCAAAATTATCCTTGCTGTAAATGCCCTGATAACCCAAATTATGAATCGTCAGCACCGAAACGGCTTTTTCAAAACCGCCCGCACTGTCCGGAACCCGTTCGGCGTATTTCAGGTAAACCGGCGCAAGGGCGCTGGGCCAGTCATGGGCATGGACTATATCGGGAAACCATTCAATTTTGCGGCAAAGCTGAAAAACGGCGCGGCAAAAAAAGGTAAAGCGCCGGGAGTTATCAAGAAAATCAGGTTCAAAGACCGTCCCGTAAATTCCGTCCCTGCCAAAATAAATTTCATGGTCAATAAAATAGACCGTTACGGGATTTTTTTTGCCTGTCCCCGGCATGGCGGCGGTATAGACCCCGCCCCATTCCTCAATGCCGCCCAGAGGAACCCCCAAAGCGCCGGGAAGCTGCTTCAGGCCGCTCCGGTCTACCGAATAATAGCGGGGAATAACAATTTTTATTTCATGCCCCAGTTTTGCCAGACTAATGGAAAGGGCGGACACCATATCGGCAAGGCCGCCGGTCTTGGCAAAAGGAACCGCTTCGCTGGAAATCATCAGAATTTTCATGTCAAAACTTCTCCGCCATAATCAGACCGTTCTTTTCCAGAATCTCAGAGCCTTTCTCATGATCTTCCAGTTTGAATATCACCACCGCCTTGCCGTCACTGCCTTCAAGCGACGCATACAGGTACTCAATGTTTATCCCCGATTTTTCATAAAGGCGTAAAAGCGCGTCAAGGCTTCCCGGCTTGTCTTCAATTTCAACTGCAGCGACAAGGGTCT
>JAIRRB010000142.1 GCA_031256195.1 Treponema sp.
TGGTACAAGACGGCAGTTGAAGCGGGCGATAAAATAACCGTTACGCCGATATATCAGAACTTGCATGTGAACGACCATATTATTACCTATGTGCGCCGGATTTTTGATGAAGAAGGGAATCCCCTGGCTGTGGTGGGTCTGAATATATCGCTTGACGGCATTAAAGAACATGCCTCCAATATGCGTGTTACCAAAAACAGCTACGGGATTTTCATGGATACAAATCTGGATATATACTACCACCCCGATGCGGATATTGCCGGTAAAAACGCCCGTGAAATAGGAGGCAACCTTGCGATTCTTGTGGATGAGGTTTTGGCGGGAAACAATAATTTTGGGCGCAAGGCCTGGAATTATAAAAATGAATTGACTATAGCCTTTATCACCAAACTTGATAACGGGTGGGTGTTATGCATTGTAATGCCCCAGGCTGAGTATTACCGGGAATTATACGGAATGATGTTAATGCTCATTATTCTCGGTACGGTTATGGCGGCGGTTCTGATTATCATTTTGATACAGGTTGACCGGACAAAAACAAAACTGGACAAAGAAAACCAGCATAAGAACATATTGCTGGCAACTATAGATGCGCAGCGTGAGGCGGATATGATGACACAGCTTATGCTTGACACCACGCCGCTGTGCTGCAGTTTATGGGATGAGGACTGTAAGGTCATATCGTGCAATCAGGAAGCGGTAAATCTGTTTCAATTATCCAGCAAGCAGGAATATGCCGCCAGGTTTTATGAACTTTCCCCGGAATACCAGCCGGACGGGAGTCCGTCCAAAGAAATGGCAAGTGAATTAATTAATAAAGCATTTGTAACAGGCTATCATCGTTTTAACTGGGTACACCAAACCCTGAAAGGTGAAGTTATTCCGTCTGAAATAACACTGGTACGCGTAAAACACCGGGATAAATACATCATTGCGGGATACACCAGAGACATGAGAAGGCTTAACACGATGCTTGATGAAATGCGCAAGGTTGAGGATGATTTGCGTGTGGCGCGCGATGCCGCGGAAGCCGCAAACCTCGCCAAGAGCGCTTTTCTTGCCAATATGAGCCATGAGATACGAACGCCCATGAACAGCGTCATCGGATTCTCCGAATTGGCAATGGATGACAATATTCCTGTCAAAACAAGAGAATACCTCGAAAGAATCCTTGAAAGCGCGGAAGGGCTTTTGACGATTATAAACGACATTCTTGACATATCCAAAGTTGAATCCGGAAAAATGGAACTGGAACATATTCCTTTTGACCTGCATGAAGTGCTTGCCTATTGCCAAATGGTCATCATTTCCCGGGCTGAAGAAAAAGGCATACAGGTACATTTTTACGCTGAACCGTCAGTCGGCAAAAAGCTGCTGGGAGACCCGACAAAGATGCGCCAAATATTGCTCAATTTCCTTTCCAACGCGGTAAAGTTTACGAATGTCGGTACTGTCAAACTTTCAACATCTATCACAGCTTCAACCGAAAACACCGTTACCATGTATTTTGAAATAAGAGACAGCGGTATTGGCATGACGCCGGAACAGATGTCGAAAATCTATGAACCGTTTATACAGGCGGATTCCAGTATGACGCGAAAATACGGCGGCACCGGACTGGGAATTTCAATAGCAAAAAAATTAATAGAAATGATGGGCGGCAGCCTGATTGTGGAAAGCACTTTCGGGGTCGGCAGTAAATTTGGTTTTACTCTTGTCTTCGATACGATAAGTGTACCGGTAGAAACAACGGCGCAAAAACTGCCCCTTCACAGGATTGAAAAACCGGCTTTTAAGGGGGATATTCTGGTCTGCGAAGATAATACCATGAATCAACGGGTTATATCCGATTATCTGGCGAGAGTTGGGCTTACATCCGTTGTAGCGGAGAACGGCAAGGAAGGCGTGGATATGGTTCGCAGGCGTATGGAAAAGGGCGAAAAACCTTTTGATTTGATTTTCATGGATGTACACATGCCGGTAATGGACGGGCTTGAAGCCGCATCAATAATAAATAAATTACAGACGGGAACGCCCATTGTCGCCATGACCGCGAATATTATGTCCACAGACAGGGGGCTTTACAAAATGAACGGCATGCTTGATTACGTGGGTAAACCTTTTACTTCCCAAATACTGTGGCAATGCCTGATAAAATATTTAACGCCCATAAAGAGGGAAAACGGGCGGCAGCAGGAAAATATATGGAAAGAAGATGATAAGGAGCTGCGAAAGGTAGCCCGATTAAATTTTGTTAAATATAATCAAAACAAATTCGACGAGATTGCCGATGCCCTAAAAACAAGTGATGTAAAACTGGCGCATAGACTGGCGCATACCCTCAAGGGAAATGCGGGACAGATTGGCAGGCCCGCACTGCAATCCGCCGCCGCTGATGTGGAAAAGGCGCTTAAAAACGGAGACAATCTGGTTACCAAAGAACAAATTAAGATTCTCGAAACAGAATTAAGTATGACGCTGGATGAACTGGGCTCCCTGCCTGACGAATCTATCGTTCAGGATCAAGCCGTCTCTGCTGCCCTTGATTCAGCGCAGATACGGGAATTGATGGATAATCTGGAACCTCTGCTTAAAAGCGGTAATCCTGATTGCCTGCGTTTTATTGACGGGCTGAGGGCAATACCGGGGAATGAGCGGCTGATACAGCAGATGGAAGATTTTGATTTTGAATCGGCAGCCGCCATATTTGCCGAATCAAAAAAAGGATGGATAAAGTAATGGACGACGTGCATAAAAACACATTGCTTCTCGTTGATGATGAAAAATCCAATCTCAAACTTTTAACCCTCATATTGGGGCCGGAATACACTATTTATACGGCTACCAACGGAGCAAACGCCATCGAAAAAGCCAAAGAGTATATGCCCGATCTCATTCTGCTGGATATCGTTATGCCCGGAATGGATGGGTATGAAACGCTTTCTGAACTGAGAAAATGCGACAAAACACAGAAAATACCGGTTGTTTTTATCACGGGCCTGAATAGCAGTGAAGATGAGGAAAAAGGCCTCTCTCTTGAAGCCGCGGATTATATCAGCAAGCCTTTCAGCGCCATGATTGTAAAATTAAGGGTACGGAATCAGATTCAGATGGTTAATCAACTCCGTACCATAGAGCATCTGAGCAGGATCGATCAACTTACCAATATACCCAACCGGCGCAGTTTCGATGAACGTCTGCGCATTGAGTGGAACCATGCGTTAAGGGAACAAATGCCCATCAGCATACTGATTCTTGATGTAGACAAATTCAAAACTTTCAATGATACATACGGGCATCAAAACGGCGATATTGTGCTGCAAACAGTCGCCAAAGTTATTTCCCGTTTGCCCAGACGTTCAAGTGATTTTGCCGCCCGCTGGGGCGGTGAAGAATTTGTTGTATTGCTGCCCAATACCCGGTTAGCCGCCGCCATGGACATTGCCGAAAAGATACGCGCGGACATTGAGAAAGAAGAACTTCCCCGCATAGACAACACAATCATCAGGGTAACGGTAAGCATTGGCGTACATACGCAAGTACCCGCACAGGCAGACTCAGTTAACGCTTTTATTTCCAGCGCGGACAAGGCGCTTTATGCCGCAAAAGAAACGGGCAGAAACAGGGTAATAGCCTCACGGTAAAGTATGTTACGGTAAACCAATCGCTTCCAGAATTGCCTGTTTCTGCACAGGGGATGATAGCGCGGGCGGCACCTCAAATGTATGGGTAATTTTTCCCGGCTGCCCGTTAAGGACATATACGGTATTTGAGAGGAGCAGGGCTTCTTCGACATCGTGGGTAATAAACAGGGTTGAAAGTTTCATGGCGGCGGCGATTTCACGATACCAGTCCTGCATTTGGCGGCGGGTAATCGCATCGAGGGCGGAAAAAGGTTCGTCCAGCAGAATTACCGGGCTGTGCGTCATACAGGTACGCAATAACGCGGCGCGCTGGCGCATACCGCCTGAAAGTTGATGAGGATATTTTTTCTCGTAACCAGACAGTCCAAAACGGGGGAAAAAAACGGCTACCTTTTCGCGGGCGGGATTCTTCTTTTCGCCGCGTATCAACAGGGGGAGAATTACATTGTCCAGTACGGTTCTATGTTCCAGCAGCAGGTCTTTTTGCGGCATATACCCTACCCTGCCGGGAATGCCGGTTATATCTTCACCGTCAAGGTACACATTTCCCCCGTCAGGCAGGTCAATGCCGGCAAGCGCATTGAACAATGTCGTTTTACCAACACCGGAAGGCCCCAGCAGGGAGATAAAGCCGCATTGCGGCAGATTCAGGCTGATATTCCGGACTACCGGCGTTCCCTCATAATTTTTGGTAAGGCCCTTGCAGCAAAAAAACGCCTCTCTCACTCTCCACTCCCCAAAGCAGGCAGATACTCATTGGTAAAACCGCCCGCGCCGATGTCTTTTTCCAACAGGCCGCGCTCAAACATCCAGCGGTAAAAACGGCCCCATCGTTCAGGGTCGATTTCACCCCAGCGCGGCGAATCAGCGCGGTAACGGGAAGCAAGGTATTCCTGGCTGCGCATAACAAGCCTGCGGTCAAGCTCCGGCGCGCATTTCAGCAAGATTTCTCCCGCTTCATGGGGGTTTTCTATGGCGAAGGCATAGCCCCTGTCCAGCGCCCGCAGAAATTTTTGGGCTGTATCAGGATTTTTATTCAGCCAGTTGATGTTAGCCGCAATTACCGGCGTATAAAAATCAAAGCGGCGATCAAAAGACCCAAGGTCAATAAAATTAACTTCAAGGCCGTTGAGTTCGGCGGCAAGGCCTTCCCATGCGTAATAAACCCAGATTGCGTCAATGTCGGTTGTCAGGGCGGATAAGGGATCGGTGGCGTAATTGGGAATCATGATTACGCCGGCAAAATCGCCGCCGTCATTTTCAACAATTTCCCGGATAAGGGCGGCAATCAGCGGGGTTTCCCATGATTCAAAGCGTTTCCCCGCCAAATCACGGGGACTGTTGATGTTATTCTGCGCCAGCGACATTATTCCCGAAGTGTTATGGCTGATGATTGCCGCCACCGCCGTCACCGGCAGGGCATCGCGGTCTTTGGCAATTGCCGGCCCCATGCTTTCCTGAAAGTCAATGCCGAATTCAGCGCTGCCCGCCCCCACCAGAGGCAGCGCCCCGTCTTCCGGCGGTTGTATTATCTCCACCGTTAAACCTTCTTCGGCAAACCAGCCTTTATCCAGAGCGGCGTACAGGCCGGTGTGGTTGGTGTTCGGCGTCCAGTCCAATACCACCCTGATATGATTCGGACTTTCTTTTTTACCGCATCCGACAGCCAACAATACGGTCATTATGAGCGCACACCAGCAAATGAATGTATATTTCATACTTTCTCCTTAACCCAGGGCATTGCCGCCCTTTCAGTCATTGTTATCAATTTTATTAACACTATACTTAACAATGATGTTAACAATATTGCCGCGAACATTTTATCAAACGAATACGACCGCCTGACACGAATCATATATACCCCCAGCCCGGCATCGCCGCCCAGCCATTCGGCAATGACCGCCCCGATTATCGAATAGGAACCGGCGATTTTCAGGCCGGAAAAAAAGGCAGGCAAAGCCTGGGGAAGTTTAATATACCGGTAAATCTGCGGACGTGAAGCCCCCATTGATTGCAGCAGTTTAATGGCATCGTTATCCGCCCGCGCAAAGGCCCCCAACAGCCCAATGGTCATCGGAAAAAAACAAACGAGAAACACCAGAGTAATTTTGGGGGCGGAGCCGTAGCCCATCCACAGAATCAACAGGGGGGCAATGGCGATGGTAGGCATGGTCTGGGTCAGTAACAACAGCGGCGCAAGCGACCGTTTAAGAAAACGGTTTGAGTCCATGGTAATCGCCAGCGCAAACGAGGCCGCCGCCGCCAATACCAGACCGGTGATTGCCTCCAGCAGGGTATGCCGCAAGTGACGAATTAACAGGGAAAAATCCGCCGCAAAGGCCGCAGTCACCCGTAAAGGACTGGGCAACATATAACCCGGAATGATGCCGCTTACGCTTAACAACTGCCAGAGTACAATTATTACCACAATGGGAATGATACTTTGCAGGGCAAGCCTTGTCGCGCTTAAGCGCGTCGCACGTAAGTGCGTTGAAGATTGCTTCATGGTTTTCCTCCGCCGGTATTATCCGGATCAGGTATGGCATCCTTTGGATGCCAAGGGTTCCAGGCGTCAATTCGCCTGATCTCAGCCGGAAAGGCAATTGCCATCCAGCACCCCATTAATTATTTGTAATACTATTCACTGTTCAAAAAAAGGTCAATAGCCCTTTTAATCAATTTTAATTAAACGGTAACTTTTACGCCAGTTCTGCCGAGCGCCGCCATGCGGCTTTAACCGCCTGCATCACCGCAGAGCGGAATGAGCCGGCCTCAAGCGCGGCAAGACCGGCAATGGTTGTGCCGCCCGGAGACGCGACCCTATCTTTCAGTTCGCCGGGATGTATGCCGGTTTCCATAACCATCGCCGCAGAACCCAAAACGGTTTGCGCGGCGTAATGCAGCGCCCTGTCGCGGGGCAGACCGGCAAGGACGCCGCCATCAGCAAGGGCTTCTATGAACAGGTACACAAAAGCGGGGCCGGAACCGGAAAGTCCGGTAACCGCATTCAGGTAACTTTCATCTATGCGGTCAACCGCGCCGGCCCCTTTGAGCATGGTTTCCAGTTCGGCGGCTTTTTCTTCGCCAAGCTGCGGCGAAGCGGCAAGGGCGATTAACCCTTTTGAAATGAGCGCCGGTGTGTTAGGCATAATGCGCGCCACCGGAACTTTTACCGTCGGCGCAGCCGCCGCGCCTTCCCCAACGATGGTCTGAATCTTTTCAATAGACCAGCCTGCCGCCATAGACACCAGTACCGGCGCATTACCCGCCGCCAGGCGCTGGTATATTACCGGAGCAATTTCCTTTAATACTCCTGCCAAAATCTGCGGCTTAACCGCCAGAAAAATATAATTGCCTTTTTCAGCAGCTTCGGTATTGGCATGGTATACCGCAGCCCCCATCTCAGCCGCCGCCGCCTGCGCTTTTTGTTCATCGGCATCAGCAAAACCAATATTCACCCCGCCAACAGCCCCGGCCATAGCGGTAATACCCTTCATCAGGGCAAAGCCCATGTTTCCGCTGCCTATACAGGCAATAGTTATCGCACCCATGTTTTTATTATACCATACGGAGTACCTTTTTCATTAGTCCATAAACTGTTACACTGAAGTATGGTCTGCCCGATTGAACGCCGCTTATCTTCATTTCTTGCCGGGGAAACCGCCTCCCATGCCGGTTTGACAGAACGTTCAGGCGATGCGGATCCACTGATCACCGCGCTGGAATATGACTCCCGAAAGGTACAGCCGGGGACGCTGTTCTTTGCCCTGCCCGGTCTGCACACGGATGGACATACATTTATCAATAACGCTATAACTCAAGGCGCCGTTGCGGTGGTGCATGAAGCGGAAATCGCTGAAAAAAAATCCGGCGTGGTGTACCTGAAAGTAAAAAGTTCCCGTTTTGCCATGTCGCCGATTGCGGCGGCCTTTTACGGCTTTCCTTCGCACCGGCTTTTGACTGTAGGCGTTACCGGAACCGAAGGCAAAAGCACCACCGTGTATCTGATTTGGCAGCTTCTGCGGCTTATGGGAAAAAAGGCGGGTTTTTTTTCTACGGTGCAGTATTCTGACGGCGGCGAGGCGCAGTGGAATCCGGAACATCAGACGACGCCGGAGGCAACGGCGGTACAGCGGATGTTATACGAAATGGCGGAAAACGGCTGCGCCTATGCGGTGGTGGAGGCAAGTTCCCACGGCCTTTCAGCCCGGACCAACAGACTCGGTGACGTTGCATTTGATGCGGCGGTGTTCACCAATGTAACCCATGAACATCTGGAATTTCACGGTTCATGGGAACAGTACCGGGACGATAAGGCCAATTTGTTCCGCGCCCTGAATCGCGGATACGCAAAAACAGACATTGGCGGCGTAACGCTGATTCCCGAACCGTTTGGCGTCATTAATGCCGATGACGCAAGCGCGTCCTATTTCGCCAATGTAACTGGGCGTACAAAATTGAGTTTCAGCGTAAACGGAAAAGATGCGGATTTGACGATGAAGGCCATAGAGAGCGGCGCTTTTGGCAACTGGTACAATGTATTTGTCGGCGCTGAAAATACCGCTATCGACATACGCGACCGGCTGCCCGGCGCTTTCAACGCGGGAAATGTGCTGGCGGCGCTGCTGGCGGTATCCGCCCTGACCGGCGTTCCGGTACGGAAAATTGCTCCGCTTTGCCCCCGGCTGCTACCGGTGCGGGGGCGCATGACCGCCATAAACAAGGGTCAGCCTTTTGAGGTATTGGTGGATTATGCCCATACACCTTCGTCTTTTCAGGCGATTTTTCCGCCATTGCGGAAACGGCTTGACCGTTGCGGCGGCAGGATTATCAGCCTTTTTGGTTCCGCCGGCGAGCGGGATACCCAAAAACGCGCCGAGCAGGGAAAAATCGCAGCCGCATATTCGGACTGTATCGTACTCACCGATGAAGACCCGCGGGGCGAAACTCCTCCGGACATACTGGACGAAATTGCCCGCGGAGTATATTCTGAAAGTTCGGCGTTATTCAAACAAGATGAAAATCTTTTTTTAATTCCCGACCGCCCTGCCGCCATTCGCAAGGCGGTATCCCTTGCCCGCTCAGGCGATGTGGTATTGCTGTTGGGCAAGGGCCACGAGAATACGATTATATATCAGGATCATGTGATGCCTTTTGACGAAATCGCCGAGGCGGAAAAGGCTTTGGAGGAACAATTATGAATGATGTGTTCATGCACAATTCCCACCGGCTTCCGGTAACATTTACCGGAGGGGAAGGCGTTTGGCTTTTCGACACCAACGGAAAAAAGTACCTGGACTTTAGTTCCGGCATCGCGGTAAATTGCCTGGGTCATAATTACCCGCCGCTGGTTAAAGCTATCGCCGGACAGGCGGCGAAGTGCAATCATGTGTGCAATTATTACCAGAACGACACTACAATAAACTTTGCGCAGCAACTTGTCGCGGCCTGCGCTCCCGGCGGCATGAAAAATTTGTTTCTTGCCAATTCCGGCGCGGAGGCAAACGAGGCGGCCTGCAAAATCGCCCGCAAATATTCATTGAAAAAATACGGCCCCGGCAGGCATACCATTGTTACCCTGCGGGGGAGTTTTCACGGCAGGACTATCACCATGCTGGCCGCCACGGGCCAGGACCAGTTTCATAAAAACTTTGGCCCCTTTACCGAAGGCTTTACCTATATTCCCGGCGGTGACATTGAGGCGCTGGAAAAAGCGCTGGATGCCAAAACCGTGGCGGGATTGCTCATTGAAGCCGTTCAGGGTGAAAGCGGTATCAGGCCCCAGTCCCCGGAATTTATTGAAACGGCGGCGCGGCTCTGCGCCGAGCGGGATATACTCCTCATGTTTGACGAAATTCAGTGCGGCCTGGGCCGGACGGGAACCTTCCTCGCTTTTGAGCAGTACCGCTGCGGCGGCAAGCCCGTTAAAGCCGATGTGGTAACGCTGGCAAAAAGCCTGGCGGGCGGCATTCCCGCGGGGGCAGTGCTTGCCGGAGAAAAAGCCGCCGATGTTTTTGAGGTAGGGGATCACAACAGCACTTTTGGCGGCAACCCCATTGCGGCGGCGGCGGGCCTGGTGGTTCTGGAAACGGTCAACAATCCCGCTTTTCTTGCGGAAATTTCCCGCAAAGGGGAAAAAATCATGGCGGCAATCAGGGACTGGCATCACCCCGCCGTGCGGGAAGTCCGGGGCCGCGGTCTGATGATCGGCATCGACATTGACCGCAGCGCCTGGCCGGTACTGGAAGCCGCCATTGCCCGCGCCGGTGAAAAAAACTGCGGCCTGCTGATTCTTTCCGCCAGTGAAAAAACCCTGCGCCTGCTGCCGCCCTACATTATCAGCGACAGCGAAATTGAACAGGGGCTGGAAATACTGAAAGAATTACTGGGATAAAAACAACCGCATGGCAAGTAAACTAACGCAAATCCAAAACATGATATATGAGATTCGCGGGCAGAAAGTCATGCTTGACAGCGACCTTGCGACTTTATATGGAGTTGAAACATCTAATTTAAATAAAGCCGTAAAACGCAATATTGAGCGTTTTCCCGGTGATTTTATGTTTCAGCTTACCAAAGACGAGTGGGAAAACTTGATATTCCAAGATGGAATATCAAGTAAACAGCATGGCGGCAGACGCTTTATGCCGCATGCTTTTACCGAGCAAGGCGTTGCAATGTTGGCATCTGTCCTTAACAGCCCAAAAGCGGTAGAGGTAAACATCAACATCATGCGGGCATTTGTAAAATTAAGACAATATGTATTTTCTCAAAGTACAACAAATGAGCAAATCGCCGAACTGCGAAAACTCCTTATGCTTTATATTGAGAAAAACGACAAGCGGGTAAATGAAATCATCATCGCCTTAAATAATCTGATCGACCAGCCCCCAAAAACCAAAACAATCGGTTTTAACGCCAGAAATTAAATGAGATGTTTGATCCCCGCATTACTACGAAAAATTAACACTATGCGCCCGACTGGATTCGAACCAGCTACCTACGGATTCGAAGTCCGTTACTCTATCCAGATGAGCTACGAGCGCAATAACACACCCCGTTAAGGGTGGATGACGGGGTTCGAACCCGCGACGACCAGATCCACAATCTGGGACTCTACCACTGAGCTACACCCACCATGTAGGCTAATACGCCTTAAATATGAGTTAAGCGGCGGCTTTTGTCAACCATGCGCATTACCTACAATCAGGCATTAGCCGCCAGCAAAGCCGCTAATTTTGATTCTTCACCCGGGGAAAGAACGCCGGGCAGTATTACAGGTTGGGTTGAAACCGGCGGCAGGAGGAAACCGCTGTCGAGGAAACGGCGGAACAGCGCCGCCCAATTCTCCGGTGAAGGATTGTGCCGCAGTGTCAAATACAATCCCTGTCGCTGCCATTGGACGGCGTTTGCTGGGCTGTTTTTGAGCGCCTGCGCAATGCGGGGGTATGCGGGTTTTGCCCGTTCCGGCGCGACGGCGATAAGGTCGTATATGCCCCGCGCTGCAAGCGCCAGCAGAACCGGCGGAAGAAAATCGCCGGGAGGAAGGGATACCGTTTTCTCAAAGGTAGGGTCTATGGCAAGCACGCAGAGTCCATAAGGTAAACCATTACGCCAGCCCTGAATGCCCGGCACAACGGGAATTAAAACCGGCGGGGCGTTTTCCGGCACGGATAAGGGAGCGGCAGAATCGAGAAAGGGCCGCCAGAGTGCGGCAGCGGCAAGCGTGTGCAATTCCGGCGGAGGGGCGGCGTACAGCCGAAAATGCCTGCCGGGAAAAATGCGGGACAGGGCTTTTATATAACGCCCTTCCAAAAAGTGGGGAAAGGAGGCATAGAGGCCCCGGCTGGCGGTATTTTTCAATTCCCGCAGCAGAGAGGGGGGAGTATGGCCCAGCACCGCCGCGCCGCCGTTTTGCCACAGGTCAACCAAACGGCCGCTTTGGGCAGAAGAGCCGCCCGCGGTATACAATCGAAAATCGCGGGCGCGCAGTACCGTCGGCATCAGGCGCAGCAGGGAAAATTCATTGTCGTTCAATCGTTGTTCTGCCATTATTCATCATCACCTATTTTAACAAAAGCCGATCCCTGATGTTCGCTAAGAAACCGCAGTTCATTGCCGGTTTCAAACTGCACCCGCACTACCGGCCCATCGTCACTGTCTCTCACTTCTGTTACCGCGCCATAGCCGTAATCGTCATGGAACAGCCGCTGGCCTTTGCGCCAGCCGCTGGTCTTTTCAATTTCACTTTCAATATGCCTGTCCCAGGCATGAAGCTGGTTTGCCGTGCGGAAGCTATAGGGGGCGGTCCCGATAACCCGCAGGCAGCTTGTGTCTATTTCCCGCAAAAACATCGACGGTTCAAACGGCATGGTTCTGCCGTACATCCGCCGCATGGCGCAGGAAGTTACATATAACTCATCCATCGCGCGGGTGGCCCCCACATAAAACAGCCGCCGTTCCTCCTCAAGTTCCTCATGTTTTTTATCTTCCCGGGGAAAGACCCCCTGTTCAAGTCCGGTCATGATTACCCGGTGAAATTCAAGGCCCTTGGTATTATGAAAAGTGATAAGCGTCACCTTGTCTTCGCTTCCGGAATTTTTACTGTTGTCTTCCAGCGAGCGGTCCAGTTCGAAATGCTCAAGAAATTCCAGCAGACCTTCAAGGGTTCCGGCATAAAGGCTGGCCTTGTTAACCAGTTCCTGCAGATTGCTTAAACGCTGGTTTCCCATTATCTCATCCTGCTCAAAATGATATTCGGCAATACCGGAATTTTTTATCATCTGCGTTACGCATACCGAAAGCCCTTCGCCCGCCACCAACTCCTCGCCATTGCTGCGCTGCTTTTTCTTTTTTACAGCAGCGGCAGCATCGCCATCGGCGGCGATTGCGGCAGGCGTTTGTTCCAAAAGAGTCTTCCCCTCTTCTATCACCTTGATAAACGCTTTCAGCCCTTTTTCCGCCTTCGCCGATAATTCCTGCGCCATGCCCTGCGCCGTTTCAAACAGGCTGTTTTCCTGCGCCATATTGGCTTCGATTATACGTTCTACCGTTGCCGTCCCCAGCCCCCGCGCCGGCTTGTTCACCACACGGCGAAATGCGATTTCATCGCGCGGATTCACCAGAAACGACAGCAGGGCAAGGGCGTCTTTTATCTCCTCGCGTTCATAAAATTTCAGGGAACCTACCACCCGGTAGGGAATACTCCGGCGCAAAAATTCAGTTTCAAAACCCAGCGATTGGGCATTGGTCCGGTACAGCACTGCCCAATCAGAATATTGAGCCGCCGCGTTATCTTTATTGTTAACGGAATTTTTTATAAGAGACGCGCAGAAATTAACCTCTTCATCCTGATTCGGCAGAAAGGCAAGTACCGGCAATTTTCCGTTTCCCCGCTCGGCGCGGAGGGTTTTTCCCAAACGGCCGTGATTGTGATCCACCACCGATGATGCCGCTTTCAGGATGGGCGCGGTGGAACGGTAGTTGCTTTCCAGCCGGATAATTTCCGTACCGGAAAAACGGTCGGGGAACTGCAGAATATTTTTTACCTCAGCGCCCCGGAAACGGTAAATTGACTGGTCATCATCACCCACTACGCAGACGTAGGTGTCCGGGCCGCACAGTTCCTTGAGAAGCTCAAACTGGGCGACATTCGCGTCCTGATATTCATCTACCATGATGACAGAAAACCGTTCCCGCAGACGCCGCGCCACCTGCGGTTCTTTGCGGAGAATCTCCACCGGCTTTTTAATCAAATCGCCAAAATCAACATTGCCGGTATGGGCCAGCCGTTCTTCATAGTGCGCATACAGTTTGCGGAATTTTTTTGTGCCGTCAATGGCGGCAAGGGCGGGATCATCGGGGGAAAGAAAAAAATCTTTGGCGCGGGAAATATTGTAAGCGGTATGTTTAACTTCCGGTTTGGGCGAACCCTGCATAATGGTTGAAAGCAGGGAAATCATATCATCGTCATCATAAATCACAAAATTGGAATCCAGTCCGGCGCAGCCGCCGTTGCGCCGGAGAAACCACGCTCCAAATGAGTGAAAAGTCCGCAGCATGGCGCCGGCGGCCCGTTCATCAATAATTTGAGCGCGCCCGGCCATCTCCCGCGCCGCCTTGTTGGTAAAAGTAACCGCCAGAATGGACTGCGGCGCAACACCCCGCTCGCGGATAAGCCAGGCGATTTTGGTGGTTATCACCCTGGTTTTCCCCGAGCCCGCTCCGGCCAAAATCAGCAGGGGCTTTCCCGTATGCAGTACCGCCCGCCGCTGTTCAGGATTCAGAAGTTCAAGGTAGGCCGGCCCCGGCGGGGACAGATTCTCGCCGCACATGGCTTATTTATATTCCAGCCCTACATTCATGCAGTATTTCTACAATTTCCTGTGTTGTTATATCCAATTTTATACGTGGAATATCTTCAAAAGGTGATTTTTCTGTTTGTTTTATTGGAAGTAATTTATAGCTATTTCCATCATCATTGTGTATTATTACCTCATCAATTAATGCCGAATCAAAAACCTTTGTTGTATTTTGGGTAAATTCAAAAACATTAAATACTAACATCTTTATCCTCCTAAAATAGTAATACCTATTTCTTTTCCAATTTTTCTCATTCCATTATCAAATGTCAATAACGGCAAATTCAATCTTTTGGCAATTTCTAAATAAAAAGCATCATAAGCATATATTTTATGATCCCATGCAATTTCCAAAGATTTTTCAAGATTGATTTCTATTGCTTTTATTGGAATTTTTTGAAAAATTTTAACAAGATCAATCATTTTCTCTTTATTACCAATAATTCTCTTCTTCATCATTCTGGTCAAAGCATTAGCAATTTCAGAAGATACTATACTGGGGGAAATTAATGTAGCGTTTTTGGTGCAATTTATAACTACATCACTTTCGGGTTCATCCGCAATAACGGCTATTATTGCACTGGCATCTAATACTATTTCCATGTTATCGCCTTATTCCGATGGGTGTTTTCTCATGTGCCGTAACATAAAATAAGCGGTAAAACAAAGAATAGCGATAATGATCGAAGTTACAAACTGAAATACCATATTATCCTTCCATAATCCCGCATTCTCATTATACCATGCCTGTCCACCATTGTCTAATGTTTGCAGCCCCTCCGTGGTGTCAATTCCCCCCAAAAACAAAAAAAACTGTCCGGGTTGCCCCGGACAGTTGATGTCAGATAATGATGGTAATTTTTCTAGAACCCTGTTGGCATAGCGGCCGGCTTGTAGAAGTAAGCCAGGCGGAACAGGTCGCTGGCGTAACCGACTGCCGCGTCCCAGGCGTAAGCCGCCCCGGTATTACGAGCGACCACTGCTCCGCCGCGGTTAATGGGCGGCCAGGATTCGATGTTCAGGCGGTCATTGTTGACGGTGAAAGGCGCCGGCATGGTCAGGGCTTCCCAACCGGTTATAAGTTGGCCGGGAACAAATGGGTCATTTAACGCCCTGCCATTAAACTGGCCCCGGTACGCGATGCGCACGCCGTCACGTTCCCCGGTACGGGTGGAATCCGCATACACAATGTAGGGATTGCCGTTTGAATCAACTGAAATGTCCGTCCAGGCGCCGCCCTGTACAACACTGTCAATGGCATAGACGGTAAAGGCGGTGGTTTTGGTGCCTACCGCATAGACGACGATGTTCTTATTGCTGTTAAAGAAGGCCAGATGGATGTTGTTATTCCCGTCAATCCTCATGCTGACATAAGCGCCGGAACCGCGGCGCAGGGCATGGTTTTCCGAAATTACATAACGCCGCGTCCATTGGTCATTAGTTCCCGGATTGGGATTATTTCTGTCGGCATACGCCAGACGGAGCGTGTCATTTGTTTCATCGTAATACGCGATAACCGGATAACCGTTGGTATCATAGTCAATGGCGCTGTATTTGCCGGCCCGTGTTGATGTAGAGTTGCCACGTGCTGTAGTTCCCACATTTCCCCAGGTATTAGTATTGGCAATATTAGCTCCGACACCGGTACCGGCTGTACCGCCGCCGTCAAGGAAGTATTGACCATCTCTGGCGCCGACATATCTGGTATAGAACAACCGGGCATACACCGCATCATAGGCGGAAATAAAGGCGCTTCCGGCATTAGTAGCGCTACCTGATACGGCGTTTTTCCTGATTCGCGCGTTCTGCCAGCGGTCGGTTGCGGAAGGATTAACAGCATCCCCCAACGTAGGATAGGTAGCGACCGGAGGCCCTAAAGTACCGGTAGCATCATTACCAGCTGATACCTGTGTTTTTATCCTCAGGGTAGCCGCCCCGTCATCCTGAGACGCCGCTACCACACTGGCGTTGTTGTTAGCGAAAGCGGCGCCGTTCCAGTAGTCAATGTCGGTATGCGAGAACGGCTCGGCATATCTCCCCAACAAAGTTCTGGCAGGACTGCCGGTGCTGCCGCCGGCAGTACCGTAATAGAAACCGGCCAGACCATAGGTTGACCATGCTCCGTGGAGCGTACCTGCCCCGCCTCCGCCGGTGTTATACTGTAGCGACATACCCGGACTGTCCAGACCGCCTGAACCGGTAAAGGACAGCGTCGGGTTACCGGTACTGGTAACCGGATCGGAGCGCCAAATATGGACATAGGGCTTGTTGACCCACAGATCGGAACCGGGGGTGGAGGGATTGTATTCCCTGTTCCACGATCTGGCGGTAACGGGAACGGTAACACCGCGGTTGTAATCCTGATTCAACGCAACGCCGGTGCCGCCGGTGCCGTTAACCGCAACGTTTATAGCGCCGCTGGCCGCCGCCGCGGGTACGGTAAAGGTATAACGCCTTCTGTCGGGACTTGCGGCATCATGGACATACGTCGGGGCTGCGGTATTGGTTCCACCTATGTTCACCGTAATACCGGAACTTGCGTTACCTGCGGTATTTTTGTTAATGCCCAAATTATATCCCCTAACAGAAATTCCCGCTTCGCCCTGATAGAAACTGTACCAGCCCTGCAAGGAACGTTTGGTGGTAAAATCGGGCGTTTTCCGCTCAAAGCCGATGATGTAGGGTACTATGTCAACGGTTACCGTGTTGTGGAATTTGGTGTCGTCATCCGGTAAAGGAGTGCCGGAATAACCGCTGGATTCGACGGGATTAAAAACTAAATAACCCTGAGTTGTGGTATCCGTGCCTGCCGCGTTCAATGTTTGGGTACTGGAAAGGCCCTTGGCGCCGGATGGCTGGCCGCCGCCACTTATCATCTGCCCATGTATGTCTACAACCTCAACCTGAATAGCCACACCATTCACCGGCAGAGCAGTGGCGCGGCCAGTGGCGGGTCGAATCTCGGTGTCCCAGACATAGGCCCATTCAACCGTATGGCCGGTCTGCCAGTGCATTTTTTCAGACGCGTAAGCCTGCGTAGTTCCGACCGGCTGCATACTGCGGGACTGACCGGCGGTAAGCGGCGTTGTTATGGGGGGTGTCAGTTTGAGTATGGGTATGGCAGCATCACCGCCTATCTTGATTCTAATCTCGTCAATCAACTGATCATCCCAGGCAAGACCGCGCAAAATAACCTTGCCGCTGACTTTATCATTAATGCCTGCCCCGCCGGCGTCATTGTTTTGATAATTGTCGGCGGTAACAGTCCGCTGCCATCGCGGATTCTTAAACCAGGGCCTCATGGCGGTGGTATCGGTGCGGGGATCAATGTAACCGGAACGGACCGGATTATCTTCCGTGCCGGTGTTGAACAGGCCGCCGCGCAGGATGTTTTGTTCTATCTCCTGATTTTGCGGATCGGCGGCATTACGGATGGTTGCCGCGAGATTGGCCGCGGTGACATTATTGTCCGTTACCGCAAGCTCGGTGTAGGGGTTCAAATCGTAGAGCCGCGCAATGGGCGGAGTATAATCGGACAGGAATACATTCATGCCGATTACCACCGCGTCGTACAGCATATCATACTCGTCATGACCCGGTTGGCCATAGCTCGTGCCGTTTACCGTATCCCATACCTTAATCAGGAAGTATGCCGTGTCAGCGGGGTCATCATACACAGTGCCCTGCACCGGACTGGCAGGTTTCAGCGGTTCACCCGGCTGACTGCCCCGTTTCTGGAGTATTCTGCCGGTGCCAAAGAAGGGGCCGGTAACACCGGAAGGAGGCGTATCAGCGGCATTATCCGAGAAGAGCAAATCTGTCGGAGGAATGTCGTCGCCCTGGTTGTATATACCCCTGATCAAATTCGGATCGACCCGCGTATAGCGCCAGACTTCGGCGTTCAGGTAATTCATACCGACTATATCAGCCAACTTCGCGGTAAATACAAAGTTGGCGCCTGCCTCAATGTCGCCATGGACGACGCCCAAAGCGGCCCAGGTATAACTGTCTACCCCTTTGGTGGTTTTAATGGTGTAGACATTACCGGCAGCCGCATCGCCAAAGCCGCCGGGGTCTCCCCAGCGTTCATTTGCCATCTTTGCCAGATTGGCAGCGGTCAGAGGAATAGCCTCCCGGTTAACATATTCCAAACGGTAATTCAGGGGCGCGTTGCCGGACACGGTGCTAATACCAAAGCCAATAACCGTATTTTTGGAGATAAAGCCTGAATTCAGGTAGCCTGAGGAATAGATTCCTATGGGATACGTCGTCTTCGCTTCATCGCCATCATGGGTGCTAAAGGCCGCGCCTTCGCCCTTATTGTCAGTGAGCAGGGTTACGGTATTAATCCACGGATTCTTGTTCATGATGACCGTTTTCTGCTGATAGAACGAGGCGTTGCCCACGCTGTCAATCACCAGGTAGTTCAGGTATATCCAGCCGTCCGGCAGCACCGTCGTATCGGTGATAAAGCTCCATAAAATGTCATGAGCGCCGGTGGGCTGCCATGTTACCCTGTTCGCCATTATACCGCCTGTTGCATCGCTCAGTTCCTTTACATAATCAGCGGCGGTAAGGGGATTGGGATAGGAAATGGACTGCGATGTCCCTTCGGTGATACCCGCGGGATACACCGCACCACTGCCGATTTGCTCGATAGCATCAGGTTTACTGTCATCGGTGTACTTGACTTCCGCAGAACGTCCGACATAGGCGTTCATGGTCGCGGGAGCGCCGACAAGAGGACTCCCGTCTTTCATGCTCAGGTACTGGGTGTGGTTTTCATCTTTGGTAAACCACGCGTAGACCTTGTCTATCGAGCGGTAGCCTTCCATGGTTGACTTATAGTCCGGCCGGGGTGTGTTCGGCGAATTGAAGTAGTCAAAAACCCTGCCAATAAAGGATACATTGGTACCGGCCGCTTTTTTCGGCGTTATCAGTTTTTCTGTATCCGCCAACGGCGCAAAGTTGTCTACGCCCAGTTCAAAGGTATAGGTGTCTTCCCCCGGCGGAGAGTTATTATCCCGTATGCGTACATCAACCGTAAATTTACCGCCGGTTTTCTCAAAAGTATCACTACCTACTTTTACCCAGTCAGAAGCCGCTCCGGCGCCGGGTTTCGCCGTCAGCAGGGAGTCAAACTGGTAGGTTATAGTACAATTCCGGTAATTGTCGGTCGAATTTAAGGTAATACCCGGCAGATTCCGGTTTGTTCCTCCCACATAGGCATCCTGCCAACTCAATCCGTCCTGCATTCTCACGCTGATTTGATTTATCGAGGTATTGGTATCGCCGCTGTCCAGGTGCGCCCGGAAGGCAAATTGTCCTCTGCGTACAAAGGGTCTCTTGTTGTCACTGTCGTAATAACCGGGATACGGGCCAAAACTGGTCGTACTGCCATGATTGCTAATCTCTTTGGTGTCTATTTTCGGCGCGGTGTTCTTGAGATAGAAGGCGCGTACATAGGGTTTGGGTGCATTCAAATTGGTACTGTCACCCAGACTTAACAGGTTGTTAGCCGCGTAAGCAGGCGGATTCGCCGGGGGTGCAGTGGGATCGCCGTCAAGGACAAATATTTCCACATACACGCGGATGGTGTCATAGGGGCCGGAACCGGATTGCGAGAAACCTCGAAGCGGTATAAGGTCTTTAATTTCATCTTCGGCATTAATCATAAAGCTCCAGCCAACGTTCGGCGGGCCCTCCAGGTCTTCCATGGTAGCCCGGTACCAGCCGTTAAAGCCGCCGGAACCCAGGTTGGTGTTGTAATCGGAATTGGTAAAGACCGCATACTCATACGGGGCGGTGACACTGGTCAATGATGGTAATGCTGGTTTTCCCAGAGTAACCAGAGAAGCGATAACCGGGGGAGCCAGAGCCTGAGCTTCAGTACCATGCGTACTATCCGCAAAAACGCGATAGATAACGCTGCGGACGCTCTTGTTGTCGCTTGCTACGCCTTCGATGCTGATTGCGCCGCCCCGCGGATTATCGGTGGGTTTAACCGTACTGGCGGAGGGGTTGGTAATAACCGCGCTCGGATTGTCGCCATGGGGGTATATCCACAGATCGCGGCAGGTAAAGAATACATTGCCCACGTTGTCTTCCACACGAATCCACAGGGGCATACTGTACAGACCGCTCTTCTGGTACGCCAGGGGTATCTTGCTTTCATCAATTTTTTGTACCAGCCAGCGGCCAGTGCCTGAGGATGGATTGTACGATGTTCCATACATGGAAAGCGGTCCTGTATAATCTTTTATATCAGAAGTATTGGCAATATGCTTTATTTCCAGTTCCCAGTTGCGCAGATTGACATCCGCTGGATTCGTCGGCATAGAAGTAAATCCATGGGGAACATCTTTGTTGGCCGCATATTCAAACCAGGCATTGGCGGCAGTAGCTGTCGCGTAGGAATCGCTTATCTGCGCCTCCGTGGGGAATGTCAAATTACTGTCGGTACCGGTGCCTAAATAACCCAGGTGGTACCACAGCGACTTAACGCCGCTGGCGCTGCCGTTATCGCCGGTATCGTCGGTTATTCCCTTTATGGTATAATCGTCGCCGCCATAAATGGTTTCACTCGCGTACTGATAGGGACTGCCAGGATGATTAGCAATAGCGGCAATAAACCGCGGGTCATCAATTCTGCCCGCCGGGTCCTTATTATCCAGAATTATCGTGCGACTCACGGATTTATAACTACCCGCCAAATCGTACACGGTAAAGATGATATTATACGTGCCGTCTTTGCAAGCAGCGGGGTTAAAGGTAATGTTAACCGACGGATTCCATGTAGTGTTGTTAAAACCGGTGTTGACAGGCGGGGTACCTACTACCGGACTACTGCCGACGGTTCCGCCGGTGGGCGATACCGCCACTTCCAGCCGGTCAAAACTGTTGAGGCTGGCGGCTGCTACCGTAAAGGGCAGATTATAACCAGGCGCGTTCTTCTTTGAAGAAAAATACTGGTCTGTAGAACCCGCATTATTCAGAGTAATGTCATCAGCGGCATAGAAGAAGTACACATAGTTAGATACCGCGGGGTTGCCATCGTCAGCGTTTGTCCAGCCGGCGCCTCCGCCTATTGTCGAGGAATCTTTTGCCCGTAACTGAATACAGTAGTATCCGTCAGTCAGAAGCGGGGCTGTTAATAAGGCTTTCAGGTCCAAATTCAATGAATACTCAGGCGAAGCCGCCAACGGCGGTACGACATTGGCCCAGTCAGTTGGGGCGCCGTTCCAGCCCGGAGTACCAAAGTTATAATACTGCCAGTTTCTGCCGACATAATTATACTTCCTTATCTGGTACTCTACCGCGGTCAAATTGCTTAACGCATCGGAGACACGGCCCTGAATACGCGGCTGTGCGTCCCTGATGACATTCCGGGCGTTATCAGTCCTCCATGATTCGGGAAGACGGTCGGTAGTGTTGGCAGTGGTGTTCAGATTGAAATCAAATTCCGGCGATGCGGGATCTATGATGAATGACCACACAAATTCATTGGATTCATTACCGTATAAGTCGGATGATTTGGCAATCAGTTCATAACTGCCCGGTGTGAGTTTGCTGGAATCAACCGCGGCCTGATAGAGCATACCCCGGGTAATGTTCAATGTCCAGGGAATAGTCTCTATTACCGGCGACGCACCGGCGAAAGTCCATGTGCCTTCGGAAACAGTACCGGTAATGGTCGGACTGCCTGCCTTATCGGTATACCTGATAGACACCTCAACGCCCTTAATATTGGCGCTCTTTGCCGAACCGGTAACGCTCAAGACTGTATCGGTCGGCAGGCTTCCCTTATTGCCAAACACCGCAACGGGTACGCTTACATCGACCGTGGGCAGCGCGGAATTGAGCCTGAAACCAAACTTGGGACGGCTGGGATCGGCATAAAGCTGGTTGCCCACCGAATCTTTGATGGTGAATTCAAAAGTGTGTATGCCGTCCGCCAGAATAGTCCCGCCTTCCAGACCGGTATCGGTTATATACACTTTCCAGCTTACATTTTTGCCGCTTCCGGCGCCAAAGGCCGCCAGAGGGCCTATCATGCTGCCGTCGTCAAACGCAAAGTAGAAACTGTTGGTATCAATATCAGAAACATCATCATCAAAGGTTCCCTGTATAAAGGGTACGTCTTCTCCGTATTGAATAACCGTCAATTTCTTATCCTTCAGATAATTCCAGTTAGTGGTATACCACCCTGCAGTCCCATCCGGAACCGTTGAAAGCTCTTCTTCTTCAATATTGGTAAAGGTAAAAGTCGGCGGAGTATTATCTTTAATGAACAGCAGCGAAGCGGAACCTTCTTTGCCGCTCTTATCCTTAACGGTCAGGAACAGGGTATGGGGGCCCTGATCAAGATCGCCAAAATCATAAGAATCTGCACCCCAAAGTGTCGCCGCCGGTATGGTAAAGTCTACCGTTGTTTCACCGGCATTTGGGGTATCGTCGTGAATATGACCACCGGCGGTATTATTCGTTATCTCAAAGGTCTTTATGTTTTGAATATCGCTGTCCAGCCAATATCTGACATAATAGAAGTCGGGATTAGAGAGTGCACTATCCAAATCTTTTTTTTGCGCAAGGTTGGCATCCATTATGGTGCCGCTGACCGCAAAGGCCGCACCCGCAGAATCACCCGATGCCGGAAGCGTTATCTTAATTTCCGGGTCTTTGGTATCATACATAAAGGAGTATGGATTGATCAGCAGCGGTGATTGCGATGATACACGGGTGCTGGTATCGGGTTCCCCCTGCGTTCCGGTAGTAACAACATATTTGCCATACCAACTGTCCGTTACCTCAATTTGATAATATTTTTGACCATCACTGGCAAATATATTTGATGAATATGAAGTTGAGAAGTAGTCAATTAAGTTTATGCTCAGGATAAGGTTATTCCCCTGCCGCCTGTAGTTGCGTGTACTTCCGTTGGTTTCGGGAATAGGCACCCATGTTGCGGTACCCAAATCGCCGCTCGTTGTACTCATCCGCACCCGTACCGCACCGGCCATGATGCCTGTTCCGTCTCCGGCTCTAAAGCCGTCATCTTCCTCGATGGTGCCGCGCAGTATGGCGGTCGAAGCGCCTTCTGTCGTATTGTTAGGGGTAATGTCGGCGGAGAAATAAGGCTTGTCCTGGTCTTGCAGGACGTAAATCTTTTGCAGTATAAACGGAAAGCCTGTAGCTTCTCGACATACATTACCCGCGGTATCCATCGCCGCTACATAGAGGTGATACTCCTTATTATCCGTTAATGCGGCAGTGTCTATAAAAATGCGCGTTGACTGGAAACCGCTGTTTAATTTACCGTTTCTACCGATGCCAGTCAAGGTACCCGTCGGCTGATAATTATCGAAATCACTAGTCGCCATTTGTGCCGGGGTATATTTATCCGGCAGACTAAAATTGAGGCCAGGACTTTCAGGGAGCAGCCACCAGCGCACGGTGTTAACCTTAAAGTTATCGGTCGCATTGATGGTAAAGTAGATTACCCCATTGGTCAGGCGTAACTTGTTATTCGTAACGCCATCAAAATCCGTACCGGTGGGGGTGGTAAGATTTACATCACCATAATTGCGTTCAAAGGTGGGTATTTTTTCCCGCAAATCAACGGCGGGCGGCTCGTTATCTACCTGATAACTGCGCGTTATGACGCTGGAGCGGCCAAAGCGGTCCTGCAATTCCAGAACAAGAACATAGGTTCCGGAAACACCAGGCGTCAAATTCAACCGTGCGGTAAAGCCTACTAACCATACTTCAGGTGATAATGATACGGAATCCAAAAAGGTAAACGCCAGCAGCGTGACATTCGGGTCCGTAAGGCTGCCGTCAGAATTATGTATCTCTGTGCCAAATTCGTTCTCCACGCGGAAGGACTTTACCGTAATGGGACCGTTACGGTCGGAGACCTGTCCGGTAATGGTTGCGTTACCGGATAAAAACCCACTGGGTGTGTCGGTGGCGGGGGGAATATTGATTTCCGGCGAAACGGAATCCACCGCTATCCAGAATGATACGCTGTTAGCCGCAACTTCCGCCGGATTCGGATCGGTACCCAGTATCAGCTTGGCATTAACATCGTCCTTAATTTCAATGTGTATCCGGTAAATGCCGTCGGGAAGGCTCCGGTATTCCTTGCCTGTCTCGAACAGGTGAGCATAGTTTGGATTGATGCCCCCCAGGGACGGCGGCAGGAGCATTTCAAGCAAATCGGTCTGCCGTATGGTAATGGTCGCCTCTTTTGCCGGGGAAGTCCGGGTCTGCAGTTGATATTCGGTGACTTCCATCTCATAGCCGGTACCGGTATAGGGCTGTATGCTTCCGGAGCCATCGGTATAGGAACCGGTAAACGTAATTTTGAGTTCATCCAGATCAAGGGCGTCATCATCCGTTATCCTAATCCGGATATTGGTGTTCTGTCCCAATACATTCTGCCGAGTGTTTGCGTCTATTATAAAACCATTAGCCGAGTAATCAGAACTGATATTCGGGTCGGTAACTTTTTCGCTGACCTGGCCTACGGAAAAGTCAAATTGCGGCCGGTCTGTTTCCTCTTGTACATCGAGCGTAAACCAGTTGTTTCCCACATTAAAGGCATTATCGCGGCAGAAAACATACAACTGATAGCTGCCGTCATCGAGTTTGTCCGTTTCCGCGGGGTCTTGATTTACGGCATTCCCGCTCCAGGTGTTGTAAACCCCCGAAGTTTTTACCTTTAAGGTACCGCCGGTAATCGGGCCGTCCGCGTAAACTTTAATAACGCTGCCGTTGGCGCTTATGCCGCCGGTTGTCAAGTCACCGGGCTTTGTCAGCGGCGTTATGGGCCACCATGTTCCGTCGGCGATTAATGCCTGCATCGCCGGGCCGCTGGTTTCATCAACCAGTACATAGAACCGGTCGTAATCATCGAAATAGTCCTCGGTGGCGATACGAACCAGCGAATCCTCGGGGCGTTCTTCCAGGAACAGGAAATAGGGCTGCACTACCCCGTTTACGGTAAACGCGGTCGGCCCTTCCTCGCTGAAAACGCCATCCATGCGGGTAAGTTCTATAACGGGCGCTTTTGTATCCAGATGTACCGAATAGCTTTTCGGCGTTGACATCGGCGTGCCATACAGACTGCGGACATATACTTCTATATTGTAAATTCCGTCCGGCAGCGGCCCATTTATGTCTTCCCACATTTCATTGGCGGCACTGGGGGGTAAAGACGGCCACGTAGCGCCGGCCTTGCCGCTTTTCCAGGTATCGTCATTGGGGCCCTTGTATCGTTGTAGTTTTGAGCGGCCCCGCACCTGTTCATTATAGGCGGAATCATTGGGAATCCGGTTATTACTTTTTGAGTCATAGGTAAAGATAAAACTGCGGGTCGTGTAAAAAGTCCCCGTCCTTGAATGGGGGTCACGGTAACCCCAGTAACTGTAGGGAAGATTCGCCGGGACGCTGTTGGCGTCACTCCAGCCCGGGTAAGGCTCTTTCTGCGCATCATCCCAGATAAAGCGTCCGCGATCATTGCCTCTTTCCCAATATATTTCGGCAGAGCTGATACCTTCCTGGTGAGACGTTTTTAACCGCAGGGTAAAGGCGCCGCTCTTTTTGACTGCCATACTGTTCACATAGGGATGGGGACTGTTGTCATTCAGTTCGCCTGGCAGGTCATTGTAGTAACCTCCGTCAGCGTCATTCCAGCCATTGGGGCCCAGAATATCCTGGAAGTTGTAAAGTTCCGCATCGGGTAAATTCCGGGGTGAGCGGAGATAAATAAGCACATAACGATTTTCTTTTTCAAAATCTCCCGCACTGGTGCTGTCCCAGTCTACATCGGGACCGTAAAAATCGCGGGGGTAGTGGAAATGCGAACGGCCGTCCTTGTTCTGCGCCCGAATTTCAAATCCGTAGTAATGGTTGGTTTCCAGCGGAAGATCATAGGTAAACTGATAGTTACCCAGATTCAATTCATACAAGGCGCCGGCCTCGCTCCCCGCGAAACTTTCCCAGGGAACTTGTTCTGTTGTCGGCAAATAGCCCGCCGGATAGCCGGCGCTCTCGCCAGTCCCCTCTCCCACCATCCAGAAACGTATCTGCGGCGGGTAGAGGTTTTTGTCCGGGTCTGCCGGGCCCCGGTAAATATCCTGGTCATGGCTGATAGTGCCCGACAAAAAAGTTCCCTTGTCCATTTTGCGGATGTAGTTTATGCCGGGAGACAGGGAATCCACGGTACCGAAATTCAAACGCGGCCCGCCGACTTCGCCTTCCTTGCCGTTATCCGCATCTTCCGAACGGAGAATGAGCGGCGCCGCTACGGTTATTGCCGGCGGAGTGTTTTTTATAAAAAACGCTATTTCATCCGTTTCGGCGGTTTTGCCCATTGAATCTACCGCCATAAGCTGTATCTTTAAGTCGCCGTCCGGGAATTTGGTAGTATCTATGTCTATGTACCATGAATGGGTGTTTTTACCTTTGTTGTTTTTTGTCAGGGTAACTTTGGTGTAATCCCGTAAATGGGGAATATCGGGGTAATTGGTTACCTTGATTTGTACTTTATCCAGTTTGTAGTCGTCCTCGGCGGTTCCCGTAAACCGTTTGACACCCCAAATATAGTCGGCGGCTTTGGGGCTGTCCAACTGGACAGTCGGGGGACGGGTATCCACCACGGGGCCCAGCCCCGCTTTGAAGGGCTGTTCGCAGGAAAGTATTGCCATAAACGCCATGAGGATGAGGCATATTCGACCGAAGAAATTTACCACAGAGGACACGGAGTAACACCGTGAATAACAAGATTCTGTTTTTTCCTTCCGTGAAACTCCGTTAAACCCTGTGAAACTCCGTGGTGAATTCTTCTTTACAATGTTTATATTCATGGCTTCATTCCTCTTCATTTTTTTACCCTCCCCCTACTTCACATAATAGGCTATGCGGTAATAATCCGGCGCAAGGTAGCCGACCGCTCCTGCCCAGAACTTGGTAGTCGGGTTAGGCGTTCCGGCATAGTTCCGTGCCGGATAACATTCCATACCCAGACGGGTATTTACCGTAGCGGACGCGTCCTCTACCCGGCCATAGGTGGGAACATTCATCGCCTCCCATCCGGTAATGGGCTGGCCCCATACATCAATGTCTTTACCGGTAAAGTAGGACGTACCGCCTTTATAGAAAACGGCGCTGTCCAGATACGCTACCTTTACCCCGTCCCGGGAACCGCGGAAGCTTTCATCCTTGTAGGCAATCCAGGGATTACCCTGGCTGTCCAGCGAAAGTTTACACCAACTGCCCACACTGCCCACGCTGTCCACCACCTGCACGGTAACGTTAATCAATACGTTGTTTGCGGCGGCGGTGGTATCATCCTGACTGGAAGTTCCCCTTACGGGATACAGTTCGCCTCTGATGTAGACCATGTTCCGGTTCAGCGAGTTCAGGGCCGCGATGTGAATAATATCGTTTGCTCCCCGCGTGTCAATCATCATACTGACATACTGGCCGGTGCCGTTATAATTCAGATTGTCCCGCGGAATAACATTGTCCCGTATCTTCCAGCTTGCGGCGGCAACGGGCATTGTAGTGCCGTTACTGACCGCCAGTTTCAGTTTACCGTTGGTCTCGTCATAGTAAGCGATAACCGGATAGCCGTTTCTGTTCAGAGCAATCGCATTATGTTTGCCGGCATCAATGTTATACCCTCTCCCCTGAGTCTGGGTACGAGTGTTCCAATTTACTATCCGTCCGTTTGTCGCTATTGCGCCTATAAAATCATTGGCAGGCCTATTACCGCCACCGGCTCCGGTAGCCCAGTTGGTATTATTGGCGGCATTATACGCATTCTGGTCATCCACATCATAACCGCCGTCCAGGTTGGTCCATGCGTAAGGAGCGGTACTGTTGGCGGCGGTTGTGGCTGTACCGGCAGCGCTACCGGTTATCGTACCAGGACTGCCCCGCCGATTGTACCGATATTTCATTGAACCATCCTTGTCATCGTAGTAGCTGACATGAATATGTTCATTGGTGCCATCGTAGTAGGTAATAATATGGGGGTTAAGGAACTGGTTCAAAGCAGGCGGATTAGACTGTGTTCCTGGCGCATTGGCATTGGCATTATAACTACAGCTTTCAGCCAGATATTGTGAATTAAACACCGTGTCACTGTTGGTAGTAGCAGCTAACCCGCTGGTAAGACCGGCATTACCGCCTCGCGGACCGCTGATAAAAATACCGCCTTTGCTCGCCCATCCTGTACCACCTCCCTGTTCGCCAATAATACTGTGAGCGGTCCAGACCGTTGTTAGATTGGTACTGATAAATATATCGCTGGTAATAATGGGGTCGCAGAATTGCGCAACCCGCGTCATGCCGGTAGCGGCGTTCGTACTGTAATCAATACCGCCCTGATTACCCCCGGCCTGACTATGGCTTGAGTAGAGGGTTCCGTTGGCCGGGTTAATGGTCATGGCGGGGTCTTTGACAATCATGTTGGTAGTTTTATCAAAGCGGCCCCGGTCGGTCCCGGTGTTATGCGTATCATCCGACTGCCAGATATGCAGCATGGTAAAGTCGTCCCACAACTGCGAGCCGGCTATACCGGGGGAACGTTCCGTATTCCAGGGTTGAATAACCGGTCTAACGCTGTTAGCCGCCAGCCTTTCAGTTCCGGTGTTAACCGCCATGTAGCCGCTTACCGTAAACGCTACTTTGCCGTTGCCGGTTACGGCCCCCGCGGGTACCGTAAATTGCCGGTAACGGGATGCGCTGACCGCTGCCATGTCCACCTCATAGGGATTATTTGCCGCTGTAGCGGTTATATTACCAACATTGATTGCGTTAGTATAAGTACCGGCGTTCGCGGTCGGCAGACCAATAGTGGGCGTAACACCCGATGCGCCCAGGTTAAAGCCGCTTATCACGGCGACTTCACTCTGCGCGAACATATACCGGCCCTGGCGGGAACGGGTGTCGTGGGCGAAATCGTTCTTGTTCCGCTTAAATCCGGTTATGTAGGGCCGCAGGTTTATCCGCATGGAGTTGTAACGCCGGAATTTATAGTGGTTGTCGCCGCCCAGCGCAAACCGCGAATCGTAGAGGGGGAAGTCCGGATTGTAATAATCCCAGACGCCGTTATAGTTGGCCTGGGTATAGGTGGCGGGCGTGCCGTAAGCGTGGGAAATATGTGTATTGGAATCTTTCGAACCCTTAGGCGTGGCATTGTTTGCGTTATACGCAACAGCGCGGACGGTAATATCACCCACTACCGTACCCGTTGCACCCCCTAACGTAGTAGCGGGAAGCTGTTCCGTATCCCACAAATAGGCCCATTCCACGCGGTGGCGGTTCAGGTCGACCGTTTCGGTAAATTCAACATCGCCTCCCCTGAGCGCAGCGCCCTTTCTCAGGAAGGGGGCGGGGTTAGCGGTCGTATTATTGTTAAACTCCAGTATGGTAACAAAATCCGTCCGGTTGCCGGTATTCGCCGCGTTATAGAATTCCAGATCAATCCGGTGTATACGCTGGTCGTCTTCGGCATAGCCGCGCAGGATAACCTTGCCGCTGACCGTGTCTATATTAAGGAAAGAGGCAATGGCGGCGTCATCAACCAGCGGCTTCTGCATGGTAGCGGCAGTAGCGGTCGCCGCTCCGCCCATTTGACCGCTGGTCAGCGTATGAACATAGTTCGTACCGCCGATGGAATTTTTCCGCGGCTCAATGTGGCCGGACTTTTCAACAACCTGCACCGTGCCATTGTTATACAGGCCGCCTTTAATGCGGTTGCCGCCCATATTCATCTGCAGCGCGGCTGTTTGCGTCACGTTGGTATCCTGCCCCTCGGTTTTGGGGTTCAGGTCGTAGAGCTGGGCGTAGGGCCGTGTCTTGTCATCATTGTTCACCCTGATCGAAAGCAGGGCAAAGTCGCCGAATAATTCTTCTTCATCGCCGTCAAATACCTTGACGATAAAGAGCGAATGGGCTACCCAGGGATTCACGCCGGCGAGCGGGTACGGCAGGGGCCGGTCATCCGGGGCGAAGGCAGGAGCAAAGTCTGTAATTCTGGTTCCGGCTGCCGTGCCAAAGGCATTACTCCCGTACATAAATTCAGCGCTATACGCTCCGGTAGTATTACCGGGGGTGCCGCCTTTTAAGGCAACATCAGGAAGTCCCAGAGTTCCCGGATGTGTGCGGGCAAACGGATCGGCAGGGGTTTGGTAGTAACTGCCGTTGAGTTCCCATGCCGAAGGAGTCCCGTAAGCGCCGGCCTGTATCGTTACATTGGCGCCGTCTTCAACGGCCATAAACGCCATGCCTCTTCTGGCGGTATCGCCTTCCGCAACGCGCAGACCATAACTGCCCCAGGGGAAATTGGCGCCCGGATCGTTAATGATGTATATCCTGCCCGCCCTTACATTCAGCAATCTGGTGCCGGCATTATAGGTAATCGGTACCGCGCCGGAAACATATTCAACGCGGAAGGTTCGTTTGGTTTTACTCCATGTCTTCAGGTTTTCATCAACCGTATCAATTAAGTCTACCTTTACGGCCAGCAAATTATTACGCACGGTAAACGCTTCATCATATACCACGCCGTAAGCGTTGAGTCTTTCGGTATTGATGGGTATGGCCATGCTTATGCCCTTGTCGGTATCCGGATCAGCCGCTGTCAGGCCGAGTTTGCCCTGAACGGCAGTCCTGATCTGTGAAACCGGGGCGGCGCCCATATGAGGAGTACCATCAGCGGTAACACCGCCGCCCGGCATTGCCACATACCTTCCGTTTCCGGCGCCCAGCGTCGCTCCCAGGCCGGTATCACCGCGAATGTCGGTCGCCAGGGTAATGCGGTTTATGCGCGGGACATTGTTCATAATGACCAGTTTCTGGGTATAGTATTTGGTATTGCCCGCTTTGTCGTACACAATATAGTGCGCGGTAACGCGGCCGGATTCCATTTTGGTGCTGTCCAGCGTTACATACCATGAGGTGCCCAATGAGCCGCCTGAAGCAAAGCCCATGCGCAGTCCATGTCCGTGGTGCGTTCTTTGACCCATCGGGTCGTTGCGGTCAATAACGATACAGTCGTTGCCACCGGTTAAGGCGGATTCGGCAGGTATAACGGGTACATTAACACCCGCAAGCGAACCGTCGGGCAGAGTTGTACCGCTGCCGTTAAAGGCGTCGGTGTCTCCATCCCACTTAAAGGATGTTTGCGTACCGTTGATCATGCGCGAGAACCAGAGTACCACACGAGACAGACCGTTTACCGCGCCGGTATCACCGGCTTCCCCGCCAAAGGTAGCGTCGGTACCGGCGACAAAACCATTATGCGTATACATTCCTGTCGGCGGTAAATTGTCGATGGGGAGATTGAGCGTTTGTTCCTGTTTTAAGGGTATAACTTTGGACGTTTCCGTTGCCGTAAGTTCAACATCGTGGTAAGCCGCGCCGCCCAGGTATTTGCCGCCCTCAAGAATATTGGCGTTTATGTCAATAACAACTATCCATTCAAAGTAGCCGTCGACCATTTCCATAAGCTCTGTTACGCCGCCACTGGAGACATTAACGGTTCTGCCCTGTTCCAGAGTGAATGTGGTTAAACGTTTGTTGTCGTTTGTCGGCACCAGTATGGTCGAAGCCGAATCGGTGATGGCCGCCGCGCTGCTGGTAGTCCATATCATAAATGTTCTGGCCGCGGTGAGAGCGTCCAATGCGGTTAAACCGGTGGTAATCAACGCTTTAGGCCCGGCCTTTGCCGCAATGCCGGGGTTAGTGTTCGCGTTATAGGTACCGCCGCTCATGGCGGTTATGTGAGTGCCATAGGTGGTGGTAGTATACGGGTTCGCCGCAAGCAGGTCATAACCGTTCCAGGTTATGCTCCCGACGCCCTGAGTGTGTTTCACGGTAACGGCATAGGCGGAACGCCCTCTCATGTAGGTGGTTACATTGCTGCCCCACACGCCAGCACCCAGCGAGGAAGAAGAACCGTTGACTGCGGGATTCAGCACCATGTCATCTTCAAAGCGCGGCGCACCGCTGACCACATAGGCATACACCGATGATTCAGAGGTTTTTTTGCTGTAAAGACCCATAGCCGGGTCCCAGCCGCCGTCGGGCGGTATGGAATCGACCCAGGTGGTATCTTCGGCCATTACTTCAATCGTTATTTTGGCGCTGTTGGAAAATATCGGGTCAAGTTCGCCTTCGGTATTGATATAGGCCCACCATGACACCGAACTGCTGCCGCCGCCGTTGGCCTTATACCAGCCGATACCCAGAGATGTGTTTACTCCGGCTACATTATGAAAGAGTTCCTGAGACGTTTGATTTTGATTACCGGCTGGCTCCCATGTTTCCTCATTCCATTCCGGAATGCGGATGTCTGTCGCGTAGGTTTCGGTTTCAGCTTTTAACACCCGGAACCAGACACGCTTAACGCGGACGTTATCCACGGCGGTACCCGCAATACGGATTCTGCCGTTCAGCATCCGTTCAGACTCAGGCGCGTCCTGTTTGGGACTGTTGATTTTGTCAACTATCGGCCGGTCTCCTTCGGGATATATGTAGTACGTAAACGGCGTTACCTCGCGGTTACCCGCTTCATCAACGGCAAAGTAGTAAATGGTCAGCGGATAAATTTCCTCGCCATTGGGGATACTCGCACCGTTAAATGTAAGTGCTGGAATACCGAGAGTGATGGTAGTCATGGGTCCCAGATAGTTCGGGGATGAAGTCAAAAAGTCCCGGGTATTGGGCAGGGTAATAACGGCGGAAGAGGTGCCGGGGGCTATCTCTGCCAGTGTTTTACCACCGACCACCAGATTCCAGGGATCGGCGCCGCCGCCGGTATTATAATGCCAGCCGCTGCCCACCGCTTTTACCTGTTCTACAGTGGGCATGGCAGGAGACGGAGCGGCAGACCCGGTTCCGATATAGAACGCCGCCATTTGAACGGGGCTATCGGTGAGTTTTGAGAAACTGCCGTTAATTATTACCCGTCCGGTTACGGCAGTATCGTTCGTCCTGAGGGGAACGTGGGGAGCGGTTATGGTCGGCGCGGTATTGTCCAGATTGAATTCGATTTTATCCTCGGCCGCCCGGCCCGCTCCATCCGTTGCCGTGAGCGTCAGACTGTATTTATCGGATGGTGCGCCTCCCATACCGCTAATCGTTACCGTTACCGCGTATGTGAGAGTATTGGGATCATAGGCAGCAGGAGTCACGGTAACACTGCCCGCGGAGGGGCTCAGGTTCGCGCTGACACCTTTAATGCCGTTGGCATCTGTTACGGTATACTGAAATACAATGTTGCCGTCGGCGCCGCTATAGTAATCTTTGCGGGTAGTGAGCCCTGTTATATTCGGAAGAGTGCGGTCGATAAAGAACACCCGTCCATTGGGAGCATCAACCGTCTCATTCAAAATCAGCGCGTTCCCCGCCGCTTCCAGTTGATCATTGAGCGAGTAGTCGGTCGCATAGAGGTCCAGCCGGTACTTGCCTTCAGTGTTAAAGAGATTTGCCGGGTAACCGGTCAACGCGGCGTTATCCAGCGTCCATGACACTGAACTCTTTATGGTTTCGGGAGCAAGTAAATTGGGCCAGGAACTGTAATTATTATTGGGTGTAGCCGTCCAGGTTGTACCGTTGTAATATTGCCATCCGGAATTTGTGCCCGCGTAATTCCACCGGGCAATACGGTACCGTATTTCCTTTACATTGGTGAAGTCTTCGACCATGCCCTGCAAGCTGATAGTCTGGTTCATCAGAGTCGAAGCCGCAGTCTCATTCAAATTATAGTATTTTACATCGGGCGGTGTACCGTCCAGAGAGAAACGCCAGCTTTCCCGGCTGGAATTCTTTCCCGCCAGGTCTGTCGCGACCACAACAATCTGGCGGCGTACGGCTTCTGACGAGTCACTGACTAAAAGAGCCGCAAGATCGCCCTTGGTTACCTTGAGGGTCCATACATACACATTATTGGCATTGGCGGGCATCGCTCCTATGTTGCCATACAAACCACCATCCTCTATTATCGCCTTTTTAAGGCTCAGGTTGCCGCCTTTATCGTACTCCGGAACAACATCAAAATCATTCTGGTCAATTTGGTCCAGCTTTTCCGAAACTTCGGCGTTTGTATCATTGGAGTTGGCGTAAATGCCGACGCTCAGGCTGGTCAGGTTATGCTCGTACACCAGGCCGCTCAGGAAAAAGGCGGGATTCGTGTCACCGGTAGTATAGCCGGAGGCGCTGAATACCCGTGTATATGCGTCTGCCATGACCAGTTGTTTGCTTCCGCTGCCCGCTGTTACTACAAAGGCAGCCTCTTTGGACAGTTCGGGAGGAGCGCGGTCAACAAGAAAGACAACGAATTCTTCCCGCGTGTTGCCATAAGAGTCCGCCACCGTTATTGTCAGGGAATGTTCGCCGTCCGGAAAACCGGGATCATTGGGTATTTTAATTTCCCAGTTGGCGGTTTTGTCGGGCGTACCGCTATCGCCGAAGGTATTTACGGTATTAATTAAGCCGCTATTGGGCAGACCTTTATCAAATTGATAGGTAAAGGTATTTGCTATATTGGAGTATTCATCGCGGAAATTACCCCTAACGGCAACGGCGCTCGCTTCGCCCGAAATAATGCCGGTACTCATATTGGTAAAGGTAATAAGCGGCGGCGAGGTATCCTTATAGAAGGTATATTCAACACGGGTTTTTTGTCCCACCTGGTCAATCGCTTCAATGGCAATGCTCTGCATACCATCAGGCATGGATGAATGGCTAAAAGGCGCCAGCCAGGCGGAAACCAGATGCCATCCGCCGGCGTAATTTTTGTCATATCTGTTGCCGACAGGAACATTATTCGGATTAACGGTTATCAGTTCCTGGTCTTTGACGGTCGTTCCGGTGTATGTCCCCGGAGTGTTATAGGTAAATTTAACGGATTCAAGGTATCCGTCCACCACATAAAGATCGTTAAGGTCTGCCAGCAGTTCCGCAGACGTTCCGTAGACCGGACGTTGAGAAGTATAGCCGTCATGACCCGGTTTAACGTCGTTTCTGGTAAAGTAGACCTCAGGCAGTTCTTTTTTAAGATAGAAACTATAATACCCGCTGGTGGGGAATTGCCGCTGAACCGGCCCAAGGGTGAGATTACCATCGGGGTTTTTTCCCGGGGGATCCGCGAATTTCAGGGGATTCGAGGGATTCAGATTCACAGCGGCTACAGCCTCATCCGTTATGAGAATTTGGTAACGCTTTTCACCGTCTGTCGCAAAATAACCGCTAAAGTTATTGGTCTGCAAATTCAATACAAACCTTATTTCCCCCATTGCGTCCGGCCCGGAAAGGGCAGCGCCGGAGAGGCCGGAGTTAATCGGTATCCAGTTACCCCAGGCGTTGTTGGTCCCGGACGCAAAACGAATCTGTATATAAGTACCGAGTTTGTCTTTGTCGAATCCGTCATCATCAAAAGCCTTACCCTCTATGACCAGACTCGTCGTTTCGCCGGATATGACGGCGCCGTCATCGGGCTTTAAGGAGCCTTCGACCAGAACCGGCAAATCGCTGTTCTGATTAACGGTAAAGGTTCTCAGCGGCGGCGTCCCCGCCGTTAACACGCTAAAGTTACCCGCTTTGTCCTGGGCGATTGCCCAGAGATTGTAGGTAGCATTATCGGCAAGATTGGTGGTGTTCAGAATAAACTGGTAATTTCCGCCGCCCTTGTTGTCGGTTGTTTTGAACCGGCCGCCCAGTCCGGCAGCGCCTCCGCCGGGGAATGGGTACGGCGTAACGGTAATTGTCCCGTCCGGGGCCATAGTAGCGGTTGGGCGCGAAGCGGCTGAAGGCAGTATCCACCACCATACATTGGCATTAACGCCGTCATCCGCGATACCGTTCAAATCGGTCGCCATAATGACGATGGGAACCTTGCCGTTTAAGATATATTGGTCTTCCTCGTTGGGAAGGCGGCCAAAGTTAAAAAACGATTCACTCAGTTCCACAGCGGGGGGCGTTGAGTCTACCTGTATGGTACGGTCGGCAATGCCGTGGGTGCCCAGGCTGTCGTAGGCTACCAGGTTAAAGGTCCGCCATTCAAATACGGTTGCTCCTGACGCAAAAACAAGGTCATTGCCGAAATTGACGGCAGCGGGAACCGCCCAATCATAGACCCAATAGTTATCTTCGTCCAAGTCTAATCTGCGTACCATTGTCAGCGTAGGAGTAGCACCCCATGTCTGTAAAGAACTCGTGGTAACAACACCTGTGGAAGAAACAGAAGGCCATGCGCCCGAATCCATGCCGGGGCTAAAGGTAATCTCCAGTTTTGTAATTTCAAGCCGGCTCTTGACCGTTCCTTTAACTTCAATCGCTTCTTTATTTCTGGAGGAATTGTTTTCAATGCCAATAACATCTATAACCGGCGCCTGGGACTGTACGGCAAAATAGAAGGTTTCTTCTTTTGACACTACCGTCGGCACATCGCCCGGCCGGCTGCTCTGGGGATATCGGCTTATCCCTACCTTTACATCAATATTGTCCGTAATTTTAATCGTTAATACATAAAAACCGTCATACAGGTTTTTGGGCAGCGGGTCCTGCCCCTCATACATGGCCTCCGCCATAATTGCCTGGGTCAATGTACCGGACAATTCCAGACTGCTGCCGCTCTCCAAATAATCTTTGCCGTTCAGCGCCTTTTTTAAGAGGGCCAAATTCTCGTCTTGTTTCAGATATACTTCTTTACCGCTGTTCAGGTCTTTCAGCGTTATTTCCACGCCGCCCTTGTTCATGCTAATCCCATCATCATCGGTAAAGGTCAATTCTATGCCCTGATCACTATCAAGGATATTTTGTTTAGTGGTATTGCCGCCTGTCGGGGCGCCTGTCAAATTATCATAGGTAATCAGCAGGTCATCTTTGCCGGTTATTATCCCGTCGTTCTTAAAATCACCCCCCGCTACAACCATGCCGGGAATATCGGTTGAGTCATCCACACTGAGTTTCTGTACGATGTAGCCCAGATTATAGACCTTGTCCTGGGCGATTATATACAGCCACAGGTCTTCCCCATCCCATTCGTTGCTGTTTTTGAGAAGAGGTCCGCCGGAATCTTTCCAGGCGTTAAACTTAAAGTTGTGGGTCGTTTCCGGCCTTACCCAGCCGGATATCGGCGTCTCGCCGATATCGTTAAAAAATTGCAGGTTGTCCGCCGTGGGGTTCGCGCGGAAGGTTTCGAGTTTACTGATTATGTTACTGTTGTCAGCCGCATTGGGGGGCGCTTCCTGCACTATCCATTTGACTACCGGGATATTATCATCCTCTGACGCTCTAATGCCCAATAAAGCGCCGCGGTCTACCGAAACCTGTATATTGCCGTTGACTATGTACGGATCATTATTAATCCAGGCGCCCGCACTCCCCGTGTTGCCTCCCGCCGGGTCCTCCGCCTGCCCTATCATGGAGCGTATGGTCGCTTCGGGGCCGGCTCCGTCTATATACAGAAGGTAATTCGCCACACCCACAATGCCGCTGACAGAATACGCCCGTACTTCCAGCGTGTAAGGATCGGAACTGCTGGTAAAAATCTTTCTATTAGTCACAGTGCCGTCATCGTACTCTTTGCTGTTGTCTCCGGTATAAACAAAAACATTGCCTATGCCCGTAAAATCGCCGGCGCTCCCGTTGTCCCAGTTCAGATTGCCGGAACGTCTCGCCAGCCCGGCCCCATGACTCCATGACAAGGTAGCATTGGCAATCCCGTCGGAATGCGCCGCCAGTATACGCAAGCGGAATTCATTTATTTTCATTGCCGTCGGCGCGTTTATGTAGATATTGGGATGCCTATCCAGTTCTGCCGGGGTTTTGTCGCTGTTATCCAGTTCAATTTCGGGAGGCTCGCCGGAACTGACCACCTGGAGGGAATAAAAGGGGCCCCTGTCCAGGGGTTCGGTGTCCGTATCGCGTAACACGGGATGCCAGCCGACCGCTTCCACTTCATCGCCTTCGGGCTCACGGGGGAACATAAATGTATCCGAAGCGGGATCGTCATCAAAGAAGGTATCGGAGGTTTGTATTCTAAAACGGTACACTCCGGTCTCAAGGGGTTCGAAATCCCCGCTGGAAAGATCATACCGAATCTGTCGTGTGTCCGGGTCTATCGTGAATTTGGACAGTCTGAAAACAAAATTGGCGGCGCGCTCAACCGTCTGACTGTTACGATCTTTATAACTCCAGTTTTTGGCTTCATCATCAGTGGTGTCAACGCCGGAAAGGAACAGGACGGCCCAGCCCCATTCGGGGTCATCGCCTGCGGGTTCAGGCCACTCTTCCGGCCAAATTTTAATGCGGGGGTATCCGGGCTTAATGCCCCGGCGGTCGATTATTTGTCCCCGGACTTCCGTATTGGTCCCGAGTCTCGGCGGTTCAATATCACCTTCCAGTTTGGAACTGTCCGGCGCAGTCATTTTAACGATTGAAGGGTTGTTTTTAATGATATAGACCAGCTCTGCGGTCTTTCCCATATTGCTGGTGCGATTCGAGTCATATACCCGGAACTGTATTTTCAGGAAGCCGTCATCCAGAATCTGCCCGTTGAAATCCAGAGTGTTCAGGTCAAAGGTCCATGTTTTTTGCTTGGGATCGTCGCCTGTCATTTTTAGTTCGGGATGAGTCCCGTCATGCAGCGGCGGTAATGAATCATCTTCCTGGTTAAATATTTTTACTTCTACCCGTCTCAGTTCACGGTAAGCGTTGACCGTTCCGCTGAAATGGACAACTCCTTTCAGATAGGAGCCTACGGACGGGTCGCCCAATGTTATAGTCGGCGGTTCTATGTCAACCTTTCTCCCCAGATTGTTGCTAAAGGGATTTTCGCATGAGACGAATACCGCAAAAACCGCAATGGCGACCGCCGAAAAAAACAATGTGTTTTTCAGATACCTGGACAACATATACTACCTCCGGGAGAAAATGGAGACACACCTCTTGCAATATACAACTATCCCATTATCATTATATAATAAGACATATTCAAAAATCAACATATATTTGCAAAAAAACCGAGGGTTTGGCTATGAAAAAGACATTATGCTGCGTGGCGGCGTTTTTCTGCCTGGTAACGGCATTACCGGCAATGGATGCGCCGGCTTCCCCGGCCTGGGGCGCGGATGCCGTGCCGGACCTGTATGCCCCCAATCTGGCGGGGCCGGGAGCCTTTAGTACCAGTACCGGCGGGGCGCCAACAAGCGCGATTAACCCCGCTCAGGGGGGTGAAGCCCAGCGGATTGTCTTTGATATTGGCTATTTAGCCCTGGTGGGACTGGGTAATGAGGACAAATTCGGCAATGTGATGGAGGCGGGAGCCCTGTTTCCCACCCGTTACGGGGTTTTTGGCGGCGCTTTGCGGCTCATTCAAAGTCCTTTTAACGAATCTTTCCCGGTTCAAACGGTTCTTTCGGGAAATTTAAGCGCCGCAAAAGAGATTTACCCCCGTATGTCCCTGGGAGCGGGGTTAAATTTTGGCATTGGCAGCGCATGGATGTGGAGTCTTTCCGGCGATTTGGGTATTTTTTACCGTGTCGGCAGGGTTGGCCCCCTGGAAAACTTTACCTGGGCGGCGGTTCTGCGGGGCATGGGAAAAAGCTGGACACCCAGTTGGTTTACCCCGATGGGGGGGGTATCTTTCGATGTGCTGCGGATTCACGGCAAAGAAGGCAAAAAAGACCCCTTTGCGGTGAATACCGCGGTAGATATGAGCCTTCCTTCGATTATTTATTACCCCAACGCCGGTCTTATCCTGAAACTGGGTTTACGGGCGGAAATAGCGGAAACGGTCAAATTGTCTCTGTCCTGGCCGGGGGGTTCAGGGCTGAATACGCGCGAACTGCTAAACGGACAGGCGTTTAATCCCCTGCCCTCGGTGGGTTTGGGGGTTAATATTAATCTGCCGTCAGGCGGAAAACGTATCGCCGGCGGCAGATTGCCCACGGATGGGGAATTGGCCGTTGATACGGCCTATAAGCCCCTGTATGAAGGGGTTACCGCCCTGGGAGGAGGGGCCACCTGGACGGTGGGCATTGCCGATAAAAGGCCGCCGGTCATAAAAACAGGGTATCCTGACCCGGCGGATGCCGCGTACCCGGTCTATTTTTCGCCCAATAATGACGGAAAAGCCGATTATTTGGAATTTCCCCTGAGTATTACCGATGAGCGCTATGTGGAAAGCTGGGTATGGGAGATTCGTGACGGGGAAGGTAACATTGTCCGCACTTACCGGAACAAGGAACTGCGGCCTGAAACCCACGGCGTGCGGAACTTTTTTGGCCGCTTGTTTGCCGTGAAAACCCAGGTTGATGTGCCGCCTGCGCTCCGCTGGGACGGAATTGGCGATTCGGGGGAACTGGTCCCGGACGGCAGGTACTTTTTCACGATTACCGCGGCGGATGATTCGGGCAATACGGGCAGTACCCCGGTGTATGAGGCGGTACTGAAAAACGCCCCGCCGGAAATCGCCGTTACGCCGCTCGATGACGCCCAGCGGGTATTCAGTCCGGGCGGGGGCGGCAGCAAGAACACGATTACCTTTGTCCCGAAAGGCACGGCTGAAGACGCCTGGGAAAGCGGCATATATACGACTGCCGGTGAAAAAGTGCGGACTTTCGCCGTTGAAAGCGGGAATCCCCAATCACGGGTCTGGGACGGCAAAGACGATTCGGGGGCCATTGTCGGCGACGGCGTGTATACCTACCGGATTGAGGCGACTGACCGGGCGCAGAATTACGCCGGGGCCTCTATGGAAAATATTATTGTCAATACAATACGGCCGGTAATCAGCGTCTTTATCGCCGATCCCTGGTTCAGCCCCAACGGAGACGGCATTAAGGATACGGTTGCCATGAATCTGACCGTGCCGGTAAAGGAAGAAGTGACCGGCTGGACGATGCAGATAAAAGACCGCCAAAGCGTCACCGTTAAAACAATCCGCAGCGGGGAGGAAGGTTTTGCCAAAGCGACGCCTGAACTGCTGGCCTACAACGGCATGAATGACAGCGGGGCGCTTTTGGCGGAGGGCATATATTCAGGCGTATTGTCCGTAAATTATCTGAACGGCTATACGGCAACGGCGCTTTCGCCTCCCTTTAACCTGAAAGTAACGCCGCCTTCGGCAAAAATTACCATGGACTTTGCCGCCTTCTCTCCCAACAACGGCGGCGTTCAAAGCGAAATGATTATCCGGCAGGAAGGTACCAAAGAAGAACTGTGGACCGGTGAAATAAAACGGGCCAACGCTCCCGCCGCTGAAAGGCCGGTGCGGAGTTTCCGGTTTAACGGAACGCCCCTGCGGGAACTGCGCTGGGACGGCTCAGGCGAATCGGGAACTTTTGCCGCAGACGGCGAATATACCTATGAGTTATACGCCATTGATCAGGCGGGCAACGCGGGCCGTTCCAACACCCTGCGCTTCCGCATGAGTACCGTTGACACGCCGGTTATGATTACTACCGATCTGCGGGCTTTTTCGCCTAACGGAGACGGGGTAAAAGACGCGATAAATTTAAATCCGCAGATACAGGTAAAGGAAGGCATTGTCAGTTACCGGGTTGAAGTGCAGGACAACGCGGGGCGGGCGGTTCGTACTTTTGAAGGACAGGGAATGCCCCCCGCGGCAATAAGCTGGAACGGCAGAACCACGGCGAATACTCCCGCCCCGGAAGGCCAGTACAAGGCCCGTCTGGAACTGCGGTATGAACAGGGGAATCAGCCCAGCGCGGTCTCGCTTCCCTTTGAACTGGACATTACCCCGCCGAAGGGTTCGGTTTCGGCGCCGTACACCGCTTTTTCGCCTAACGGCAAACGCGCGGTCATTCCCTTTAATGTTAAAACCGAAGCCGATGATGAGTGGGAGGCGGTGATAACCGGGGCAGGCGGCAGGCGGGTAAAGACCTGGAACTGGAAAGGCGCCGCGCCGGAAATTGTCTGGGACGGCAAGGACGCCGCGGGCAATGCCGCGCCGGACGGAACGTATCAGTTGAGCCTGGAATCTACCGATTTGGCGGGTAACAGCGCCCGGTATAATGTACCCGGCCTCAGCCTGGACGCGCGGATTCCCCGGCTGATACTGACATCATCATCAACGGGCATAGCCCCGCGGGCGAACCAAAACACCGATCTGGTGCGTTTCGGCGTTATCTGCTCGTTGCAGGAAGGCATAGAAAGCTGGTCGCTTGAACTGAAAGACGACAAAGGCTCGGTGATGAGACGTTTTGCTTCACCGCCCCTGACCGTGCCGTCCAGTATCGGCTGGAACGGGCTGTCTGAAGGCGGCGGCATACGCGAAGGGCGCTTTACCCCCACCCTGACGGTTAACTACCTCAAGGGGGATGTGGCCACCGCCGAGACCGCCTCGATTCTGGTGCATGTGAGCGGGCCGGAACTTTCGATTAACTACCGCCCGCAATACTTCAGTCCCGACAATGACGGCGTAGACGATGAACTGTTTATCAGACTGGGCGCGAAAAGCCCCGCCCCTGTCGCTTCATGGTATCTGGAAATCCGCGAGCCGGTGCCGCCCCATCTTTTGTTCTACCGCATAGAAGGCAAGGGCAGCCCCGCCGAAACGGTCATCTGGGACGGCAGAAGCAACAAGGGCGAACTGGTACAGGCCGCCACCGATTATCCGGTGAAGTATTCGGCAACGGATATTCTCGGCAATTCCAGCGTTATGGATTCACAGATTGGCGTGGACGTACTGGTTATCCGTGACGGCAACCGCCTGAAAATACAGGTTCCCTCCATCGTGTTCAGGGAGAACGCCGCCGACTTTAACGGCATACCCACTGACCGTTCGGACAACAATGTCCGCGTCCTGCGCCGTATCGCCGACATTCTCAACAAATTCCGCGATTACAAGGTTCAGGTGGAAGGACACGCCAATCCGGTACAGCGAACCGAGCGGGAAGAACGCAGCGAATTGCAGCCCTTAAGCGAATCGCGGGCGCAAACCGTTGTTAATATGCTGATAGAATTCGGCGTTGCCCGCGGACGGCTTTCCGCGACAGGCATGGGCGGCTCCAAACCGGTAGTACAATACGAAGACCGCGACAACTGGTGGAAGAACCGGCGGGTGGAATTTATTTTGATTAAGTAGGGGAGTTGCACGGAGAGAAAAAATTAAACTCCGTGCACTCCGTGGTGAAAGTTTATGGTTTTATACGTTAAACGCGGCGCGAAAATTTTTTTCAATAATCTTTTTTGTTTCCGCCGCGTTTAAATCCACGGTTTCTCGAACCGAGGCTTCGCGAACTGCGGCTTCGCGGCGCAGGGCGCTCATTGTTTCAAGGATACGCTGCAAATCGGCATAACCGGATTTTTTTTCTCCCCGCGGGGGCTGAAAGGGAGCGTCGGTTTCGGTAAGCAGGCGGTCGGCGGGGAAAACGGCGCAGCAGCGCATCGCCTCGCGGTGATTAAGCATGATAACGTTACCAAATGAAAAAAAGGCGTTTATTCCCCGCCTGAGCAGGGCCTCCCCCTCCCCCGCCGTACCCGGCCACGAATGAAAAATCACTGCCCGGCATTTTTTTAACAAGTCTGAATACGCGAAAATTTTGTGCATGGCCCGGCGCGCGTGAATTACCAGCGGCAGATCGTGGCGCAGGGCGGTTTCAAGATGATTGACGAATAAGGCATCCTGAATGTGTTCCGTTTCCCTGAACGCGGCATTGTACAAATCAAAGCCGGTTTCTCCTACCGCGGCAATCCGCTTCTGCACAGCCAGCGTTTCCAGCATTGCCAACTGGTCATTGAACAACGATAATTCCGGCACAGACATTACCGCGGGCATTTGCGGATGTACAGCATAACAGGGCAGCAGGGCGGCATAATCCGGCTGCGCCTGCCGGGAAAGCTGTTCGCAGTAGGTAAATTCTTCCGCGGTGGCCGCACTGGCGGCGCAGATTACTCCCAGCCGCCGCCGTTCGTCTTCGGCGGCAGGAAAATGGCGTACAAGGTCAAAAGGGTGGCAATGGGCATCGGTAAACTGGGCCTCCGACATATTAAGGCTGCCTTACCGTCACCAGATGTACCCTGCCGGCGGCAAGCCCCCAGCGGCTGCCAACATAGGCGGAAAAGGCCTCCGCCTCGCGGGTAAAGGCCGACGCAAGGGCGGGCCACGAACCGGAAGCCTTATCCTTCGCGGGGAGATCCGCCCGCCGCCAGCCATCCTCAATACGGGAAGGCAGGGTTTGGCCAAAGTAGCGCCCTGCCTGCGAGACCGGCTGCTGCATAACATGGGCCATAAACTCATTAATCAACAGGTATTCATCGGCGGTGGCGTAATGCTGGAAATTAAAATACGAAACGATAAAACGCTTTGCCTCCGCCGGAAGCTGCTGCCAGCGCCGGCGGCTGAAATCACGGAAATCTTCATCAATAAAAAACAATCCGTGGAATCCCTCGTGGGCCATAAAAAGGGAACGCAGGTAAACTTCCGATTCCCGTGAAATCGAAATGACCCCCCCTCCCCCCCCCTGTATTCCTGTGCCGGATTCTTTAATTATACCCGCGGCCAACAGTATGCTCTCCAGTTCGCGTTCCTCGGCAAGCAGGAGAAAATTTACCGTGCGGGCAATTTGAAAAAAACGGGCAAGGTCTTCCGCACGGTAATCGTGGGCATTCCAGCCGTGCAGTTCCGCTATTTCCTCATCGGAAGCCAGCCGCCCCTGAAAGCCGGCCTTTTCAACAAAAAAAGCCAGGCGCTTGAACATCCGGTCCTGTACCACGTAATCGGCGGTGTCAAAAATCAGCAATGAGGGGAATCTATCCCAGCTAAAAACTTCGTAGCGGCTGTTACGCCAGCGTTCCGGCGGCCATGCGAGAATCATGCCGGGGTCAGCCGCAATCGGCGCGGGGAAAGAAGGCACCGGCGCATAAACAAGGCGGAAAGCATCAATACGATCCCCCGGCAGGACCAGCGGCCCCGGCGCAATCATACCCGCAGGAAAATTAATCTGCTGCGGATACGGAAAAATTATAAAACGGCGGCCTCCCGTATCAATGACGGTTTCTTTTCCCGATGGCAGACTGACCGACAATACCGGAAAAAAGCCCGCCGGAATGCCCGCTGCCACAGGCATCGCCGTTGGCGCCGCCATTGGCAGATCAATCAGCCACGCGGAATCCTCCGGCCTTTGGGACACAAAAGGACTGACATATACGCGCTCGCTGAAAGCGCCGCCAGAAGCGGAAACGCCGCCAGAAACGCCGCTCTCGGCGTTTTTCAAGCGGTAAAAACCATACCAGCGTTCCGTGAAACTAACGGAATGAATTTGCAGGCGGCTGTCTTTTTCGGCCCGGTTTTTATCTTCACTGTCCGCCGGAACAATGCTGAAATGTTCAGGGAAAGAATCATCCGCGGGAACGGCGTAATGCACTATACCGTCAAAGGCGCTGCCGCCTACCTTGTTCCCCGGCGGCAAAACCCAGGAATGAACCCCCGCTTCCAGAACAAGCCGCCGTTCCCCCGTGAATGAATATTCTATCTCAAGGGATGCCGGCGTATTTGAGGGGGCAAGCGGAGCGGATGCAAACCGGTACTCCAGTTTTTTTGGCCGTGAAAAATCCAGCAATCCTTCGGCGGCATCGGGACTTAAACCAAACAGGGCCTGATTGGTCCCCCGTACCGGAAACAGCGCCGGCCGGAGCTTCGGCCCGCATGAAGACAGAACTATCGTTAATATTATTAACAATAATTTTATCATTAAAGCGCAACAATGCCTTTGGCTATCAATTTGGCCAGGGTGAATCTTCGTTCCATGACCGCCCCCGCCGCGGTATCCAGAAAATTTTCAAGTTCAGCGGAAAAGGATACAGGCAGTACCGGCAATTCCAGAACCTGCCGGTAATAGGCCCGGTGCGAAGGCTCAAAACGGCGGTTAATGCAAAACAAAACAAGGCAGGCGGTCTTGATGAAACCGGCTGACGCTATCAGGTAGTGGAACTCGTCGCCCTGAAAAGAAGCCGCCCCCAAATCGGAAAGAAAATGTTCCATTTTCGACTGGGCCGCCCCGCGCATGTTTTTCCAGAATGTGTCCCCGATATGCGCGAGACGTTTTCGTATATCGTGTATCCAGTTACTGCGGGAAAAAACAATCTCCCCGTTGGCCAGCCGGTAAAAACCATAGGTCCCCGAATCTTTAATCAGCCACAGGGAATCCAGTTTGGTATCGGCAATGGATACCAGTTCTTCTATTTTTTCAATAAATTTATATTCCAGCCGCACCGGAATATCGCCGATGAGAAACCGGTCCTTTTCGTTTTGGCCGGAACTTTCAAAAGCCGCCGCATCGCTGCCGTAAATCTGGCACCGTTCCTGAGCATGGGGAATGGGGCCGGAACAAAAGACATCGAGGATCAGGGCAAAGTACGGGTCTAAAATATCCGGCATAGCCGCCTCGTTCAGGGTAATGCACTCGACGCCGGGCCATTGGGAAAGAATGCCGGCAAAACGCTCAACCATGACACCTGTTTGGTATTTCATTATATCCTCCCACTATACATACTAGCACCGGATTCCAATTATGAAAACCGGTAAATGGCTGCCGTAGCATCTATTCTGCCGCAGTACAAAACAGCCGGAGGGGGCGCTGCGACTGACCTCTACCAGTACAGAGCAACGGCATCTACCGTGACAATAGGCAATGGAGGCTGCCGCTACAGTGTTCCGTCAAGCCAGCGGCCGATAAGGTAGCGCGATACCGAGCCGGGGCCGGGCAGTAAGGGCAGATTATCGCGGCTGAACCACTGGGCGTCTTCAATTTCAACGCCGTCGGGCCGGATGGTTCCGGCGGTATAACGGGCCGAAAAGCCTATCATAAGGGAATGGGGGAAGGGCCAGGGCTGCGAGGCAATGTACCGTATATCGCCTATTTCAATGCCGGTTTCTTCACGGGTTTCACGGGCCGCAGCCGCCTCAAGATTCTCCCCCGCCTCGACAAAACCGGCGATAAGGCTGTATACGCCGGGAGCGAATTTCCTGTTGTGGGCAAGCAGGGTTTTTCCTTCGTCATTGGTTATGAGCGTGATAACCGCCGGGGCGATACGGGGGAATTCCATGCGTCCGCAGGCGGGGCAGAGGCGGGCCACTTCAGCAGGATGGCCGCCGCCATTGGCGGCGCTGGCGTCGGTATTTTTGGCCCCGCAGCTTCCGCAAAAAAGGGATTCCCGCCGCCACTGGGCAATGTGGAAGGCCCGCAACAGCCGGGATACCGGCGACAGAGTATCTGCCGGCCCGGTTTCCTCCGTCAAACTGCCGGAAAATGCGGAAAGCGCCTGACGTACCGGAATTGCCTGCCAAAATGGGGGCAAAGGGGCTTCGGCGGGGACAGAAACGCAGGAAATAACGCCGCATGAGATGTCGCCCTGAGCCGCATCTGAAACTCCCGCAGGAATGGTAAAAATGTCTGAAAAAGGGAATTGTTCGGCATGGGACAGCGGTATGTCCGGGTAAACGGTATCGGCAGATACCCCCTGGGGCGCTAAAAGTGAGGCTCCCTGAAAGAAAAATGTACAATTACCCAAAAGAATCACCCTGTATGGTTGACTTTTTTCCTCAAAAAATATAATACAATAGTGGAATAATGTATAGTAAAAGAACCAGGTACAATTACCGAAGCTATATTCGCCGCAAACGGCTCATATTTTCCGTTATAGCGCTGGCTGTTATCGGCTTGCTGAGCGCGGCGGTAATTCAATTTGCCGGGAAAATAACGGGCGCAGCACGGGGAGAGCGCAGGGAGCTTGTCCAGTTCTGGGAAGCGGGTTCTTACAACGAGGTATACAACCGGAGTCAGGCCGCTCTTGCCGCCCGCCCGCTGGATTATTTTTTGCTGACCATGCACGGATTTTCCGCTTATCAGTTGGGTATTTCCCAAATAAACAGCCTGAACGCGGAACGTTATTTTGATGATTGTGTACGGTCGCTGCGCAAGGCGCTCCTGTTGAAAAATTCGCTGAATGACGGGCGGCTGTACTATGTTTTGGGAAAAGCCTACAATTACCGGGACGAGAATTATGCCGACCTTGCGGTGAAATATCTTGAGAAGGCCGGGGGATTGTCGTATAACGCGGCGGATATTCCCGAATATCTGGGTTTGGCTTATGCCGCGGTCGGAGATTACCGGAACAGCGTAACGGCTTTTGCCGAAGCGCTGGTAATACAAAACCGGGGGAACAACGGGCCGCCGGATGAATGGTCGTCAGGTGAAAGGCCGTCGGACGAAAGACCGTCAGGTGAAAGGCCTTCAGGCCTCCTGCTCCTTTCCATCGCGCGGTCCTATTTCGCCCTTGATGAGTTTGAACAGGCGCGGGCGTATTTACAGCGCTGCGTAGAAGTTTCTCCGGATTCCCGGATTGTCTTTTCGGCGCGCCTGTTGTTATCGGATGTGCTGCAAAAGACCGGCGACAATAATGGGGCGAAACAGCAGCTTTTGGATATACTGGGGGAGGCAGGTGAAAATGCCGAGGCCCATTATCAGTTGGGGGAACTTTATGCCCTTCAGGGGGAAGCAACCCGCGCCCGCGCCGAATGGCGGCTGGCGCTCAGGGCGGACCCGGCGCACCTCAAAGCGAGAACACGGCTTTCAATGTGAATTTTTATATACGGAGGAATGAGGAATTATGTTTGGCAGTACTTCATCTGATCTGGGTATTGATTTAGGAACCTGTAATACCATTATTTATATTCGGAACAAAGGCATTGTGTTGAACGAACCGTCCGTGGTGGCGGTTGAACTGGGAACGAAAAAAATTGTCGCGGTAGGGACGGACGCAAAACGTATGCTCTGCAAAACACCGGGACATATCCGCACCATCAGGCCCCTGCGGGACGGCGTTATCGCCGACCTTGAATCCACCGAAAAAATGATCCGCTATTTTATTTCCCGCGTTCTGCCCCGCTACCGGTTTATAAAACCCCGGATGGTGGTAGGCATTCCGTCCTGCATAACCGAGGTTGAACGCAGGGCGGTAGAGGAAAGCGCCTATAAAGCCGGCGCGCGGGAAGTAATTGTCATCGAGGAAAGTCTGGCGGCAGCCATTGGCGCCGATATTCCCATCAATGAACCGGCGGGCCACATGGTTTGCGACATTGGCGGCGGAACCACGGAAATATCGGTTATTTCGCTGGGAGGAATGGTGGTTACCAACGCCATACGGCTGGGCGGCGATGAATTTGATGAGGCAATCATCAAGTATGTCAGGATGGTTAACAACCTCATTATCGGGCAGCAGATGGCGGAACACCTCAAAATCGAGATTGGCAATGCCGTTCCCGACAAAAATATCGAAGAAATCGAAGTAAAGGGAACCAATGCGGCCAACGGCCTGCCCCAGCGTTTCAAAATCGGCTCTGATCAGATCAGGGAAGCCCTGCGGGACCCCATTAACCAGATTATTGACAACATCAAATCAACTTTGGGACAGACGCCGCCTGAACTTGCCGCCGACATTGTTGAACGGGGTATAGTGATGACCGGCGGCGGTTCGCTGTTGAAGGGCCTGGATAAACTCATTGCATCTGAAACCGGCGTTCCGGTGTTTATCGCCGAACGTCCGCTGGACTGCGTAGCGCTGGGGGCGGGCAAGTATTTTGATTATACCAGAGGCGTTGACAGCTCAAAGAATGTTTATGACAGCCTGAACGGGTAAGGTATGAAAAAAAAGAGGTGGACGCCCAAAAACCGTTTGCCAATAGAATTATATGTTTTTTCGGCGCTCACGGTAATTTCATTTTCAATGCTTCTTTTTTCTACACGCAGCCTGATTATGCAGTTTCGTGACGCGGGCCTGTCAGTTTTTTCCGGCGTACGCGGCAGGGTGGACGATATTTCTTCCGTGGTTTCCCGGACGATTCTTTCCGTGCAGGAACTGGCAAAACTCAGGACAGAGTACAGCGAACTGCTGGAGCGTGTCGCCCGCTATGAACGGCTTGAGCGGAGCGCGGCGGAGATAAATCAGGAAAATACCCGTTTGAAAGAACAACTCGCCTTTTCGCAGGGCTTAAATTACCGCCATATACCTGCCAAACTTATTGGCAGAGACCCGGATAATCTCTATTCCGCTCTGGTGATTAACAAGGGCAGCCATGCGGGAGTTGCGCGGGATATGGCGGTTATTGCCTGGCAGGGAGGCAGTCAGGCGCTGGTGGGCAAGGTTAT
>JAIRRB010000096.1 GCA_031256195.1 Treponema sp.
ATAAGGAATTCGCTGTTCATCACCAGAGAGCGGGCAATGGCGACCCGCTGTTTCTGTCCGCCGGAAAGGGTCAGGCCCCGCTCGCCGATAAGGGTGTCATTCCCCTCGGTAAAACTGGCAATATCCCTTTCCAGCGCCGCGCTCTGCGCCGCGGCGCGCACAAGCGCCATATCGGGGGAATCAAGGCCGTACGCGATATTGTTGTGTATTGAATCGGAAAACAGGTAACTGTCCTGGGGGCTGACCGCAAAAAGGCGGCGCAGATCGTCAAGCCGCCAGTTGCGCGTATCGCTGCCATACACACAAACCGCCCCGGTACCGGGGTCAAGCATCCGGGTGATGATTTTTATCAGCGTGGATTTGCCCGCTCCGGTTCTGCCCATTATGCCCAGCCATTCCCCGCGGTTAATGGTCAGATTGATATTTTCCAGCGCCGCGTTCGCATCATCGTATGAAAAACACAGGTCTTTAATTTCGATGGCAACGGGAAGATGTCCAACAAATGAAGATTTAACCACGGAGGACTGCTGATCTAAGAATTCTTTAACGACACCTCCGTTCCCGGCGTTTTCAGTATCGCGAATCGAAGGAACAGTATTGAGAATTTCATTGACCCGGCTCAGGCTAACCGCGCCGCGCTGTATCATGTTCACCGTAAAGCCCGCTCCCATAAGCGGCCAAATCAACATTTGCAGATAACGGAACATTGCTACCAGACTTCCCGGACTCATCAGGCCGTTTATCACCCGTATCCCGCCTATCAACAGCATCAAAAGAACCGTAAACTGGGAAAGAAAAGTAACCAGCGGAAAGAACAGGCCGAAAAGCCGGACAAGTTCCATGCTTGCCCTGCGGTAGTCATCGTTATCGGCGGCGAATTTTTTGATAAACCACCATTCCTTGACAAATGATTTTATCACGCGGACACCGGCAAATGTTTCCTGGGAGGTATCGCTCATTTTTGAATAGGCTTCCTGATGGGCCATGAATTTTTTCCCCACCGATTTGCCGAACAACAGTATCAGCACCGTAACCAACGGAAGGGGAATAACGGAAAACAGGGCCGAGCGGGCATCCTGCACAAAAATAATTATCAAAATTGCCGTGGTCATTACCACAAAATCGACTAACGCCACCAGCCCCATGCCAATCGCCATGCGCACCGCGTTCAGGTCGTTGGTCGAGCGGGCCATAAGATCGCCTATTTTGTTGCGCTGGTAGAAATCCCATGAGAGAGTCTGTAAATGCCCAAAAAGCCTGTCCTGCATTGCTGTTTCTATCCGGCGGGAGGAACCGTGAATAAAATAACGCCACAGGAATCTTCCCAGCGAGATAAGCGCCATGAGCGCGGTCATCCATATACACAGGAAAATAATGCTCTTCCACGCAAAGGCGCCGGAACTGACCAGGTCAATGGCCTGCCTGATAAACTGGGGGATGGCGATTTGCGCCGCGTCCACGATAATAAGGCACATCAGCCCCCACAGGTAACGCCGAAAATAAGGGGCAAGGTAAGGCAACAGGGACCGGTACTGACTGAGCAAGGACTGACTAGTCTGACCAGAATTTCCGGCGCTGGATTTTGACATTCATGACTCTTTCTTTTGTTTTTCCTGTTTTTCCGTATCGGTCGCCAGTTTGACTTTCCAAATATCCAGTTTCTTTTTGGTGCTTACCGCTTCTTCCTGATCCCCGGTCAGAATGTCTATGCGCCTGAGTGCGGAAAGAAAATTAATGCCCATTTTGAAATCGTCAATACGACTGGTGGAAAGTTCATACTTTTCACGGTAACGGTCGGCAGCCAGAGACAGGAGTTTTTTTATCAGCGCCAGATGACGGACAGTTGGTTCATAGTGTTCAGAGGAAAAATCACTGTTAATCATAACATCTTTCAGGTTAAGAATGTTTTTTGCCACTGTCGCGTAACGGCCTTCAATTTCCACAAATGTCCACTTCCACTTGGTATTGTCTCCGTAGGCGTTTTTTAACAGTTGAAGGGTAAGACCCATCTTGCATATCAACCGGTAACGCTCGGCAGGACTTACGGTATCAATCTGCGCAAGCTGAGATTCATAATCGGAATAGGGCGCATCAACGTAATTACTCACTATCTCTTCCAGATAAATAATACTTTTGTACAGGACCTTTCTGGCTTCATTGAGCGATTCTTCACTTTTCAGCTTGAGGACTGACTGAACAACCCCGTCTATGATAATATAATTTGAGGCAAGATTAAGCATTGATTCAACCAGGCCCATGCGTTTGGCTATGGAATCAGGATCGTTGTTTTTAATCGCTACCAGCGTTTCCTGTTCGTTCTTGAGTATTGCCTCTGCCGCGGAACGATAGATTTTGGTCTGTTCGATGCTTTTGTTTTGTGTATTAATGACTTTGGCCATTAGCCGCCTCTCTTCCCGTATTTTAAGATTAAATCATCGGCATGGGCAAGCGCCGCCTCTCCTGAATCCCCCGCCAGCATCCGGGCGATTTCCTTCTTCCTCCCTTCCGCGCTCAGGGGGCCGACTCCGGTAAAAGTTCTGCCTCCCTCGGTCCGTTTTTCAACCTTAAAATGATTATCGGCACGTACCGCTATACTGGCAAGATGGGTTACGCAGAAAATTTGACGGTATTTCCCGATTTTTTCAAGATATTCACCCACCGCAAGGGCGACTTCACCGCCTATGCCCGTGTCAATTTCGTCAAAAACAAGGGTTTCTATGCTGTCGCCGGCGGATAATACCGACTTTATCGCCAGCATCACGCGGGAAAGTTCCCCTCCTGACGCGACACGGGACAGGTCTTTCAGCGGTTCGCCGGAATTGGCGGATATGAGCAACTCCACGTCTTCGGCGCCCCAGGGACCGCATACAAAAGCCTGTGCGTTGTCATCGCGGGTTTTAGCCGTTACCGAAGGGGAAAACCGCGCATTGGGCATACCCAGGCGTTTTAGTATGCCGCTCACCTTTTCGCCCAAATCGGCGGCGGCGGCTATCCGTTTTTGCCGCAGCGCCGCGGCCCGTGCGGAGATTTCTTTTTCCAGGGCGGCTATTTCGGCCTTTAATTTTTCGCGGTTTTCCTCGGCGCCGGACAGGGTTTCTATTTCCGTTTCGGCCGCCGCGCGGTAGGCGAGGATTGCTTCCTCCGGGGAATTGGTCTTTTCTGCTGAAGACGTTGCATCTTTTGAAGATGCTGACTCTGCGTATTTTCGTTTGAGCTTATACAGCAGGGCAAGACGCTCGTCAACTGTTTCCTGCCGCCGGGGATCATAGCTTAAACTATCACGGTAGGAACGGAATTCGCCTGAAATATCCTCCGCTTCGTAGTACATATCTTCAAGCCGCCTTTGCAGGGCGGCCAAAGATGCGTCAATGGCGGATGCGCTGTCCAGGGAATTGCGGGCGCGGCGGGCAAGGCCGAGAACGGACTCTTCGCCGTCAAAAAGGCAGTCGGCGGCGCTGTTTACATGGCCGGCCAACTTTTCAAAATCGGAGAGTTTTTGGGCCTCATTTTCCAGTTCGCGCAATTCCCCGCTGCGGGGAGACGCGGTATTGATTTCATCCACGGCATAGCGCAAAAGTTCCAACCGCGCCTCGCGGTCCCGCTGCGAACTGTACGACGCTTCCAGCGCTTTGCGTTTTTCGGCAAGTTCCATAAACATTGTGCTGTAAGAGCGTACTTCTTCCTCAATACCGGCAAAACGGTCCAGATAGCGGCGGTGGTTTTCCTTGTGCAGCAAAGATTCATGATTATGCTGGCCGTGGAGGTCAAAAAGCAGGGCCATAAAACCGGCAAGGTCCGCCCTGGTAACCGGCGTCTCCTGTATAAAAACAGAGCCCCTGCCCGAAGTTCTGATATTACGCCTGATGATAACGGTATCTTCTTCGCTGTGTATATCGCGGCTTTTCAGCCATTCCATTGCCTCGTTATTGTCCTTGCCTATCGACACAACCGCGGAAACGCTTGCCTCTTCGGTTCCGGATCGTATAACGTCCGTTTCGGTTTTTCCGCCCATAAGAAAACTTAAAGAACCGACAATGATTGATTTACCGGCGCCGGTCTCACCGGTAAGTACGTTAAAACCGGAACGAAAAGACAGTGAGATAGAATCAATCAGGGCGTAGTTTCTGATTACCAGTTCTTCAAGCATGTGCGCCTCCTGTGGAGACGCCGGCTCCCTGCCATGCCAGTTTTCTTTTGAGCGCCGAAAAATACGATGAGCGTCCTGCGGTTATCAGCCGTGCGTAATGGGGAGAATGGGTTATGGTGACCGTATCCTCCGGCTCCAGATCAAAGGTATCCTGTCCGTCAACGGTCAATACTATATCACTGCGCTGCTCCTGTTCCACCGTGACCAGCAGGGCCTGCCGCGAGGGAAGCACCAGCGGGCGGTTGCTTAAAGTAAAGGGACAAACAGGGCTGACAATCAGGGCCTCCATTTCCGGATCGAGTATCGGCCCGCCCGCCGCCATGGAGTACGCAGTTGAACCGGTCGGCGTGGCTATGACCAGCCCGTCAGAGCGGTAACAGCCCAAATCGGCATATTCGCCGGGGGCAATTTCCGTTTTGACCCGCAGGCGTATAAGTTTTGCCTTTCCCGATGAAGCGACCACAATGTCGTTCAGGCAGGCGCTGCGGTAAACGCCCTGTCCCCCGCGTTCTACCGCAAGGCTCAGCATACACCGGGATGAAATCCGCGCCGTCTGATGTTCCCACTGTTCATAAACCGCACGCCATTCGTGCCGTTCCACGCCGACAAGAAAGCCCAAAGTCCCCAAATGGATGGGAAGAATCGGCGTAGCGGCGGCGGCCAGGATTCGCGCCGCATACAGTACCGTCCCGTCACCGCCCAAACTCAACGCTATATCCCATGCGCCATCGGGGGCGGAACCGGGACGGCCTTCAAAGGCAAAAACCGTTACCGCCGTTCCCCGGCCTTCCAGTTCCCCGCGTATTTCTTCAGCGGTAGATTGGGCGTTTTCTTTATGGAGATTGACCAATAAAATCGCCTTCTGCGCCATATCCCCTCCTGTCCCTATGGAAGGGTCATTATCAGCCGGGAAACCCGCTGAGCGTCCGGGGAAGGCAGCCGGGGGTACAGGGGGAACAGCACCGTTCGCAGTGACAGTGAATAACTGGCCGGACATAACACCGAATCGCTTATCCCGGCTCCCGCCAGGCTTTGCTCAAAGGCGCTTTCCACGATAATTTCTTTTTTACGGGCATAGGCCGAAACATCTTTCATGCCGGTTTCAAGCACCAGGGGGAAGGCATAATTATTGTATTCAATACCGTCAAGGGAAACAAAACGTTTATGTTTGGTACGAAGGCTTGCCTGGGTATAGGCCTGGGCGATTTCGCGCCGCCGCTCCATATTCCGGGCCGCCTCCCTGAACTGCACAGCCGCCAATGCCGCATTAATGTCGGGCAGGCAATACTCAGGCGGAATATTGGAATAGCCGCGCAGCAGCGAGCCATCCTTGCGGTTCATGGCAAACAAAAGCGCCCCTCCGCCCGATGTAAGCATATCCCGCTCTTCAAGACCCAAAATGGTAAATACGCCGTGTACCGGCCTGTTCTCCGCGTTTTCCTGCCCTTCAGCGGGGGCGGCATTCTTGTCCGGTTCCGCGGGGGGAGGACAGTAACTTTGGGAAATATCCTCAATGACAGGAATGCCCAGACCGGTGATGGAAGCGATGTCCGGCACAAATCCCAGCGTATGATGCAGCACGATGCAGCGCGGCTGTGTACCGGCGGGCTTTGCCGTTATTGCCTTTTCAATGGTTTCACGGCTTATGCAGGGAAAAGAGAATGACACATCACAGTACAGCGGCGTTAGGCGCAAATCAGCGAATACCTGGGCATAATAACGGGGGGAAAGGGCGGACACCAGCACCCCATCCCCGTCCTGTACTTCAAGGGCTTTAAGGGCAAGGTACAGGGCCGTAGCGGGACTGCGCAGGGCCAGCGCATAATCAAAGCGAATATGCTCACGGGCAGTCTGTATTAAAAGACGTGAACGCTCTCCCGGACCAATCTGGTCCTCCACCATCGCGGTAAGAACAGCGTCCATTTCCTTGCGTCTAATGGTTGGCGAGTAGACTTCAATTTTCATGGCGATACCTCAAGCGCAGCAAAACCAAATCCTCGTACAGGCAGCGCCGTTTTTCCCTAGCGTCTCAACTCAGCGATTTTTTGGAGTTCCTTGGGATTAAACAGGTCGCGGATATCCAGAATGATTAAGTAGCCTTCTTCCTGGCGCACGACACCTTGTATATACTCCGCGCCAATTCCGCTCAGCATTTGGGGCGGCGGCTGTACTTCTTCTTTTTGAATGGTGATAACCCGCGATATACGGTCGATAATGATCCCCAGCTTCATCCCTTCTATATCGAGTATTACAAAGCCGGAAAGCAGTTCGTCTTCTTCCGAACTTACCAGTTTTTTAAGGTGGAATCGTTTATGCAAATTGATAATGGGTATTATTTCGCTCCTCAGATTGAAGATACCCTCCACATAGGAAGGAGCATTGGGAATGGCCCGGATTGCCTGAACCCGGACGATCTCCTTAACGTCCATTATATTGATGCCATACAACTCTTCACCAAGCTGAAAAGTAACTAATTGATTTGCATCCGCCATAAAACCCCCTTGAACGTATGTTCGTTATTTATTATATCACCTTAAAGAAATTAGTACAAGCCATTTATTCCTGAACCCATATTTGCTGAAACCCTATTGCCCCCAGGCGTTTTACGGCATAGTATACCCGGGAAGCGGGAATACCGGCGGCAAATACCTTGCACATCTCTCCCGACTGTTCCTGGGCTACTTCAAAACCAGCGGCCTGTAACTGCTGATGGATACGGAAAGCGCTGTCTACGCCGACATAGGTTCCTACCATAAGGCGGTATATTTTGTCCGTATTGGGATTGGGCAGGCCCGGTATAATCTGGGGGTCGTTGACCGGCTGGGCCGTAAACAGGGGCGTTTTGCCTGGCGGTTCTTCCGGCGGCTGGGTTACCGGTGCCGACGAAGTCTTCGTTTCAACATTCGGCGTCTCAGCGGTATCCGGTGGCTTTTTTTCATCCTCTTCCGGTGAAACCGGTTTATCGGGATTTATGATGTAGTTGTTAATCGTGATATAAAACGGCTGTTTTCCCGCTTGCACTTCCACGTCTGACGCAGGCCCGCTGGAATTTTCCGGAGTGTTCTGAGGGATGTTCTGATTGAGGGATGCCACAATTACCGGCCCGCCGGGGCCTATATCCAGGGCGCGGGCTGCGGTGGGAGAAAGATCAATAATTCGATTGGGCGATTCCGGTATTACCCCGATAACGGTAACTTCGATCTCCAGGCCGTTAGCGGGATTGGTTATTTTCGCTTTTGAACCAACGGGAATTCTGCTATGGGCGGCGCTGAGGCCTTCGGCCCTCATTTCCTGTGTCGCGGTTCCAATTTGGTGCCTTGCCTGCCAGCTCTGCGCCATACAAAGGCCGACTGCAAGAAACAGCCCCGGCACAGCCAAGGTCAGCCGTTTCATCCTGCTCTCCTTTCTCCCTTACTGATAAGTATTATGGATTTATACCGGAAATTCAATAGGGAGGCGCAGAAATGCGATTTTTGTGTATTTTTAAAATAAAAAAGCTTGGCAACTATCTACTTTCCCGCCTCGTAGAGGGGCAGTATCATCGACGTAAGAAGGCGCGTAAACTACGTTTACGAAACTTCCGTGTTCGGAACGCGCGCCGTGAAAGCTAAAGCTTTCACGCATATACCGGCATACAGTGTCCGTTATTTGCGCTACGCCGTGCAACCGTTGCTCATCTGCACACTTTCGTGTGCAGTTTCTGGGCGGGGAACAGGTGTAAAAATAAAAAAGCCCAGCGACTACCTACTTTCCCGCGTCTTTCAGGCGCAGTATCATCGGCGCAAGGGGGCTTGACTTCCGTGTTCGGGATGGGAACGGGTATGGCACCCCCGCCATAGCCACCGGGCAATAAAACCTCGGTTAAGTTAAGAGGGCGGGCGCTTCAGGGAAGCGCGTAAGGAACAACAATATGGTCAAGCCGCACGGCAGATTAGTACTGGTCGGCTGAACACGTTACCGTGCTTGGACCTCCAGCCTATCAACCAGGTAGTCTTCCTGGCGCCTTTAGCGGACTTA
>JAIRRB010000097.1 GCA_031256195.1 Treponema sp.
GTGGACTTTCACCACCAAGTTACTACTCATGCTGGGCACACGCGCACTAGGCCGAATAAATTCGGCCCGCTGTTATTGTAGCGGGGATTTTACCGTGCGCCGTAACCTGTCACATTTATCCGTCAGCACCCCTTGTCGGGGCGCTATTATTTGGTTACCCCGCCGCTTTTATGTATAATTTTTTTTGTGAAACACATACACCACCCATAGTCTATATATTACACCTAACGACACTAGAGAATTTGAGTATCAGATACTATTGCGTGTACTAAAGTGAGTTCGTAACCAACCAAGTATTTATGGCACTACGAATGCCGGCTGCAGTAAGATCAGCACCTACTATTAGAACATTATCTGAAACAGAAGCAGGGCTAGCATTTGGTGAAACTATTCTTATCTCTGTAATATGATCTTTAATATATGCCTGTCTTGTCTCAGATGCTATTTGAGTATGGTCAAGCGCAGTATTAACTTCTGTAACCATGGCAACGAAATTAGCGACGCCTTCACGATTCGTTATCGCCATTCCATCAGTTGCTTTTCCGGGAACATTAGACCGAACACCAACAACATCTTTCTCACATGCGCAGTCTTCACCTTCGCAACACGTTTCTCCCTCCAGATGTAATGAACCATTGGGACAATCACATTCAACCAATTTATCAACAGACCGTGTTTCCGTTTTCTCGCACACTGAACAAGAGCGTATTTCTTCCCCTTCCGCCGTTATGGTGGGGAGTGTTGTCTGCGCCCAGCTTCCCCACGTATGATTGGCAATATCCGATTTTTTGCCGCAGTCGCACTCGTGCCAATGCTGGCTTTCATTGTTTTTCCAGACTGTATCGTAATCGTGGGTGTGGTCGGGTCCGGTGTCGTTGGCGCAAGAGGCAAATACCAAAATCATACCGAAAATTGCCTGGGCTCCCCACAAGGCTCGTTGTTTCCCATTTTTCATTTCATCATCTCCTTAAATATGACACAATAGACAAATTATACTTGTCTAATGGGGAATAAGTCAATACAGGAAACCAATTTATTATTACTCAATAGGCAAAGATACCGGTATATGAAAAGTATTAAGGAAGTATTGGCCAAGAATTTAAAGATAAACCGCCTGAAACTGGGGTTAACACAGGAAAAATTGGCGGAAAAAGCTGAGATTTCAACACATTATCTGGCAATGGTTGAGCTTGCGCACAAATTTCCGTCTGCCAATATGCTGGAATGTCTCGCTACGGCTTTGGAAATTGAGCCGCATGAGCTGTTTTATGTGCCCAGCACTGCCGAAAACACCCTGTCATTGCTCAAGCAGGATATTATATACGAAATGACCCAACTTACCGCCAACATGGAGCAGGTGGTCGCCAAAACCGTTAAAGAAAGCCTGGTTGAGCAAAAAATATAATGACAACGCAATGATAGCTGCTAACGCACGGCCACCATGTACCATTTAACTCTCTGTGGTAAAATTCTTCCTGTGCTGTTGCCCCATACCAGTCATTCAGCTATAATTGTTGTATAATTTCAAACGGAGTAAGCCATGTATTTTGATTATTACTATCTGGTTCTGGTTGTACCAACACTGATACTCTCGCTTTGGGCGCAGATCATGGTTAAATCTACCTTCTCAAAATATTCAAAAATAAGATGTTCAAAAAGAATTACCGGACAGGATGCGGCGGCTCTTTTGATGAAGGCAAACAGTATCCGCGATGTCAGGATTGAAGCCACCGGCGGTTCCCTTACCGACCATTATGACCCTTCCGCAAAGGTGCTGCGGCTTTCCCGGCCGGTCTATAACGAAAATTCCATTGCCGCCGTCGGCGTTGCCGCCCACGAAACCGGACACGCCATTCAGCACGCCCTTTCCTGGGGGCCGCTGGTTATGCGCAGTACACTGGTTCCGGCTGCCAACATAGGTTCCACATTCGGCCCCTGGCTTGCGATGGCAGGACTTTTCTTCTCCATGCCCATGCTCACTGATATCGGGATTTTGCTGTTTGGCGGGGCGGTGCTTTTTTATGTTATCACCCTGCCGGTGGAATTCAACGCATCGGCGCGGGCCATTGCCATACTGCGGTCCAATAATGTACTTACGCCGGATGAGTTAAAAGGGGTAAAAAAGGTGCTTACCGCCGCGGCCCTGACCTATGTTGCATCCGCCCTTACCGCCCTGATGAGCTTTCTCAGGCTTATTCTGCTGTCACAAAGCCGGCGGCGGCGCTAGGCTGGCGGCACTGGGTCAGCGGCGTTAAAACGCTCACGCTTTATTGACAACCGATTCCACCAGTTCTGCAAAATCGTTGTTCATTTCCCGTTCTGTGTTTCTGTCGCCGTTAAAGGCGTCACTGTTAACATAATGAATGCCATCGTGCTCATAAATCACTTCGGCTCCCTGTAACTGTTCCGGATTACCCGGTAAAAAGGCAAAAAACCGCCCCAGTATGGAAATAGCGCCGCCGGGTCCGGTTGAAAATTCTTCCAGTTCGACAGCTTCATCCTCGCCGGATTTCACAGGACAGGGATTATCATCATCTTTTGTAAAACTTTGCCGCAAATTAACATAAAAGAAAATTATCAAAAATAATGTCAAAAAAATCGCGATCCCCATTAATGTCTGTACCTGCTGCGGAAAAACAGAAATAACCTCATTGATATCAAAAACACCGGTAAAAACAAAAGCAACAATACCTGCAGAAAGAAAAGCAGCTATTAAAAAACTAAAAAATATTTTTTGCAGTACATTTACCATATATTCCTTTACGAGACTTCCGTATTCGGGATGCGTACAATTTCTGGGCGGGGAACGGGTGTAAAAATAAAAAAGCTTGGCAACTATCTACTTTCCCGCCTCTTAGAGGGGCAGTATCATCGACGTAAGAAGGCTTAACTTCCGTGTTCGGGATGGGAACGGGTGTTACACTTCCACAATAGCCACCAAGCATAATAAACGATTTAGGAACAACAATATGGTCAAGCCGCACGGCAGATTAGTACTGGTCGGCTGAACACGTTACCGTGCTTGGACCTCCAGCCTATCAACCAGGTAGTCTTCCTGGCGCCTTTAGCGGACTTA
>JAIRRB010000108.1 GCA_031256195.1 Treponema sp.
GAACTGGTAAGCCGGGGGCAGGCGTATTACTGCTTCTGTTCGGCTGAACGGATTGATAAAATACGGCAGGAGCGGGAGGCGGCCCATTCTTCCGAAACCGGCTATGACCGCCATTGCCGTACCATTCCGCCGGAGGAGGCGGCGCGGCGGGCGGCGGCGGGCGAGGCCTGCACCATACGGCTGAAAATACCGTTAGGTGAAACTACAGTGTTTAATGACTACCTGTTGGGCGATGTTGAATGGAAAAATGACGATGTTAACCCCGATCCGGTACTGCTTAAATCAGACGGTTTTCCGACCTACCATCTGGCAAATGTGGTGGACGACCACCTTATGGAGATAAGCCACGTTCTGCGGGCGCAGGAATGGCTTGCGTCAACGCCGCTCCATGTCATTATGTACCGAAGTTTCGGCTGGGAGCCTCCCCGCTACTGCCACCTTCCCATGGTTATGGGGCAGGACGGCAAAAAACTCAGTAAGCGCCACGGCGCGACCAGTATCGATGAATTCCGTAAACAGGGGTATCTGCCCGAAGCCCTTATCAACTACGTTGCCCTGCTGGGCGCATCGTATGAAGAGGGAAAAGACCTGTATACCCTGCGGGAACTTGAACGCATGTTCAGCCCGGACAAACTCAACAAGGCTCCGGCGATTTTTGATTATAAAAAATTGGAATGGTTTAACGGCCAGTACATCAGAATGAAAAGCGATGAAGAACTTGCCGCCCTCTGCCTGCCTTCCGCCACGGCGGCGGGACTTTTTGGTCTGTCCGGCGATGCGGGAACTGAACCCACCGCGGAACAAAAAACCACGTTTACCGCCGCTATGCCCCTCATCCGCGAGCGGCTGACCTTTCTCCACGAGGCGGCGGAAAAACTCGCTTATCTGTTCAGCGAGCCCGCCCTTCCCGCTGTCGAAGAATTTATTCCCAAAAAGTCAGACCTTGACGCGGCGATAAAACTTTTGCGCCTGGGCCGGGAACTGGTGCAGCCCCTGGCCGCAGCACGGGACGATGAGGCGGCTGAAACTTTTATTAAGGAACAGGCGGAACAAAACGCTGTCAAACTCGGCGATTTGATGATGCCCCTGCGGGTCGCCCTTACCGGAGCGCGGGTCAGCCCTCCCCTCTTCGGTTCAGTGCGGCTGCTCGGCGCGGAACGCTCGCTGCGGCGGGTAGATAGCGCGTTACAGTTGCTGGAAAATGCGCAATGAAGAATAAACCATGGAAAAGCACACATTATCCGTCGGCGGTATGACCTGCGCCGCCTGTTCCGCACGGGTGGAAAAGGCGTTGCGCGCACTGAAAGGCGTTGAAAGCGCCGCGGTGAACCTTGCCACGGAAAAGGCGGCCATAGTTTACGACCCCCGCATCCTGCGCCTTCCGGCAATCAGGGAGGCAATCATCAAAGCCGGATACCAGGTTATTGAAACCGCACACAATACGTTAGATGAAGATAATCTCCGCAAAAAAAAAGAAATCAATCTCCTTAAAACAAAATTCATCGTTGCCGCCGCCTTCGCGTTCCCCCTGCTCTTTATCGCCATGGCCCCGATGATGGGCATCCCCTTTCCCCATGTTCTTGCCCCCATGCGATTTCCCCTCCGTTACGCCCTGACGGAACTTGTGCTGACCATCCCCGTTATTATCGCGGGCAGGCGTTTTTATACGGCGGGGTTCAAAAATTTATTCCGCCGTAGCCCCAACATGGATTCCCTTATCGCCATCGGAACCACGGCGGCGGTAGTATATAGCCTTTTCAATGTGGGGCAGATTGTTCAGGGGAATCACATGGCCGTTGAATCTCTGTATTTTGAAAGCGCTGCCGTCATCATCGCCCTGATTCTTTTGGGTAAAACCCTCGAAGCGGCATCCAAAGGCCGCACCAGCGAAGCGATAAAAAAACTGATGGGACTTGCGCCCCAAACGGCCATCATTATTGAAAACGGAATTGAAAAAGAAGTTCCCGTTGACCAGGTCATGCCCGGCGACATCATCGTGGTAAAGCCCGGCGCAAAAATCCCCGTAGACGGCATGGTGACCGAAGGGCGGAGCGCCGTTGACGAATCCATGCTCTCGGGCGAAAGTATGCCCGTGGACAAGAAGCCCGGCGACCCGGTGTATGGGGCCACCATGAACACCAACGGCGTTATACGCTTTAAGGCGGAAAAAGTCGGCAGCGAAACGGCGCTGGCCCGTATCATCAAACTGGTGGAAGACGCACAAAGTTCCAAAGCCCCCATCGCTCAACTGGCGGACATTGTATCCGGCTACTTTGTTCCCATCGTCTGCGTCATCGCCCTCATTGCCGGAGCCGCCTGGTTCGCCGCCGCATCCGCCGGCCTCGTCAGCCTTCCCCACGGAAAGTCCGCGGCGGAATTCTCACTCACCATTTTCATTTCCGTGCTGGTCATCGCCTGCCCCTGCGCCCTCGGCCTTGCCACACCCACAGCGATTATGGTGGGAACCGGCAAAGGCGCCGAAAACGGCATCTTAATAAAAAGCGGCGGGGCGCTGGAAACCGCCCACAAGATTCAAACAATGGTGTTTGACAAAACCGGCACGCTCACCGAAGGCAGGCCGGAAGTAACCGATATAATTATAAGGGGGGGGGGCCCCCCCCTCGCCTGCACTTCGTTGCAGGCTACCCCCCCCAGCGGGGGTTGCCACCCCCGCAACGCCCCCGATTTTTTTCTCCAACTGGCCGCCGCCGCCGAAAAAAATTCAGAGCACCCCCTGGCCGCCGCCATTGTACGCGAAGCGGAAAAACGCGGCCTGTACCTGCCGCCGCCAGCCGAATTTAAAGCCATTCCCGGACAGGGCATTGAAGCGGGAATCAAAGACAGGGAACAGCTGTTCGCGGTTCTTATCGGAAACCGAACACTCATGGACGAGCGCGGCATAGGCCTTGCGGAATTTGAAGCCGATTCTGAACGGCTGGCGGCGGCAGGAAAAACACCGATGTATGCCGCCATTGACGGAAAGGCCGCAGGTATTGTGGCAGTGGCGGATGTGCTGAAAAAAAACAGTACCGAGGCCATAGCGCGGCTTCACCGTATGGGAATTGAAACCGCCATGATTACCGGTGACCATAAAAAAACCGCCGATTCTATCGCCCGGCAGGCGGGGATTGACCGCATATTTGCCGAAGTATTGCCCCAGGACAAGTCCGCCGCAGTAAAAAAATTACAGGAAGCAGGCAAACACAGGCGTTTTGTTGCAATGGCGGGAGACGGCATTAATGACGCCCCGGCGCTGGCCCAGGCCGACATAGGCATCGCCATTGGGAGCGGAACCGATGTAGCGATAGAATCGGCGGACATTGTACTGATGAAAAGCGATTTAATGGATGTGGTCACGGCGATTAACCTGAGCAAACGGACAATCCGCACCATTAAGCAAAACCTGTTCTGGGCATTCGGCTACAATGTGCTGGGAATTCCCATTGCCGCTGGTCTGCTGTACCTCTTCGGCGGGCCGCTGCTCAATCCCATGTTCGCCGCCGCCGCCATGAGTTTAAGTTCCGTGTCGGTGCTGACCAATGCCCTCAGGCTCAAACGCTTTACGGCGCAGGGAGCTTGCCCCGTCAATTCATGATTCTGCATAACAATGAATTTTTATCATAATAGGTACCATTATATTTTATCCTTAGATACAATGCCGGCCCATAAAAATCAAAATAGGGCGGCGCTACTTTCCCGATTAATTGCCCTTTTTTAATTATGTCGCCTTCACTTATGTTTGCGGATGTTACTGCCAGATAATGTATTTCCATATCTTCATAGCTTATTATGACAACGCTGCCCAATACCTTATCAAGACCGATTTCTTTTACTTTTCCGTCTGACATCGAAAAAATATTTTCATTATGGCCGCATCCAAAAATTCCGGTATAAAAGTTTTTAATTTCATAGGTAAATAATCCTACTTTATTGTCAATCCCCGAATAATTTTCATAATAAAAAATATTTTTACCGCCGCGAAACGGTGATATAAAATGGTAATTTATGGCATTGTTTACCATTTCATCATCAGTAAATTGCCTCGGCGGTCGCGGCGACTCACGATAGGCCGACAATATCATAAGTCCGTTAACCAATTCCTGTACGTTTTTTAGCTCTTTCCTGATAAACGACGGTATTGTCTTGCCTGATTTTATCATATCATTTTTCAATTTTTCCAATACCAGAAAAGCATCCGTGAACCTTTCACTTGCCTCAAGCAAAACAGCGGTATTATACCCGGCAAAAATATTGCCGGTTTGTTCATATATATTTTTATAAATATCAACCGCTTCAGAATAGTTATTTTCCCTGATAAGGTTTCTTGCTTCCGTTATTTGCGGGCCTTTTCCCGCCCTTCCCTTAATACTCCTTTCTTCCGTAGTTGTCCAGGGAGCAAGTTCAGAATCAAAAGCATTGGAAAATTGGGCAATGGCGGATTCCGCGATGCCTTCGGACCAGGTTCCCCTTTGATGAAAAGCGTCGGAAAAACGTTCCGGCCTCCGTACATTTTCGCCCCTGCGATAATACTCCATTGAAGAACTGTGAGTTGCGGACTTTTTAAAGTATCCCAACACTTCATCATCGGCTGAACGTACATATCTGTAATCAATGGAAACATCCGCTGTTCTGGTGGTAATATATTTTATTCTTGTTCTGTTTCTGTGTGTTTCTTCCGAAGTTACGCTGTGGTCATACGAGTCAACCTTCGTTATATAGCCTGTAATATATACGTCAACATATTTCCAGTAATCCCGTTTATCCACGCCGATTAATATTGACGGATCAACAAAATTGATTTTTCCTTTTTCTATACTGCGGATTAATTGAGATGTTACACAACCTGCGAGATAGGTATATCTAAAACTGCTGCTCCACTCAAAAGGAATAACGGTAATCGTGCTTACATTACGCAAATCAACCAAAGGCGGATGTGTAACATTGAATGATACAACCGTGGCGCATGATGCCAGTATTACCGGAACCAGGAAAAAAAGGAACGTTTTGAACGGCTTAACCATTAAACAATTCTCCATAATAAAAGCCCCTACATTATCTGTTCATCAATGGGCTTGCCTCCGGGAACCATCGGCAGCACCCGCTCGTCTTTATCGATGATTGTTTCAATTAAGGCCGGGCTTCCGGCTGCGTTATGCGCTAAACATTTTTTCAGCGAATCAATGAACGAAGTTTCATCGGCGGCGCGATAAGCGGGAACGTCATAGGCATCGGCAAGTTTTACAAAATCAGGCCCCCGGTCTTCAAGACCGGTTTGGGAATAACGGCCCCCGTAAAAAAAGTTTTGCCACTGCCGCACCATTCCCAATGTTTGGTTGTTAAAGATTATAATCAGTACGGGAAGCCGGTAACGCACCAATGTCGCCATTTCGGCGCAATTCATCCTGAAACAGCCGTCACCGGAAAAAAGCGCCACCGGACAGGCAGGGTTGGCGGTTTTAGCGCCCATTGCCGCGCCCATGCCGAAGCCCATTGTCCCCATGCCGCCGGAACTTAAAAAAGAACGGGGGCGGTTAAAGGGAAAAAACTGAGCCGTCCAAATCTGATGCTGGCCCACATCGGTAACAATTATCGCCTGTGCGCCCAATGCCCGGGCGGTTTCCTGTATCACAAAACGGGGGTGCAGGGCCGTTTTGCGATGATGATCCCGCGGCGTCTGCGCCTTCCATGTTTCAATCTCATTGTTCCATTCGGTTGCCATTTTGGGGGGGAGTTTTTTCAGCAGACGGGACAACACCGCTTTCAGGTCGCCGACAACAAAAGCATCAGCCTGTATATTTTTGTTAATCTCCGCCGGGTCAATGTCAATATGCAAAATCTTCGCTCCGCGGGCAAATTTTTCAACCTGGCTGGTAACGCGGTCGGAGAATCGCGCCCCCAGAGCAATTAACAGGTCTGCTTTTTGCACCGCCTTGTTGGAAGCGGCGCTGCCATGCATTCCAATCAGTCCCGTACAAAGCCGGTGGTCGTGGGGAAACGCCCCCATCCCCATCAGGCTCAGGGCAACCGGCGCATTGAGCAGTTCGGCAAGTTTTTTCAACTCCGCCCCGGCCCCGGAAAGTATTACTCCGCCGCCGGCATAAAAAACAGGCCGTTTTGATTCTTTAATCAGGACGACGGCTTTAACAATATCGTCATCGGTAAATTCACACATAGCCCGTTTGGCAAGCACCCCCCCCTCCCCCCCTGGGGGGGGGGTATATTCACCATGAGCAGCGGAAATATCATGAGGAATGTCGATTAACACCGGGCCGGGCCTGCCGGATTTGGCGACAATAAACGCCTCACGGATTACTTCGGCAAGGTCATTCACATCTTTGACAATCCAGTTGTGCTTGACTATGGGCATGGTTATTCCGGCGATGTCAACTTCCTGAAAACTGTCCTTGCCGAGCAGGGGGACGCTTACATTGCCGGTAATGGCGACAATCGGCACAGAGTCAATGGCGGCAGTGGCAATTCCGGTTACCAGATTGGTGGCCCCCGGACCGGACGTGGCAAGGCAGACCCCTACCCTGCCGCTTGAACGGGCATAACCGTCCGCGGCATGGGTGGCGTGCTGTTCATGGCTTGTCAGAATATGCCGTATGCGGTCTTTTTGCCGGTAGAGTTCATCGTATATATGGAGAACCGCCGCCCCCGGATAGCCAAAAATTGTATCAACTCCCTGTTCAACAAGAGACTCAACAAGAATACGGGCGCCCGTGTACTGCATGGTTATTCCCCGTTCCTTTCAATGTCGCCGATTAATTTATACTCAATCGAATCCGCCAGAGCGGCGCGGCTTGCGTCAATAATATCCGCCGAAACTCCCACGGTATTCCAGCTTCGTTGTCCGTCAGTGGATTCAATCAAGACGCGAACCCGCGCGGCGGTGGCTTCCTTGCCGTCAATCACCCTGACCTTGTAATCTTCCAGCCGCACTGCTGCCAGACTGGGATAGAAACGAGTCAGCGCCCGGCGGAGTGCGCCGTCCAAAGCGTTTACCGGCCCGTCGCCCTCGGCGGCGGCAACCTCATACTTGTCTTCAACCAGCACCTTCACCCATGCATGGGAACAGGCAATGGCCTCAACGGCAGGATGTTCGCTCATTACACGATATGCCTCAATACTGAACAGGGGCTTGTACAATCCCAGTTCCCGCCGGATCAGAATTTCAAAACTTGCGTCAGCCCCTTCAAAGGCCCATCCCTCCGCCTCCAGATTTTTAATTTTTTCAGCTAACGCGGCGGTTACCGGATGATCCTTGGTAATCGCCGCATCAATTTTTTTTGCCCTTTCGGCAATCGCCGAACGCCCGCCAATTTCGCTCATCAGAATATGCCGGTCATTGCCCACCGCTTCGGGAGCAATATGCTCAAAAGACCGCTTGTCTTTCAAAATGCCGTCGGTGTGCATCCCCCCCTTGTGCGAAAACGCGTGCGCTCCCACATAGGGCATATCATCGTTAATCGCAACATTGGCAATCTCCGCCACCCGCCGCGTCAGTTGTGAAATGCGGGCAAGGTTTCCCTCCGGCAGGCAGCGCAGTTTCAGCTTGAGTTCAATACTGGGAATCAGCGCCGCAAGCGCCGTATTGCCGCAGCGCTCCCCAAAACCCGCCAGCGTTCCCTGCACATGGGTACAACCCGCCTGCACCGCTGTAATGGTATTCGCCAGAGCCAGGCCGGAATCGTTATGCGCATGAATACCCACTACCCCTCCAAACTCCTGCCGTACCGCCTTTAACGCGGCACTAACGGCATCGGGAAAAGCGCCTCCGTTGGTGTCACATAACACAATACGGTCAGCGCCGGTTTCCGTCGCCGCCTTTACCGTGGAAAGGGCGTAATCGGAATTGGACGCATAACCGTCAAAAAAATGCTCGGCGTCATAAATCACTGTACGGCCCTGCGCTTTCATAAAGGCAATGGTTTCGGCTATCATGGCGATATTTTCCTCAAAATCAACCCGCAGCACTTCGCTGACGTGCAGGTCCCAGCTTTTACCGAATATCACCACCCCTTCAGTTTCCGCATCAAGCAGGCTGCGAAGCTGACTGTCATCCGCCGCCTTTACTCCCTTTTTTCGTGTCGAGCCAAAGGCGCAGATTTTGGCAATGTTGAGTCTGAGTGAGGAGGCAAGGCGGAAAAATTCCAAATCTTTGGGATTGCTTCCCGGATTACCCGCTTCGATCCATGCCACGCCGAGTTCATCAAGCGCCTGCGCCACGGCAAGTTTGTCCCGCACCGAGAATACAATCCCCTCTCCCTGAGCCCCGTCGCGTAAAGTGGTGTCGAGTATTTCAATATCCATTTTTACCCTTGTTTTATTACCGCAAAAACCGAACAATTATGCAAGGGGATGATACAACAGGCACATAGTTTGCATTTTTTTTTATTGTATGATATGATTGGAAATTAAAGGAGATGTTTATATGAGCAAAAAACTCAAAGTAGGAATTATTGGTTGCGGCGGGATTGCCGGGGCAAAACATTTACCGGCTATAGCAAAAATAGAGGAAGCCGAAATTACGGCTTTTTGTGACACAATACCCGAAAAAGCGCAGGAAATGTGCAAAAAATTCGGAACCGCGGAAGCAAAAACATACAGCGATTATCAGGAATTATTAAAAGACGCATCGCTCGATGTCATCCATGTTTTGACGCCTAACCGTTCCCATTCACCTATCACAGTCGCCGCGCTGGAAGCGGGCAAGCATGTTATGTGCGAAAAGCCGATGGCTACAAGTTACGAAGAAGCAAAGAAAATGACGGAGACTGCAAAAAAAACAGGTAAACTGTTGACAATAGGCTATCAGTATCGTTGTATGTCCGCGCCTTTATACCTAAAAAAAATCTGCCAACGCGGCGATTTGGGAGAAATCTATTACGCCAAAGCTCATGCCATACGGCGCAGGGGAGTTCCAACATGGGGCGTTTTTCTGAAAGAAAAAGAACAGGGCGGCGGACCGCTCATAGACATAGGCACCCACGCTTTAGATATGACTTTATGGATGATGGACAACTATAAACCAAAATCCGTTGTTGGCAATATTTATAAAAAACTTAATGATAACCCTGACAGCGGAAATATCTGGGGACCCTGGGATACCAAAGAATTTACCGTAGAAGACTCCGCGTTTGGTTTTATTACGATGGAAAACGGCGCAACCATTGCCCTTGAGGCAAGCTGGGCATTAAACACCCTGGATGAAGGTGAAGGTATGTGTACGCTGTGCGGAACAAAAGCGGGAGCGGATATGAAGGATGGCCTTCGTATCAATTATGCCGATCTTGGAAAATTAACAGTAACCAAGCCGGACCTTTCCGTAGGCGGCGTACAGTTTTATTCAGGTACCGCAATGGAACCCAAGGATATTGAGTGCAGGAATTGGTATGACGCTATTTTACACGACGCTGAATTGCGCGTAAAACCGGAACAGGCTATGGTTGTAACGCAGATATTGGAAGGTATTTATGAATCTGCACGTATCGGGAAGCAGGTTAATTTTTAACAGGAGCATAAAATGAGTTTGATAAAGGAGTTTGCAATTCAACTTTGGTCGGTACGTGATATTACAAACAGTGATTTTGCAGGCACGTTAAAAAAGCTTGCGCAGATGGGCTATACCGGCGTAGAATTCGCCGGATATGGCGGTTTGTCCGACCGGGAAATGAAGGAAATATTGACAACCAACGGGCTAAAATCAATTGGCGCTCATGTCGGACTTGATCGTCTGGAAAATCAGCTTGATGAAGAAATTGCGTATCATAAAGCGCTGGGTACCGAATATATAATATGTCCTCATTCCAAAATAGAAACAAAAGAAGATACTTTGCGGATAGCGAAAACCCTAAAACCTGTCGTAAAAAAGGTCAACGATGCGGGCATGAAATTCGCCTATCACAATCATGCTCATGAATTTGTTCAAAGCGAAGGCGAGTATCTTTTGGATATTTTATTTGCCAATCTTCCGCCGGAAGCCGCAATGGAACTGGATATATTCTGGGTAAGTTACGCAGGCGTTGAACCTTTTGCCTACATGGAAAAACACAAAGACCGATTAAAACTTATCCATGTCAAACAGATTGATAAAGACAAAAATTGTGTGGACCTTGACCAGGGGGTTCTTGATTACCGGGAAATTATTACCAAGGCAAAAGGTCAGGGTGTGGAGCATTTTATTCTGGAACAGGAAAAATATGCCGTATCTTCCATAGTCAGTGTTAAAAATAATATTGATTATATTATGGGTTTATAAGGGGTAATTTATGAAACTTGGAGTAATGACCGTATTGCTGGGTCAAAAACCGGCGGAAGAGGCTTTCCGTTATTTGTCATCATTAAAGGTACAAACTGTAGAAATTGGAGTTGGCGGCTACCCTGGCTCTGCCCATCTTAATCCCAAAGATTTTCTTGCAGATTCCGGCGCGGCTGCGGCCTACAGGGAATTGCTGAAAAAAAATAATCTTGAGATAAGCGCTTTAAGCACTCATGCCAATCATGTCCATCCTCAAAAAGAAATAGCGGACAAGGCTCATGCGGATTTTATTAATGCCTGCAAAGTGGCGGAAAAACTTAATGTTGACACTATTGTTACTTTTTCAGGCTGTCCCGGAGATCATCCCGGCGCCAAATACTCAAACTGGGTTACATGCTCATGGCCGGAGGATTTTCCGGCGATACTGGACTATCAATGGAATGAAGTTATAATTCCGTATTGGCAATCCGCCGTAAAAGAGGCTGCAAATTACGGTGTTACGCGGATTGCACTTGAGATGCATCCGGGTTTTTGCGTTTATAATCCGTCTACATTGTTAAAACTTCGTAACGCGGTTGGAAATTCCATCGGCGCCAATGTTGATCCCAGTCATTTATTCTGGCAGCAGATAAAACCGACTGAAGCCATAAAAGCGCTCAAGGGCGCCATCTATCATTTCCATGCCAAGGATACCAAACTTGATATGGCAAATGTTCATATTAACGGTGTTTTGGATACCAGCCACTACAGCAATGTCTTGGACAGAAGCTGGGTTTTCCGTACTGTCGGTTATGGGCATGATTACATTGAATGGAAAAATATTATCTCCACTCTTGCCGCCACAGGTTATGACCGCTCTATCAGCATTGAACACGAAGATAGTCTTATGAGCATCAGTGAAGGTCTGGAGAAAGCTGTATCTTTTCTGCAGCAGTTGATAATCCAGGATAAACCTGACGCAATGTGGTGGGCTTAATTGAACCTGGGTACACGCAATGATTCCCATCACCCATAGGGGAAATCACTGATAAAAGAACGACAGCTTCCTCATGCTACTCTTGTTGTGCTATGGATTTTTCCGGTTTGTATCAAGATTGCCGGCTTTGTCCCCGCGCCTGCCGCGTTGACCGGCTTGCCGGTTCTAACGGTTTTTGCGGGGAAAGCGCAGCGTTAAGGCTTGCCTTTGCCGGACTGCACCGCGGCGAGGAACCGCCTTTAATCGGAAAGGGCGGCTCCGGTACTGTTTTTGTCAGCGGTTGTAATTTGGGCTGTGTCTTTTGCCAAAATTGGCAAATTTCAGGCGGCGGTGATACCGGGCGGCGACGGGCGCAACGTTGCCTGGGCAGGGCTGTTTCCACCGATGAATTTACCGCAATCTGCCTTGAGTTACAAAACAGGGGGGCGGAAAATATCAATATAGTGACAGGAAGCCATGCCGTTCCTGCCATTGTTCAGGGCTTAAACGCCGCCGCAACTGCCGGACTGCATATTCCCGTACTGTGGAATTCATCCGGTTACGAAAGCCCTGAAACGCTGGAACTGCTGAACGGCCATATTGATACCTATATGCCGGACCTGAAAACGCTGGACTCAAACCTTGCGGCGCAATTCTTCAATGCCCCTGATTATCCCCAGGCCGCTTCTCAGGCTATTCTGTGGATGATGCGGCACAGGCCGCCATGCCATGTCATTATTCGTCATTTGATTCTTCCCGGTTATCTTGAATCCACCCGCGCGGTACTGCGCTGGTTCGCCGATAACGCCCGGGACGGCGCTCTGCTCTCACTGATGAGCCAATACACGCCGGCAGCGGAATCAAACAAATCCAAAGACGGTCCGCAGCGCTTTTTGAACAAGCGGGAATATGAAACGGTCATCGGCTGGCTGGAAGAATTCGGCATCGAAGACGGTTTTTGCCAGGAACTGTTGACCGGTAGCGATTGGTTGCCTGATTTTAACCGCCGTAATTCTTTTTCATCGGATTTATCAACGACAATATGGCATTTTATGGATTGAAATATACATCTGATTTGTCTATAATTATAAATTCGTATGTATACAAGGGAAATTCAGGCCCCCAGGAACACCCCTATCGAAAATGGAATTCCCCTTACCGGAACCTGGAATAAAGCCTTTACCCAGGTTGACCTTTTAGAGACCCATAGACCTTACCCCTGGCCGCTTCCGCGCTGGTTAAAAGACTACCGTATCAAAGAGTGGGAAAGTTTCAATGTTCAGAACGAACATTTTTTTCTGGAAGCCCTTCTGGGTAATTTTAAGTTGTTTCAGATAGCCCAGGCCTTTTTGCACATCAAAGAAACCGGGGAAACGCTCGTTTTCAGAAAATTAATGCCGGGCAACAGTTGGCGGATGCCCAAAAATCTTAACAATGCGTCGGTTGAATGTCATTCTTCCCGTTTTTTCTTCCGCATTCATACATGGCTCAACGCCGATACCATTAAACTGGACCTTGATATTGCGGCAACGAAACGGCAGCCTGCCTATACCGCCCATCTTGCGTATTCCCTGAGAGACCGTGACGTTACACCGCTTGCGGCATCCCTGAATTTCACCGGACAGCGTAATATGTATACATTCAAGGCCATGTCTCCGGTCAGGGGGGATTTGGTGCTGGAAGGGCGGCATATCAGCCTGGACCCGGCGCGCTGTACAGGGATTTTTTGTGACTATAAGGGGTTTTTTCCTTACCGCATGAAGGGAGTATTTTGCGGCGGCATGGGCTTTGACGAAGAGGGTAAGCGTTACGGATTCCACATTGCGGAAAATCAGGCGCGGGAGACCCGGAAAAACAACGAAAATGTCCTGTGGGTGAATAAACGCCTTACCCCCCTGCCCCCGGTACGAATCACCATGCCCAGGGGCCCGGAATCGGACTGGGTTATACAGGACCTGGACGGTATGGTTGATCTGGTATTTACCCCCAGGGAAATTAACCGGATTAGGACAAATTTTTTGATAACAAAAGGTGATTTTTTTACGCAAATGGGTTATTATAATGGAATGCTGGTAGACAGCAAGAACAGACAGATACAGGTGCGTAACCAGTGGGGAATAGGTGAAAAACTCTATGTACGGGTGTGATTATGGCCAACGACAAAAAAACAAATGCAGTTTATGAGCCGGGGGAATTGTCCCGGGTACGGGAGAAACTGGGTAAATTCGATGCGACAGAAGCAAGGCGAATGGCCCAGATTCTTGGCGGCGAAGTAGGTACAGAAAAAAACATTGATCAACAGGCAGGTAAAGGCGGCCTCAAACGCAAGACCGTAGAAATGGCGGTTCCCGGACGTCAGGGGAGACGGTCCGGGCGTTTGGTAGAGGTTGCCGGCGAGGACGAGGACAGCGCCGGTAATCCGCTGCTTGCATTAAAGTCGCCGGACAGCGACCCCGCCGATGATCCCTCAATCCTGCTGAGAACATCCTACCGTGAACGGGTTAAAATGGACCGTTATGCCGCACAGTTTGAATTTGAAATTAAAAATTCATTTCAGGTGTTTACTTCAATTTTCTCGTTTGCCAATGAGCCGTCAGATTTTGTAAACGCGCGTTTTGTAAGCCGCCGGATGAACGTATATTACAACAAGATTGAACTGTTGGTCACTTCAACCAGAAATCTTTTTCCCCGCAACAATGCCCGCCGCAGCGAGCGGCTGAAAAAATCATCGCCCTTTGTGTTCAGTATTCTGGATACACTGCGCCATTGGAACATAGAACGCATTGGCAGCGATCTGGCAAGGATACAGGCCCATCCGCGCTCGGTCAGAGTTACGGAATTTGCCGACATTGTGCGGTCTATTTACCGGCCGCTGTTCATTTTGGAAAAACTTGATATAGATATTCACATAAAAGGCGCGTACAAACTGCTGTATAAGCTGCTGCTTATTGAAAATCCAATGGAGCCAAAAGAGAAACATCAGGACCTTATCCGTACCGCACTTGTTTCTTTTGCCGATATTCGCCGCGAAGTTCACTACGGACTGTATCCCCTGGTCATGAAATTTATTTCCGACCGCTGGTTTCCCTACGAAAAACTGTTTGTTGCGCGTCATTACCGCTTTATGGCATTTATCAGCACAACAGAAAGTGAGCAGGTACAGCCGCTGACCCTCAGCCCCGAACAAATGGAAGACGGGAATCTGGAAGCGTTACGCGAAGATATTAAAAGGGAGGAGGAAGCGGAAGCAAACGGAGAAATCGCCCCGGAAGAGGAAGATCCCAACGATCCGAAAGTTATTGAGCGGAAAGCGCATGAAGCCGCGGCAGAGGCCGAACAAAAAGCGGTGGAACACAGTGTTGGCGCGCTGAATACACTGTTTCCCAAAGCCGGCTGGGAGAAACTGGCGGAGTTTCCTGATTTGTTTCCCTATTTTTCCAAACCCTATGGGCTGCGCAATGGCTTCGAACTGATTTCCCCGACCGATCCGGTGCAGCAAGCCGCCATGCTGATGCACATTATGGAGAGTATCTGCGTCGGCCTTCACTCGGTATCATTTGACCTTGTTACCGGGCCGGACGGGAATCCTGTTCATGTAGGCGATGCAATAGGAGATATTATCACCAACTGGCAGCGGTACATTGATGAAAGTTTTATTAAGGAGTATCTGCCGCGCCTTTCAGAATATTGCCGTATGCTGGAACATTCCCCGGATGCCAAAAATTCAGTCTTTGCCAAGCGTACCATGAACGAACTTCGCTGGACCAGACGGCTGTACTTTTTGCCCTATTACAAATTCGTCGCTCTGGGGCCGCCGCCTTTCAAAAATCAGGAAACTACCGCCATGTACACCCAGGTAAGAACCCTTCGTAAATACCTTACCATGGTTGCCGCCGGCATAGAACAGGGAAACCGCAGGGGCGGCGCGGCGGCAAAGGCTCCCTGCAGCGGCATTAATAATCCCTGGGCGCAGTATCATTTTGAAATACCCAATCCGGTATCAAGACGTTTGGATGCGCTGCTGCCTCCCGCCAAACGGAATAACGCGGTTCTTGTTTTTTTCGCGCTGTCAACAGCGACCGTTTTGGATAACCTGTTAAACAGTGAATCCAGTTGGGCCTATGACAATGATAATGCCGATATATTGTTCCGCAGCGTCAATGGCGAAGGGAATACACCGGTGTTTGGCGTTGAGGAAAAAGTCGACGCGGACCAGATTTTCAGAAATTCGTTAAAGCAAAGGCAGCAGAAGCCTCATTAATTGCGAAGCTCTATAATGATGCGGTACTTAAGATATATTTCTTCCAGGGTGTGTTTGGGGCCGGGGGCGGAGACTCTTTTGCGGAGAGTACAGGCATCCCTGCGCTCAATAAAAAAATCGTAAATCGCCTTGGGGTCAGTGTGATTCACCACGGAATAGGCAGGCTGAGAATCCATGTAGGAACGTATTTCGTCATAGCCGACAGCGTTGATACCATAGCGGGAAAGGCGGGACCGAATTTGCTGTATTTCTTCCCATGAAAGGCCAAAGAGAAATTCTTCCAATGCCCATCTGGTTTCATCATTGCTGGATTCGTCCACCAAAAAATCCCGCCAGTCTTCGTCCATGTCCATGGTGATTCTCAGCAGTTCGGTGTTACCATCCATGGTTCCAAAGCTGGGAGGAGCGGCATCACGGGCAATCCACAGCGAGGAAAGCGCTGAAAGATGGCGGATACCCCGAATATCCACCCCGCTGTCCCACAAGGCTATAAGATCATCGGCAAGGCTTGCCCTGGTATGATGGGAAAAACCCGTATCTTCCAGACAGGAAAAATATACCGCCTCTGCCATCAGGGTACTGATAACTGAATAAATCACGGACCGCACCTGTTCCTGAAAATCATCCCTGCCGTTTACCAAATAGGAAAGCAGCGAGAACGCGTGGAATTTCGCCACCAGGAAACTTTTCATGGCGACAACTTTGGTAGGAATATGCAGCAGACGGGAAGATGTTGAGAAGGCAAGGAGCGAGTCGGCAAGATGATCTTCATCGTGAATAAGCCCTTTAAGGAACTGTGTCTCCCGAATCGAAGGATAGGAAAACACCGCCTCTCCCAGAACTTTTAGATGAAAGAAACGCTCTTCAACCAACCCATATTCACCAGAATTTGTTTCTTTGAGCCATGCTCCAATTTCGTTGACCAGTTGGTTTTCAGCATCGGTCAGACCTGTCGAGCTAGAGTTGTTTTCCATGCCGGGAATCGACATCCGACAAGTATACCATATTGGTTAAAATTGTGCAATGGGAGGAAAGGATTTTTATTGTATCAAATTCACCATTTCAGATGTTGCAGCGTTATCTTTTTTATCCAGTTCCCGGACTTTTTCAGCCACATAATTGTTAATCATAGAACAAAATGCCTCACCAAAGTCTTCAAGAACCGCTTTTTGGATATTTATCCTTATTGTTTCCGTGTCTATTTCATTGTAAAAAAGCTCGGCAGGATCAATTTTGAGGGCTGTTGCCAATTTTTGGAGCATATTTGAAGACGGAAATTTGACTTTAGTCTCTATCATTCCGATATATTGTGTCGAAATACCTGCTTTTTCCGCTAGTTTTGCCTGACTCCACCCACGAGCCACCCTATATGATTTGAGATTAGAAGCCAATAACTCTCTGATATTTGTCATATTTCATCATAGACGGACTTTACCATAGTAACGAAAAAGAGGTTATCAACAACTTTCAAATGGTTGCATTTTATTTTAATTCCTTATACTATTAGATAGTGCTTATTTGGTACAAAAAAACACTGAATTTTAAGGAGAAACAGCATGAAGAAGAAATTAGACTTAATTTTGGCAATTTTTGCCCTGTTTACGGCCCTGTCATTGGCAGGCTGCGACAACGGCACAACGCCGTCCGCCCACAGCCATGATTGGGGCGAATGGGAAGTAACGACCCCTGCCGATTGTGAAACGGCGGGCGTTGAAACAAGGGTATGCGCCCTCGATTCATCGCACAAAGATACGCGCTCCATTGCCGCGCTGGGGCATGATTGGGGTGAATGGGCGGTCGCACGCCCGCAACCGAAACCGAAAACGGCGAAGAAACCAGAACCTGCCACCGCTGCGGCGACACCGAAACCCGCGTTACTCCCAAACATACGCACAACTGGGGCGAATGGGAAGAAACAACCCCGCCCACCTGCGAGGAAGAAGGCGTAGAAACGCGAACCTGTTCAACTGGCCATGAAACCGAAATCCGCGGCGGTTCCCCGGCCCTCGGCCACGACTGGGGAAACTGGGTTGAAACCATACCCGCCACTGAAACGACAGAAGGCGAAGAACAAAGAACCTGCAAGCGCTGCGGCGAAATCGAAATAAACGTCATACCCGCAGGGCTTCACAGCTGGAGCGAATGGACGGAAACAAGCCCGCCCACCTGCGAACATGAAGGCACAGAAACACGGCATTGTACGGATATCGGCTGTGATGAACCCGCCCAAAGCCGCTCCGGCTCCTCCGCCCTCGGACATGACTGGAGCGATTGGGCAGTAACCGCCGCCGCCGCCTGCGAGGATGAAGGCGAGGAGCAAAGAACCTGTTCACATGATGCAAACCACAAAGAAACACACGTTATTTCCGCGTCGGGGCATGACTATCAAAACTGGACGAAAACAACCGCTCCCACCTGCACGACCGCAGGCGTAGAAACCGGAACCTGCACCCATGACAATAGCCACACCACGACACGCCCCATAGCCATAGACCCAACCGCGCACAACTGGGGCGCATGGGCGACAAAAACACCGGCCAACTGTACAAACGCGGAGGTACAGGAAAGAACCTGTTCCCATAACGCAGAGCATAAAGAGACACGATTTGCCGGCAGCCCTGACCCCGCCGCGCATTCCTGGGGCGCATGGTCGACAAAAATGCCGGCCACTTGCGCGGATGCGGAAGTACAGGAAAGAACCTGTTCCCATAACACAGGCCATAAAGAGACGCAATCTATCGGCAGCCCGCTCGGCCACGATTGGGAATGGGCGGTAACAAGCCCCGCCTCTTACACGGCGGCAGGCGTGGAAACAGAAATATGCACACATGATTCCGCGCACGCCAGAGACACCCGCCCCGTCCCCCAATTAGCCTTTACCAGCGGCTCCGGTTTACGCACATGGCTAAATACCCAACCCGTCAATACCGCCGCCGCTCCCTATACCGTTATAGTGAATGTGAACGATCTCGGCGGAAACTACTACACGAGTGGAAGCGTTGGAGCTGCGCTCCTTTATAGTAACGACAAATACGTTAGCATTGACCTTTCCGGCAGTAACCTTACCAGCATTGAGGGGGATGCTTTTAGTTGGTGTATTTTCCTCACAGGTATTATCATACCGGAAAGCGTTACCAGTATTGAGCAGAATGCTTTTAACGATTGCAGCAGCCTTACCAGTATAAACATACCCAATGGAGTTACCAGTATTGGGAATAATGCTTTTGCCAGTTGCAGCAGCCTTGCCAGCATAACCATACCGGGCAACGTTACCAGCATTGGGGGATGGGCTTTTGGGGGTTGTAACAGCCTTACTGAAATAACCATACCTGGCAGCGTAGAAAGTATTGGGGATGGTGCTTTTGGCGGCTGCGCCAAACTTACCGCAATAAATGTTGATTCTGCAAATACCGCATATAGCTCAGAAAGCGGCATAATGTACAACAAAAACAAAACCGCTTTACTTGGATATCCGGGAGGTAAAACAGCAACTTCTTTTACCATACCCAACAGCGTTGAAAGAATTGGGTATGGTGCTTTTGAAGATTGCTCCTACCTTGAAAGCGTAACTATACCAAACAGTGTTACCAGCATTGGGAATGTTGCTTTTCGAGGTTGTACCAACCTTGCCAGCGTAATCATACCCAACAGCGTTACCAGAATTGAGTATCGCGCTTTTTTTAATTGCGCCAGCCTTACCAGCGTAATTTTTAAAAGCACGATACCTCCGGGCAGTTTTGACAATTCTGCATTTGACGGCAACTTACGCGCCAAGTTTTACGCAACGAACTCAACCAACGGAACGCCGGGAACGTATACCGCGACAATAACGCAGATAGAGATATTCCCGGGTCATTTTCAAACAACTGTAGAGTGGGAATTGCAAGAACCGTAAGCGGTAACAGCCGCAATTTTGTACAGTGCCGTCAAGCCGCCGCCTTTGGCGGCGCGGCGGCATTGGTTTAATGTTGGTGGCGCCGGGCGTATAAATTAGGCTTGCCAGCCTTAAAAAACTATCTTATTATTAAAATATGGATATAAACGTACCGAAAATAGATACCATTGTTTCCATTATCGTCTCCATTGCGGCCCCC
>JAIRRB010000109.1 GCA_031256195.1 Treponema sp.
CCGGAGTGATTGCGAAAAGAAAGATTGGGTTTATTGTGGGGATGGCGCTTTTTGCGGCTTATTTTTTTTTGGCGGCGCGGCCAATCCCCCTTGAGACCGTGTTGGTTCCCTGTTGGCTCAATTCCATTGAATCCGCCGTGCCGGAAATTCCGGTATCTCTGGACGGCGGTCTGTTTCAGGATTCAGGCGCTTTGTCCGCGGAACGGAGGATTCCCTTCAGTCTGGGCGGCCAGTTCGGTTATATCAGCCGGGACGGTTTCTTTTCCGTCAATCAGGTAAAAAAAGCCAATGTTTCGCTTTCTCCTGAACGCTGGGCCGAATACGGGGCGGAACCTGACCGTATCACTGTCTATGACAGTAACGGAGAAACGCTTACCCTGATTGAAAATCCCCGCGGCTATCCCTTCTTCCTTGATGAAAGGACTTTTCTCATAGGCAGTGAACAGAATGTCATTTCCGAAATTGACCGTTCCGGCGCGGTATCCTGGACTTATGAATTTCCCGCTCCTCTGACCTGTGTTGACGCCGCCGCGGGGCTGGTGCTGACCGGGTCTCTGGATGGCGTAATGGGACTTGTGGACAGCAGGGGAAGGCAGGTATTTACTTTTGAGCCCGGCGGATCGCGGTATGCGGTTATTCTGGGCTGCGCTCTGTCGCGTGACGGTTCACGGTTGGCCCTTATTTCAGGTATTGGCGATCAGCGTTTTCTGGTATTGGAACGCTATGGAGCCAATACCTCTGATTACAAAGTGGTTTATCATGAATTTCTGGGTGACGGTTTTCGCCGTCCGGTGTATATTAGTTTTGTTGAAAATGACCGATGGGTTGTTTTTGAACGCGGCGGCGGGCTTGGCTTTTATGAAATAAGCGCCCGGCAGGCGGGAAGGGTGGCATTGAACGGGGAGATAAGCGCCCTTGATCAATCGGGCGGTCAGGGAATGGTGTTCGTTGTTATTTCCCGTTTTGGGGATGCCAAAGAACTGATCGGCATCAGACTGCCCGGCAGGGTAATCGTGGAGTCGCCGTTCAGGAGCGCGGAGGTATTTTTGGGCAGGATAGATTCACGGCTGATTGTCGGCGGCGGACAAACCCTCGTTTCTTTTGATTTGGAAAAAAGGTAATGAAAAAGCATAAGAAAAGAATTTTTACCACGGAGTTCCACGTGCGCTGCGGGGAAATAGAGAGAAGAATTCACCACGGAGTACCACGGAGGGGAAGAAAATTTTCATACCAGCTTCTCCCTGCTACTTCTCCGTGCAACTCCGTGCAACATCCGTGGTTAATTTCTTGCTTGTTGGACATTTCCATACTCCGAGACCTCCGTGGTTTGTTCTTCCTGCTGGCGGCGTTTGTGCTGTGCAATCCCCTGACCGCTCTGGAGTGGCCTTTACCGGATGCCCTTATGGTTCGCAATTTCGGTTTTAATGACCGGGGCAGGCCTTCTCTGGGAACGGTATTTGAAGGGGAAGGGGATATACTTGCCGCCGGTGACGGAGAGATGATTTTCTCCTGTACCGGAAAAGAGCTTGCTTCCCGGCTGCCTTCCCCTCTGGGGGCATGGTCCGCCGTAGACCACAATGACGGGCTGATAAGCGTTTACGGACGATACGAGGCAGGTCCTTTCAATGAAAGCAGAAACCGGTGGCTGTCAAAAACAGACCGCGGCGTTCCCCTTGCCGCGGCGGGTAATTCCGGCTGGTCCCGGCGCAACGGCTTTTATTTTGTATTGTATGACCGGAAGGAGAGGCGCTGGGTAAATGCGTTAATGGTCATCACCCCCTTTCCCGATACTGTTCCGCCGCAGATTGTGGGGATACAACTGCGCCGGGCCGACGGCAGGCTGCTGGAAGGCGGTCAGTTGCGGAGTTTGAGTCAGGGCAGGTATGCCATTATGGTTAACTCTTTTGATACTCTGCTGGAACCCAAAGGGCTGCCGCTTGCCCCTCACCGTATCGTTTGTTCCGTTAATGGCGAGGAAGCCGGGGCGCTTTCCTTTGAGACTATATGCGCCCGCAACGGTATGTTGATGGTGAGCCGTAACGGACTGATTCCCGCAGAGCGGGTATACGCTCCCTATCCGGCTTTTGAGGTGGGCGAGGTACACCTAAGCCGGGGGCAGGCGATACTGGAAGTAATTGTGCAGGACATTGCCGGTAATTCCCGCAATGCCTCAATGCGGATGATTGTTGAATGAAGGGTATTAAACCCTTCGGTGACTGCGCTTGTTCGGTCATGTTCGAGCAAGCTCGTCCACGACCCTCACTTCGCTGGTCAATAGCCGTATGAATTTCCGGCAGCCTGAAAAAACATGGTCTACGCCGGTAGCAGCGGAAGAACGCCGGCCTGTTCCCTGCGTCCTCTGCGGCGGCAGTCGGTTTAAGTCATCCCTTTCCTGCGAAGGTTTCTCCTACGTCAAATGCGCCGGCTGCGGCCTGGTTCAAATAAATCCCCAGCCCCTTGCCGCCGATGTGGAGCGGCGTTACCGGCAAACCTACGGAAATGATTACCTTGCCTATGAACTGAAAAATGAAGCGGCCTTTCTTGACCTGCAAAAACGCGCCCTTGCGGATGCGGGCTTTGACCGTATAGAACAGGAATTAATGGAATGTACCAATGGGCCGCCGGCTGTGGTGGATATAGGCTGCGCTACCGGCGCGCTGCTGGCTTTTCTGCGGGACAGGGGCTGGCGGACAACGGGGGTTGAAATTTCACCGTCCGCCGAATATGCCCGCAATGAGCGGAGGCTTGATGTTCGCTGTCAAAATTTGGAAGACTGCCGCTTTCCCCCGGAATCCTTTGATTTGGCGCTTGCGTCCCATTTGGTGGAACATCTTAACCATCCCGGAGCGTTTATCCGCCAGGCATGGCAGATACTGCGCCCCGGCGCATACCTCATGCTTACCACGCCGAATATTGACGGTTTTCAGGCCCGGCTTCTGGGCAGACGCTGGCGTTCGGCCATCTTTGACCATTTGTACCTTTTTTCGATACGCACCATTAAAGCCATGCTGGAAACGCAGGGCTTTGTAACGGAAGGGGTCTACACCTGGGGGGGGCTTGCCGCCGGAATTGCACCTCTCCCCCTCAAGACCTTTGCCGACAGAACGGCAAAAGCCCTGGGTCTGGGTGACGTTATGCTGGTCAAAGCCCGCAAGTCCTCAATACGCCCCGGCGGAAACGCTATTGACCAGCGAAGTGAGTGTCGTGGCTGAGCTTGCTCAGACATGACCGAACAAGCGCAGTCACCGAAGGGTATGATACCCTTTACCTAACTTTCTTCCTGGCGGCTTTTGGCTTTGCCTTTGTTTTTGTCCTGGCTTTTGCGGCCGTCTTCTTCTGCTTGGCGTATTTCCGGTTCAAATCAAGCATATACTCGCAGCAAGCGGTGCAGAGGGTACGTCCTTTTTTTACCCTGCCCCCGCAGCGCGGGCATTTACCGCTGTTTATACGCTCATGGTATTTTTCCCGCCTTTTGCTGTTGACTTCATCCTTGTGTAATTCAAGGAACTTCCTCTGCCTGAGCCTGTTGTTTTCACGCGCTTTTTCGTCCATGTAACTGTACTCCTTATGTGTTTTATTTCATATAATTATAGTATAGCCGATTTTCCATAAACCGCAAGCGAAAATTTCACCTACTAAAAAAGATTGCTCTATATTGCAATTATCGGGCAGGTATATTAATATTAAAGAGAGGTAATATAGTGAAAAAGATACTAATTTTTTGTCTGTATTGCATGATTTTTACCCTGATTCCCGCCGTTTCTGTTTTTGCGGGAGGTGGAAAGGATGAACAAAAACCTTTTCCTACCCTTGATAATCCCGATATTCCTGAAATGCCGTCCTTTGAAGGCAAATCTTTCCCTTCCCGTGAAATAACTCCCGCCTATGAGCAGGAATTCCTTGTTCCTTCCGGAAGAGCTGAGGCCAGTGAAGTTGAACCTGAGGATGAACCGTTTCCGTTCCCCTTCGATTTCCCTGAAATGTCGGCTGGTAATCAGGCTGTACCTCCTCCTCCTGCGCCTGAAAGACCGGCTGGTCGTGAGGTTGAACAGTTTTCTTTTTCTGAAATGTCGGCTGGTAATGAGCCTGTACCTCCTTCTGCGCCTGAAAGACCGGCTGTTCGTGAGGTTGAACAGTTTTCTTTTTCTGAAATGTCGGCTGGTAATCAGGCTGTACCTCCTCCTCCTGCGCCTGAAAGACCGGCTGGTCGTGAGGTTGAACAGTTCTCTTTTTCTGAAATGTCGGCCGCTAATCAGGCTGTACCTCCTCCTCCTGCGCCTGAAAGACCGGCTGTTCGTGAGGTTGAACAGTTCTCTTTTTCTGAAATGTCGGCCGCTAATCAGGCTGAATCTTCCCCTGTGCCTGAAATGTCCGCCGGTACATCCGCCGGTAACGGAAGGGAGCATGAAAGGGTAGATGAGCATTCGCAGGGCGCCACCGCCGCTGTTGTCTCCGCGGCTGAATCTGCCGCCGCCGCCGCTCAATCTGCCGCCGCCGCCGCTCAATCGGCCAGGGCCGCCGAGACTGCCGCAGCCGCGGCCGCCGCTTCGTCCCAGTTAGCATCGCAGCCGTCGGCTTCGTCCCATTCTCATTTGCCGCCGCAGCCGCCGGTACGGACGGTTGCCCCTACGGTCAATATTATTTTACCTTCTGCCGCCGCTCCGCCTGCCGCCCCGCCCGCATACCGGTACTCCATAAACGTCATACCGGGAATGCCTGACCCTTACCGGGGCGGCGTTTACCGCGTACAGTTGGGCGCTTTTTCCAATACCGGTTTGGCCCAGCAATGTTTTAACCGGCTGAAATCCACCGGTTTTACCCCTTACTATGAACAGTTTGGCAGCCTGTACCGGGTTGTTATTATAGGAATAAGAGCCGCCGATATGGACGGGGTTATCCGCCGCCTTGAAGCTGCCGGTTTTAGCGATGCCTGGATACGCGAGGAACGGTAAGTTATTTTTCTCTATAGATTAGACCCCCGGACCAAGCTGATATTGACAGCGCTTTTTACCATACTTGTTTTTGTTATTGATACCTTGATTGTCGCCGCAGTACAGATGCTGCTGGCGCTGGGCCTGTGCCATGCGGCGGGGATTCCCTTAAAAAAAATATTTCCTCATTTCATATTCCTGACGGGCCTTGTGGTGCTGGTCATTGTTGTGCAATTTTTCTTTGGGCAGGGTCTGTCCGCCGGTTTGATGATAGGCTGCCGTATCATGACGCTGACCGCTCTGATGCCGACGCTGACCATGACCACCGATGCGCAGCTTCTTGCTCTGGGTATTACCCGGCTGGGTCTGAATTATCGCGCGGCCTTTATTATTACCTCGGCGCTTAATTTGATTCCGTTATTTGAAGAAGAAGCCCGGCTGATTATGGATGCCCGCAGGCTGCGGGGTATACGTTCTGTGCGCTTGCGGGAATACCCGGCGATTGCCTTTCCCCTGATGATTAAGGCAATGCGGCAGGCTCAAATGACCGCGTTGGCAATGGATTCAAGGGCATTCGGCGCGTACCGAACCAGAACCTGGCTGCGGGAAATAAGACTGTCCGCCCTTGATTACGGCGTGTGTGCGGCGGGCATAACATGGTTTGTTGTTACGCTGGCGGCAAACTATCTTGTAAAAAGGTAACACCGTGTCCGGCAGCGTCATTAAACTGGAAAATGTTTCCTGGGCCTATTCCCGCGCTCAGGACTGGGCGCTTAAAAATATCAGCATGACCATAGGGGAGGGGGAATTTATCGCCGTGATGGGGGAGAACGGTGCGGGGAAGACTACCTTGTGCCGCCTCCTGAACGGCCTTATCCCCCATTCGCTGGCCGGAAAACTGATGGGTACGGTGACGATAGACGGCGTCTTGACAACATCGTGTACCGTTGCGCGGCTTGCCGAAAAAACGGGAATGGCGTTTGAGGACCCCGAGACCCAGCTTTTTACCGCGAGGGTCAGCGACGAAATTGCGTTTGCCCTTGAAAATGTACTCCGGCCTGCCGGTGAAATCAGGGAAAGAGTGCGCTGGGCGCTGGACCTTGCCGGACTTTCCGCTTATGCGGATTATGCCCCGTCAATGCTTTCAGGCGGACAGAAACAACGCCTTGCCATTGCCGCCGCTCTGGCGATGGCGGAAACAATTCTGGCGCTGGACGAACCGGCCTCGCAGCTTGACCCGGCGGGGGCGCGGGAAGTTCTTTCGTTTATTCGGGACCTGCGTGACCGTACCGGACTGACGGTAGTGATGGCGACCAATTCCGGCGAAGAAGCGGCGGACTTTGCCGATAGGATATGCGTTTTGAAAAACGGAAGCCTTGCCGCGCTGGACAGCCCGCAGCGTATCTTTGCCGATCAGCGCCTGCTGGCCGATTGCGCCATTGCCGTGCCTGCGGTAGCGGAATTTGCCTGCCGCATGGCCGCTCTGGGTAAGCCGCTGCCCCGCTTCCCCGTCAATCTGAGTGAAGCTGAAGAATCGGTGGTTAAATGGTATGAATAACACTGTTCCCGTAATTCAGCTTAACCATTTGTACTACCGGTATAATTCCGGCAATTTTATTTTGAATGATATACATCTTTCCGTTAGGGGAAATGAGTTTACGGCGATTATCGGGCAGAACGGCTGCGGAAAAACCACCATGCTGAAAAATATCAGCGGCCTGGCGCGCCCTTCGCAGGGGAATATTCTGCTGCGGGGACATGATACGGCGGAGATGGACATTGCGGAAATAGCCGGGCAGGTCGGCCTGGTCATGCAGGAAAGCGACCGGCAGTTGTTTGAATCCACGGTATACGATGAAGTGAGTTTCGCCCTCAAACACGCGCCTGCGGGGTCCCTTGCGGGGGGGAAGTTAAGCGCCAGCCAAATTCAGGAGAAAACGGAAACGGCCTTGTCCCTGGTGGGCCTTTTGGACAAGCGGGATGTTTTTCCGCCGGCTCTGGGCAGGGCAGACCGGATAAAAACCGTTTTTGCGTCAATTCTGGCGATGGGCCCGAAAATTATCATGCTGGATGAGCCGCTCGCCGGTCAGGACCAGCGGGGCTGTGATTTAATTATGGAGATTCTGGCAAACCTGCAGCAGCAGGATTATACGATAATAATGGTTACGCATAACATAAACGTCATTGCGGAATATGCGCAGCGGCTTGTGGTAATGAAAAGCGGCAGCGTGTTTATGGACGGAAATCCGCGGGAAATTTGCGCGCGGACAGCACAACTGGCCGAAGCGGGAATCCTGCCGCCGCAGATTACCCGGCTTTCCCAAACATTACGCAAACGCCTCCCTTTGGAAGAAGACGCGCTCAGTCCTGCCGAACTGGCGGCCATGCTGGATAAATTGAAGTGAGGTTATATGAAGAATTTTTACCCTACTAACAATGCAGCGAAATTCCATTGACCGAAACCAATGCGCGTTCCCCTTTACAAACCAGCCTGAATGTTTTGAATGGCATCCATGTTAAGGCCGGTGATTTTCCGAATAGCGTCAATAGAAAATCCTTCAGCCAGAGCGTTACGGGCAATTTCCATTTTACTTTTTTCCATACCTTTTTCCAAGCCTTTTTCCATACCCTTTTCCATACCCTTTTCCATACCTTCTTCCCAAGCCTCTTCATGCCAGGCAACTTTTGCTTCTTCCAGATTCCATTCGGTTAATAGCATATTAAAGACCTCCGTACTGTGTGTCTCGAAAAATATTTTGAGTATATTATTGTCCATGCAATATTTTGCGGCTTTTTTCATCGCCTCCTCAAGGGGAAGGGTAAGCGCGTATTCGCGTATCTTATCTACAAAGATGCTATATCCGTCAAGGCTTCGACTTTTTTCCAGGATTTTCGCGTTGTGGCCATGGTTGATATTGTATACCTGTACAACCAGTTCCAGCGAGGTGGTAATGGTCGTCTGTACCGGCAGCAAACCGCAGGTATCCTTGAAAGCGTCAGAAAGCCTGAGCGTTTCATGGTCGGGATATGGCTCCTTGCCGTTGTACAGCACGATGAACTCGGGCGCGGGGATTTTTTCAAACTTCGATTGATACATTTTTTTGCGGTCGATAATTTTCTCGTAAATATGCGCAATGTACAACAGCAGACGCAACGGCATATTGGGATTGATGGTAGACTGGTGTTCGATTAAGATAACCAGGCGGTTATCAACGGTAAAGGAAAGGTCATTAATCTGTTCCATATAGAGGACATCGGAAAGGGTATTAATGTCAATGGGGATGTCAGGCGGCAGGGCAACTCCTTCTATGGCCGAGTACAGTTCCCTGAGGGCGTCAGGATTGTTAAAGAGGAGGGAAAAGACACTGTCTTTATACCTGGTGTTCACATTCATTTATTAAAATTATTTCATGGAAGCGGCGGATTGTCAACGTATGTGTATTTCGTGGCGGGGAATAGGGAGAAGAAATTTCACCACGGAGTACACGAAGGGAAAGACCTAAAAATCTTAAAACTCCGTGTACCCCATTCATAGCTGGTGTTGCCTATATATTTTATTTCAATGCTGTTATGGTTATAGTTCTATTTCCAACGCTCAGTTGAGAATAAGCTACCCCTTTTTCAACTCTGCTCCATTCTATCATAAATTCTCCGGCATCACTGTTCATCTTATTGATAGGAATGTCCAGTAAAAAATTACCCTGTTCCCAATTAATTGCAGTATTAAAGTCTTTTCGCCCGAGTTCAGTATTATTGTCGTTTATTATTCTCAGTCTTAAAGCTATACTTACTAATGATACCAGTTGACGACGGTAATCGAATGAGACATTAATTCGTAATTTTGTATAATCAAACTGTTGTAGTATTGGTATAAGTAAATCCGGTTTGAATGTTTCAGTTGTCGATTTATCAAAGTAACCGATGTCAGTAATGTCTTTTCCATTTATAGACAAATTATTTTCTTTTTTAAGCCCCATATATAAATCTGCTTCATTAACAACAATATTTATAACCTTAAAAGGCTCAAGTTGTTGAGGAATAGACAGTTCTTCCTCTTTTGAATATTCATACATACCCAATTTAGGCGTGGACTCAACATTAAACCACAATGATTTTCCCGGTATGGCGGTTGCGGTTTTGGTTTGAAGGTCATATTTTAAAACCTGGTAAATCCCCACATCGGCAAAAGCGGCAACCGCATACTCTTTTCCGGGCGGACATTGACTCATGTCATATTTAAGTGAATGTTCAACTTCGTAAGATTGCTCATATATACGTGTATATTCATTAGTTGTAACAGACTTTATATCAAAACCGAGTTTACCTGCTGTCGCTCCGGCTCCGGCGCCAGCGAATGCCTGTGCTTTTGCTTCCGGACTAAAAGCGCCGAGCAGCGAAAACACCGAAGCAGACGCACTTGCTCCCGCAAAAGCTCCCGATCCTACTCCCGCACCCCATACGGTTGCATTAAAATTCACGGTAAGACTATTTATATTTTTAATTTGTGTTGTCTCGCTGTATCTGAGTTTCTCGGTAAAACCAAATTCTTTGAGGTTAGGTTGCGCTATAACGACCTTTGAAAGATACTCCAAAAACATATTTTCAATTGTTTCAACTTTGTAGGTAACCAGTATACATTTCAGGTCATGGGCATAATAGGCGGAATATAATTTTGCCAAAGAAGCGGATACTTGTTTTGTAATGGTCTCGTTTAATAATATTTCTTTGACAGAGGTATTTGAAGGTTCTACGGTGCCACCATCTTTATTACTGTTTAAGCCGTTGTCGCACGCCGTCATGGTGAAACTGATTACCGCCCCTATGACGATAATCTTAAAAATTCCGGTAAGAGTTTTCATAAATCCATCCTTTTGTCCGGCTAAAAAGCCTCATAATTTTTCCTGCCCATAAGGGCAGGTGAAACGCAACTCATGAAAGCACCCTGTATTTTGGGTGTCAGGCGCTTTTGTGTTATCTCTCACTGCTTCGCCCAGTTACCCCAATCAGCAGCGTTTCTGGTATATCTCCCCGCGCCGCCTGAAAGGTAGGCCGTCCTTAAAGTATTTCCACCAGGAAAGACATCGGAACCAAAATTCGCGCTGGTAATGGCGCTCCCCGTTTCAAAGGTAATGCTCGTCAAACCGCTGCAACCGTAGAACGCCCTATAGTCGATACTTCCGCCCGTTATAATAACGGTTTTCAGTGACGACGGAATAAAATTATTTTGATCGCTTTCACGGAACGCGCCAAATATATACCCAAAAAAAGTTGCGCCGACAAACGGCAGGGTAATGCTCGTCAAACCGCTGCAAAAGGAGAACGCGGAACTACCGATACTCGTCACACTGTTGGGTATCGTAATGCTGGTCAAGCCGCTACAGCCGGAGAACGCGTAACCAGCGATACTCGTCACGCCGTCGGGTATTACACTGGTTTTACAACCTGATATAAGGGCGTTATTTGCAATTCTTATCAGACAATTCCCTTCACTCCGGTATACCGTATTACCGCTTGCTGCTGTGATGCTCGTCAAGTCGCTGCAACCGGAGAACGCACTATCGCCAATACTCGTCACGCTGTTTCCTATCGTGACGCTCGTCAAACCGCTGCAACCTTGGAACGCATTATTGCCAATACGTCCCGTTATAATAACGGTTTTCAGTGATGACGGAATAAAAGCATTTTGACTGCTATAACTTGACGCGCCAAATATATACCCCAAATGGGTATTTGAGGTTCCGGTTAAAGTTGCGCCGGCAAAGGGCAGGGTAATACTGGTCAAGCCGGTACAAGTTTGAAATATACTCAGGTTGAGACTCGTTACATTGTCGGGTATCGTAATGCTCGTTACGTTGCTGCAACCATTAAAAGCCTGACTGTCTATACTTATGCCGCCCGTTACACCGGTTATAATAACGGTTTTAAGCGATGATGGAATATAACTATTTTGACCGTTCGGACTTGGCGCGCCAAACAAATACCCCAAATGGGTATTTGAACTTCCGTTCAGTATCTCGCCGACAAACGGCAGGGTAATGCTCGTCAGGCTGGTATTGTTGGAAAATGCGAAACTGCCGATTTTTGTCACGCTGTCGGGTATGGTAATGCTGGTCAAATTCATATAGGAAGCAAATCCTGAATCCGCTATTTCTGTTACCGGCAGTCCATTATGTACAGCCGGGACGGTTACGGCGGCGGCAGTTGACGTGCCTTTTGCAACCGAATATGCCGTACCGTTGCGTATCAATGTAAAAGCCAGACTGTGCGTTGTTGATTCTCCGGTAACAACGGCTGTCGGGCTGCTGGTAATACTGCCGGAATAGCCATCACGGCTTACCGTTACGGTTATGGTTGAACCCACATCGGCGGATTGTATAATATAGGTACTGCTGTCCGTGCCGATGACGGTACTACCCCGCTTCCACTGGTAAGTAATGGTTCCGCTGCCGCCCAGAGAACCAGTATTTGCCGTCAATGTCTGCCCCACCTGAGCGGTTCCATCTATACTGACCGTTCCGGTCAGTAACTTTTCCACCGGCCCCGTATCCGGCTCTTTGCAGGCGGTAAACGCCAATACGAAAATTACCGCCATAAGGGCGAAAATCTGTAGAACTTTGAACATACTTTTCATTGAAAAACTCCTTTTTTTCCTGTGAAAAAACTATATTTCTATAGAACATATTATATAGTCTTTAGAATATTGTGTCAAGTACTATAGAGCATTATTTTTTGTTTATGGATATAGGGGAACAGTTACGATACGTTGTTGATAGAATAAAATCGATTCGGACTCAAAAAGGAATATCCCAGATGGAATTATCCTTACGGTCAAATTTGTCCCAAAGTTTCATTACCAATATCGAAAAAGGCAAAAAACAGCCCTCTGTCCTTACTTTAATACGAATTGCCGAAGCCCTTGAAGTTATGCCGCAAGACTTTTTTCCTGAATACTTAAATTTCGATACGAAAAAACAAATAAAGGAAAAAATTCGTAAATTACTCGAATTAATATAATTTACCGTGACCTCCGTGGTGAAATTCTTTTTCACTTCCAGGCAGATGATAGTGGGGTCACATTTTCTAACTATTGACCACGACAAACGCATGAACGGCGCTATTCGTAACAATGCATAGTCTTATTGACAAGCGAAGTGAGTGTCGTGGCCGAGCTTGCTCAGGCCTTGACCGAACGAGCGCAGTCACCGAAGGGTTTAATACCCCGCCGGACTTTCAGTCCGATCTTGCCGTGGAAAGCCGCCGTAGGCGGCGGGTGCAGGGCGTGTCAACTATTGTTGACGAGCCCTGCGGTATTGATACCCTTCATTAATATGCAAAGCGGTTGTTTACCCTATTCTCTATCCAAACGAAAAACACAAATAAAGAAGAATATGCGTAAAACAAGCGGTGATGAGGGGTGTCATGGCAAAAATGCCGTGCTCCGTCACGGTGT